>CAYYVZ010000085.1:9402-15328 GCA_964475235.1 uncultured Myxococcales bacterium | reverse complement strand
GAAGGTCTCGCGGGCGTCGGCGACGCAGCCTTCGACGGCGGCGGCGGCAACCATCACGGGGCTCATCAGCACGGTGCGTCCGGTCGAGCTGCCCTGGCGTCCCTTGAAGTTGCGGTTCGACGACGACGCGCAGAACTGGTCGCCGATCAGCTTGTCGGGGTTCATCGCGAGGCACATCGAGCAGCCGGCCTCGCGCCACTCGAAGCCCGCTTCCGTGAAGACGCGGTCGAGGCCCTCGGCGATCGCCGCGCGCGCGACGTCCTGCGAGCCGGGCACCGCGAGCGCTCGCACGCCCGGCGCGACCTTGCGGCCTTTCAGAAACGACGCGACCTCGCGGAAGTCCGACAACCGGCCGTTCGTGCAGCTGCCGATGAAGCAGACGTCCACTTTCTGGCCGCGGATCGGCCGGCCGCCTTCGAGCTGCATGTACTCGAGGGCCTCCTGAATGCCGGCAGCCTCGCTGGCGTCGGCGGCATCGGCAACGGCAGGAACGTTCTCCGTCACCGCGATCGCCTGGCCGGGGTTGATGCCCCACGTGACCGTCGGCGCGATGTCGGCCGCATCGATGACGACGACGTCGTCGTAAGAAGCGTCGGGATCCGACGCCACGCCCTTCCAGTACTCGAGCGCGCGCTCCCAGGCTTCGCCCTTCGGAGCGAACTCGCGCCCTTTCAGGAAAGCGAAGGTCTTCTCGTCCGGATTGACGTACCCGACCCGCGCCCCGCCCTCGATGGCCATGTTGCAGACCGTCATGCGCTCTTCCATCGTCAGCGCTTCGATGGCGGAGCCCGCAAACTCGTACGCGAAGCCGGTGCCGCCGTTGACGCCGAGCGTGCGGATGATGTGCAGGATGATGTCCTTGGCGTACACGCCCGCGCCGAGCGAGCCGTTCACCTCGATGCGACGGACCTTGAGCGGCCCGAGCGCGAGCGTCTGCGTGGCGAGCACGTCTCGCACCTGCGTGGTACCGATGCCGAAAGCGATGGCACCGAACGCGCCGTGCGTCGAAGTGTGCGAGTCCCCGCACGCGATGGTCATGCCGGGCTGAGTGATCCCGAGCTCGGGACCGATCACGTGCACGATGCCCTGCTTGCCGCTGTCCGTACCGAAGAATTGGATGCCGAACTCCCGGCAGGCGTCCTCGAGGGCGACCATCATGCCTTCGGCGAGAGGGTCCGCGTACGGCCGCACGCGTGTGTCGGTGGGCACGATGTGATCGACGGTCGCGAAGGTGCGGTCCGGGCGCAGCACCTTGAGGCCGAGGTCCCTCAGCATCCCGAACGCCTGGGGACTGGTGACTTCGTGGATCAGGTGGGCGCCGATGAAGAGCTGCACGCCGCCGCCCGGCAGCGGGCGGACCGTGTGCGACTCCCATACTTTCTGAAACAGGCTCTTTCCCATCGCGGGAGTATCGACGATCCGGAAAGTTTAGTCTAATGAAACGTTCTTAGCAGTATGCTAAGAACTACTACATGATCGACTCTTCCCTGCTCCCGGCCCTTCACGATGCGATGACCGTCGCGCGGCATGGCTCGGTGGCGCGCGCGGCCGAGGCCCTCTTCAAGACGCCGTCGGCCGTGAGTCAGCAGCTCCGCCGCGTCGAGTCCGAGTTCGGCGTCGCGCTGTTCGAGCGCGACGGCCGCGGCATTCGCCTGACGGCGGCCGGCGAGTCGTTCCTCGGGCCTGCGACGCGGCTCTTCGACGAAGCCGAGTCCGTCTACCACCTGCTCGGATCGATGTCGGGCTCGCCCGTCACGACCGTTCGCGTGGCCGTGAGCGACTATCTCGGCAAGGAGCTTCTCGCACCGGTGCTGCGCGACACCTGGTCGCGCGGCGCGACGAGTTCGGCGGATGGACGCGCGGCAAGCCTTCGGTTCGCGATCACGACCGCCCACTCCGAGGACGCGGTGCGGCTGCTCGAGCTCGGCCAGGTGGACGCGGCGATCGTGAGCACGCCGGGCCCGCACCCCGGGCTCGACGAGCATCTGTTGTTCGAGCAGCCGCTGAAGTGGGTGGCCGCCAGGCGCGACCCCGCCGTACCGGTCGAGGAAAGGCTCGCGACCGAGCCGGTGCTGCGCCTGTCTCCGGGCAGCTTCGGAAGGAGCGTGCTCGACGCATGGCTCGAACGGCACGGCATCGAGCCCGCGTCGACGATCGACGTGCCGAGCGTGTCGCTGCTCGTCGCGTACGCCGCTACGGGATGCGGGATCGGCCTGGCACCCGCGCTGCCGCTGGCCGATGTCGATCCCGCCGGCGTCGTCGTGGAGGACGCCGGCATCGCGCCACTGGCAGTGCGCCTCGTGCTCCGGCCGAACTTCCCGGTCAGCCCGCCGATGGCCGCCGTGCTCGAGCGCGTCAAGGCGCGAGGCCTCGAGATCGCCGCCGGGTTGACAGGCCGAGCCGGCGTTAACATTGGGAAAAAGAGCCGGAAACAGCCGTCGAATCGTCCTTCGGGGCGCAGGCTTTCCCGCACAAGGCGACCGCGTTAGCTTCGCGCTTCCGATGGCTTCCCCGCGACACGAAGGCGCTGCCGCGTCCGGCAAGCCGGCCGCTGCGCCGCGAATCGACGAGCAGGTGCTGAGCGGCCGCCTCGTCAAGTGGACCGACGAGCGCGGCTTCGGCTTCATCCTGCCCGAGGAAGGCGGCGACACCGTCTTCGTGCACATCTCGGGATTCCTGCCGGCCGTGCGCCGTCCTGCCGAAGGCGACGTCGTGTCGTTCCAGATCGATCGCAGCGAGCGCCGCACCAAGGCCGTCAACGTGCGCCTGAAGGCCTTGCCTCTGCCCGACACCGTTGTCGTGTCCTACGGCGTCGGAGTGCTCTTTCTCACTCTTCTGCTGCTTTACAGTCTCGGCTTCGTGCGCCTCGGCAACCCGATCAAGATGTACCTCGTGATGAGCGTCATCACGTTCGGGTTCTACTACGTGGACAAGAAGCGCGCCGAGACGAAACGCTGGCGCATTCACAGCACGACGCTGCACGTGCTCGAGGCGATCGGCGGCTGGCCGGGCGCCCTGCTCGCCATGTCGATGCTGCGCCACCTCACGCGCAAGCACGACCACCTCGTGATGCTGTGCGCGATCATCGCCATCCACCTCGTGGCCTGGCTCGTCTGGTATCTCAGGCAGTAACGCCGGCCGCCGCGGCGGGCGGGGCATCAGGTGTCGCTGGGAAATCGCTGCGCCGAAGGATCGCCGCCGGCTTCCTCTACGAGTTCGTCGAGCGACGAAGCTCCCGCGACCATCGGCTTCACCGAAGTCATGACCGGCTTCCATTCGGGATCGACCCGCTCGCGAGGCAGCGGAAAATCCTGGAGCGCTCTGGACTGGGCGTCGAATACGGCGCGGGTCGCATGCGGGACGAACGCGACCGCATGACGACTTTCGCGCACGGCGAACGAAGTCTCCTCGCCGTCGCTCTTCGGCGGCGTCATGCGCTCGCGCATCGCCGTCAACTCGGCTTTGGAAGTGTCGGGCTCGGCCTTCGACGGCCGGGCGGCGCGGGGGCGTGATAACAGATTCGAAATCCGGTCCAGCAGCGACTGCCGGCGCGGCTCGCTCGCGCCGCGTTCGGGGTTCTCTGTAAACCCACTGACCGAGCCGAGCTTCGAGCTCGTCGCACCCATGACCAACCCTCCCACGTCGTTTCCAGCGCACCGGACCTTCCGGGCGCAGGCCATCCCCCGGCCGACGACCAGGAACTCTAAAGGATGTGCGGTGCCGCGCAAGCACTTGGCGGCCCTCGCACACTCGCCGCGTGTGAGTATCGCCACGAGTTGGACTCGTATGCGGGGGCGAAGTGTCGGAGACGCTCCTATGATTCGGACGGGAAGCGCGGCAGCGGCTCGCGCCCCGCTGCTTCGCGCGGCAGGTACTTCGCAGGCACCTTGCCGCGCGGGAACCCGAACCAGCTTCCGTTCACGTTCACGAGGACAGCCTGATCCGGGACCGGAATGCGGCTCGGCGCCGTCGTCTCGAGGCTGTCCATGATCTTCATCCAGGCCGGCAGGGAAGTGACCCCGCCTGTTTCCTTTGGACCGATCGGCTCGGGGCCGTCCGAGCCCACCCAGACAGCGGTCGTGTGCGATGCGTCGAATCCGACGAACCACGCGTCGATGCACTCGTTGGTCGTTCCGGTCTTGCCGGCGCGGTCCTGATCCGCCTTGTACGCCTTCTTGGCAGTGCCGGACTTCACGACTTCTCGCATCATGTCGGCCAGCTCGTAGGCGACGCCGGCCTCCAGCGCGCGCGCCTGCGGCTCACCCGGAAGCTTGCCCACCGTCTCGCCGTCCACGACGACGTTGCCGCCGGCCACGCCGAGGAGCTTGCCGCCCTGATCGCGAATCGAATCGATCATGACGGGCTCGGCCGGGGCTCCCATGCGGGCGATGGTCATGTATGCCGTCGCGAGGTCCATGGGAGTCACCTCGCTGCTGCCGAGCGCAATCGACATGTCGGTGCGGATCGGCGTGCGCACGCCCATGCTGCGCGCGGTTTCCGCGACGCGCCGCGGGCCGAGGTCGTACGTGAAGCGCACCGCCACGGTGTTGAGGCTCTTCGCGAGCGCGTTGCGCATCGGAATGTTGCCGAAGTACTTGTCCTCGTAGTTCGCAGGGCTCCAGATCTTGCCGTTGCCGCCCGGCAGCGAGATCGGCGCATCGTGCACGATGTCGAGCTGGTTCTTGCCGGACTTGAGCGCGGTCGCGTACACGAAAGGCTTGAAGCTGCTGCCCGGCTGGCGGCGCGCCTGCGTGGCGCGCACGAACCCCTCGAGCACGTCGTGATAGCCGCCGACGAGCGCGCGTACGCGGCCCGTCGAGTTGTCCATCACGACGGCGGCGCCTTCGGCCCACGGCTTGGGATCGAGCGTCACCGTCTTCTCGTCGACCGAGCAGACGCGTAGCACGTCGCCGGCACGAGCGTAGCCCGAAAGCACGCGCCGGCTCTCGCCGCCGGTCGTCCTGACCTTGGCTTCGCGATCGGCCTTGACGAGCGAGAACGTGAACGGGCCGGCCTGGAGCTCGTCGAGCGCCTTCTTGCCGACGAGGACTTCGAAGCAGTCTCCGGGCTTCGGCATGGCGACGTCGGGAATTTCGGGCGGCGGCAGAGCCACGGGCTTCGGCGCCTTCTCGCCCTTCTTCTTCGCGGACGACTTCTCGGCGGCGGCTCTCGCCTTTTCGGCTTCGGCGCGCATCGCGGCCTGCGCCGCGGCGCGCTCGGCGGCCGCGCGTTCGGCGGCACGCTCTTCTTCCGTCTTCGGGACCGTCACCGGCTCGGGATCGGGGGCGACACCGATGCGCTGAAGACCCGAGGCGCGCGCGAGGAAGGCCGGCCGCTGCGACTCGGGCACGTGCATGACCACGCCGCGTCGCCCGCGGCGTTCGTCGACGGAATGCAGCGCCTCCCGCACCGATTCCTCGGCAGTCTTCTGCGTCTCGAGGTCGAGCGCCGTGTAGACGTGAAAGCCTGCCGACAGCGGCGTCGTGCTGCCGAACAGACGCCGGATCTCGCGGCGCACCTCGGTGAGATACGCGAGCCCCACGCTCGTTCTCGCCTGGCGCTCGACGGGCAGCACGACGGGCTCTTCGGCATAGCGGCGCGAATCGCCGAGGGTGATGTAGCCCTCTTCGACCATGCGCCCGAGCACATAGCTGCGCCGCGCGATCGCGTTTTCGGGATGACGGTGCGGAGAGTAGCGCGACGGCGCCGGCACCAGGCCGGCGAGCGTGGCGGCCTGTCCGGCGTCGAGCTCGGCGGCCGGCTTGCCGAAGTAGTCGAGCGAAGCGGCTTCCACTCCGTAGTTTCCCGAGCCGAGGTAGACGTAGTTGATGTAGAGCTCGAGGAGCTGCTTCTTGGTGAGCTCCCGCTCGAGGCGGAGTGCGAGCACCGCCTCGCGCATCTTGCGGATGTAGCTGCGCTCCTTGCC
>CAYYVZ010000085.1:0-9392 GCA_964475235.1 uncultured Myxococcales bacterium | reverse complement strand
AGCAGGTTCTTGACGATCTGCTGCGTAATGGTCGAGCCGCCCTGGCGCACGCCCCCCTTCATGAAGTTCGAGGCGAGCGCGCGTACGATGCCCGCCGGGTCGACACCGCGGTGGGCGAAGAAACGCCGGTCCTCCGCCGCGACGAAGGCCTGCCAGACGTGATCGGGGAGGTTCTTGATCGGAACCCAGATGCGGCGCTCGACATAGAACTCGTCGACGGGCGTTCCCGCCGCGTCGTAGATCACGCAGTTGGAAGGCGGACGATACGCTTGAAGGTGTGCGAGGTTCTCGGGCAGAGTGGACAGGACGTTTTCATCGAACCAGCGAGCGCCCCATAATCCGATCGCCCCGCCCGCCACGATGCCGACGAGCAACACTCCGCGTATGAAGTTCCGCGTGCGGCGAAACCGCTTCCTCTTCTTTCCAGCCCGCGCCGGCCTGTCCGCCTGCCCGGGCGGTGGCGCCGCGGCCGCGCCTTCCTCTTTCCCGCCCTCTTCCTTCGTCACGTCGCTCGCCATCGCCGTCGTTATAGCAGTGGCGGGCTGCGGATCCCGCACCGCTCCGACGCAAAACCCACTCGACGAAGTCTGGACGCCCGCGGAAGAAGACGTCTATCCCGCCGCGACCGACGTGCGCATCGAGCCGATCGAGGAGCTCGGCGGTCACCGCTATGCGCCCGAGGTAGCCGGCATCGCCATCGCTCTGTACGAAACGGGCCTGACCGACCTCGCGGGCGTCGTCCCCCACTACGGCCTGCATGGCCCGCCGCCCGGCATCGACCGCTGGCTGACCGGCGAGTCCAGGCACTGGACGGCGCGCTTCTCGTTCGCGTACGACCGCGACACGGTTCAGATCGTGCTTCGCCTTTGCCCGGCAAGCGGCCCGTGCAAAGGCGCTTCTGCGTCCGGACCTCGCGAAGCGCCCGAAGGCGCCGTCACCGAGCTTCTCGTCTGGACCGCCGGACAGATCGACGCACCCGTGCCCGCCGGCATGGTCGAAGCGTGGTCGAAGCCGCTGTCGAAGGACCGTTACGCCGTCGTCGTCCTCGGACGCGCGGCGGCTTCCTGGTACGGCATCGTCGACCCCGTCGATCCCGAGGAGCGCGGCGACCCCAACCGCGACCCGCTCGCGCGCGTAGTGCTCATCGATCCGTCGCTGTCGATGGCCCACTATATCCTCGCCCGTCGTGCGCTCGACACCGGCCGCCAGAGCGTGGCGATCACCGGCTTCGAGCGGGCGCGCAAGTCCACGCCCGGCCGCTTCGTATTCGAGGTCGCGGGCGCGGCTGCCGCTTCCAGCGCCGGCCAGTGGGCCGAGGCCCGCAAGGACTGGGACGACATCGACGCGCGCTGGCCCGACGACAGCCGTTTCGTCGTGCCGCGCCTCGAAACCTACCTCGCGACGGACATGCCGAAAGAGGCGCAGGCCCTGCTCGAAGAGCTGCCCGATCGCTTCGACAAGGACCCCGAAATCGCGAGGCTGCGAGTCGGCATCGCCGACAAGCTCGGCCCCGGGCCCGACTACGAGCAACTCGTCGCCGCCTGGGAGGACGCCGCCGAATACGACCCCGAGCCGGTGCGTCGCCACATCGCCCTCCGGCTGCGCGACGGTCGTCTGGAAGAAGCGTTCGAGCTGCTGGCCAAGCTGGAGTCGCGGGGCGCGTCCACCGAGGCCAAGCAGATGACGATCGCCCTCGGCGCCGGCATCGGACGTTTCGAAGACGCGGCCAAACAGGCGGCCCTGGCAGGCAGCGACGGTCTGGCCGAACGGCTCAGACTCCGCGCGGCGCTCGACAGGAATCCCAAGGAGGCGCCGCCCGACCTCCTCAAGATGCCGGACTACGACGCGCGCCTGCTGGTCGCCAAAATGAAGGCAGCAACCGAGCCCCAGCAGGCTCTTGCCGAGGTGCGTGCCGTTCTCGCACTGGACCGCTTCCTCGCCGAGGCCATCGCGCTCGAGGTGAACATTCTGGAGCGGCTGGGCCGCCACGACGAAGCGGTGCAGGCGCGCGAGCGCCTTCAGTTCGCCGATCCGGCGTTCGCTTCGGGCCCGAGGACGGTGGCGGGCGAGACCGAGACGGGCTCACAGGCGCAGGTCTCGCTCGCCGAGTAGCAGATCGCTCCCGACACCAGCATGACACCGGCGGCAGGAACGGCGCCGGGGCAGAGGTAGCCGCCGCCGAACGCGAGCACTGCGACCAGTTTGGCGCCGCGCGCGCCCGCAGTCGTGAAGCCGGGGTCCTTGAGCGCAGGCGGTGCGCCGTCGGATAGACCCGGCGCGGGCGCGAGCGTGAGCTCACAGCCTTTCACCAGCGGCTCGACGTAGCGCTCCTGCCACGACGCCGCCTCCGGATATCCGCGCACCAGGTCGTCCACGCGCGCGAGCAGCTTCAGCACGCGATGGTTGGTCTCCGGATCCATCAGCGGCTGGACCGTCGGTTCGACGGTCAGATTCTCGACGCGCCGGCCCTGCACTCGCGCGCTCTGCACGGCGTCGCGGTAGCTGCGACCGAATTCGCGCGAGCGCGCCCCGAGGTCGATGAGCCACGGCGTCGTACAATCGGGCTCCGCCTTGAGCGGCTCCTTCGGTTTGTCCTCGGCCTTGCCCTTGTCCTTGGCCGGCGGAGCGTTTTTGGCAGCCGCCGCGGTGGCCGCCATCGCAGACCGCAGGGCCCCGAACTCGTTGTGGATTCGAAAGAGGGCCGTGCCGATCGCATCGGCTTCGTCGATCAGATGCTCGAGCCGGTCGACCGCCTCGTTCGCCTGGATGAGTCCGGGCGCGAGGATCGACGGCTCGATGCCGTCCGAACGCGCCGCCAGCGCCATCGCCGGCGCCAGCACCAGGCCGGCCAGAAGCCCGGCGAGCGATCGAACGTGCATGGTGAAGGCCGACTACAGAAGCCCCCGTCATCCTTCAAACAGCGAGCGGTGCATCGACCTGCGGGGCGTGGTACCTCGAGCCTCCCGCGGAACGCGCAGAGTGGCCCATCTGCGGCGTTGGGCGATCCACGAATCGATGAGCGGGGAGCGGTCGCTCCTCGGGCGTCCGCCTGGCAACTGGACCACTCTGCGCGCTTCGCGCTCGAACAGGACTCAAACGATGGACTGGCTCTTTCAACCCGAATCGCTGATCGCCCTGCTCACCCTGACGGCCCTCGAGATCGTCCTCGGCATCGACAACGTCATCTTCCTGTCGATCCTGGCGGGGAAGCTCCCAGCGGAGGAGAGACCGAAAGCCCGGCGCATCGGCCTCGCGCTGGCGATGCTCATGCGCATCGCCCTTCTGTTCGGCCTGAGTTGGGTCGTGCGGCTCACGGCGCCCCTGTTCTCGCTGCTGAGCTATGAAATTTCAGGACGTGACCTCATTCTCATCGGCGGCGGCCTCTTCCTGATCGCCAAGTCCACCTACGAGATCCACCACCGCCTGGAGGACGAGGCAGCGGCCGCGACGGGTTCCGGGGGGCATGCGAGCTTCGCGTCCGTGATCACCCAGATCCTCATCCTCGACATGGTCTTTTCGCTCGACTCCGTGATTACCGCTGTCGGAATGTCCGACGAGATCGCCGTGATGGTGACCGCGGTCGTGGCTGCCGTCGGCTTCATGATGTTCTTCGCCGGCGCCATCGGGGAGTTCGTCGAGCGCCACCCGACCGTGAAAATGCTCGCGCTCAGTTTCCTCCTCCTGATCGGCACCGCGCTCGTCGCCGACGGCCTCGATCACCACATCCCGAAGGGGTACATCTATTTTGCGATGGGCTTCTCGGTCTTCGTCGAGGCGCTCAACCTGAGGGCGAGGCACAAGCCCGCCATCCCCCGACACTGACCCGGCCGCGTCTGAAATGCGCATGCGCAGGAAATCGGGGATGGTGATCCGGCGCACGGGGATGGCCGGTGAAAGGCCCCGTCCACGGGCGTCGGGTCACCGTCCCCGATTTCCGTACGGCACCTGGTAGTTTTCAGACGAAGCAAAGGCTCCAGTCCTGCCTTCGCGTTTCCTTGTCAGTTGCGCGAGGTTCCTCAATAATCGCCGCCCGGAGCGTATCGGGACGACGCGGCAACAGTCCGCGTGAGGGCGCTTCTTCATCAGAGTGAGGCCTCGGCCGAACGCCCGAAGAGTGAGGCCTCGGCCGAACGCCCGAAGGGCGAGGCCTCGGCCGAACGTCCAAAGAGGAGGATTCGATGGTGGGAAGAGGATCGATCGGGCGCCGGCTGAGGACGGCCCGCGGGGCGGCAGTCTGCCGCGTGCGCGGACGGTTCGTGCGGGCGATCGCCGTCCCCCTCCTTCTCGCCGCGGGAGCGACGGGCGCCGCGGCGTTCGATCTCGACGACGTTGCCGACAAGGCGAAGACCCTCGCCGCCCAGCCCTACCAGGACCCCGTCACGACGGTGCCCGACTGGCTCTCCCAGCTCAGCTACGACCAGTGGCGAGACATCCGCTTCCGTCCCGAGCGCGCTCTCTGGCGCGAGAAGAGCCTTCCGTTCGAGGTGCAGTTCTTCCACCCGGGCCTGTACTACGACCGCGTCGTGGCGCTGAACGAGGTCGACGGCACCGGCATCAAGCCCGTCACGTTCTCGCCCGGCGACTTCGATTACGGCAAGAACGAGATCGCGAGCCGCGTGCCCCAGGACCTCGGTTTCGCGGGATTCCGTCTGCACTACCCGATCAAGGCCGCGGCCTACAAGGACGAGGTCATCGTCTTCCTCGGCGCGAGCTACTTCCGCGCGGTCGGCAAGGACCAGGGCTTCGGCCTTTCGGCGCGCGGGCTCGCCATCGACACGGCGGCGCCGTCGGGTGAGGAGTTTCCGTGGTTCCGCGAGTTCTGGCTGGTGCGACCCGCCAAGGGCGCGACCGACATGCAGGTCTACGCGCTCGTCGACAGCCCGAGCCTCGCGGGCGCCTACCGTTTCGTGATCTACCCCGGCGCGCAGACCCATGTGGACGTCGAGGCGCGCCTCTTCCGGCGCGTCGATTCGAAGAAGCTCGGCGTCGCGCCCATGACCAGCATGTTCCTGTTCGGCGAGAACTCGACGCGCTGCTTCGAGAACTACCGTCCCGAGGTCCACGACTCCGACGGCCTGCTGCTCCACTCGGACACGGGGGAATGGCTGTGGCGTCCTCTCGAGAACCCGGCGACCCTCCAGGTCCACAGCTACCAGATGACCAACCCGCGCGGCTTCGGCTTGCTGCAGCGCGACCGCGACTTCCGCAACTACCAGGACCTCGAGACGCTGCAGGAAAAAAGGCCGAGCGCGTGGATCACGCCGAAGGGCCAGTGGGGACCGGGCCGCGTCGAGCTCGTCGAGATCCCGACCGACAAGGACATCCACGACAACGTCAACGCGTTCTGGGTCTTCGACACGGTGCCCCCGATGCCCGAGCCGATCACGTTCGGCTACCGGCTGTCGGCCTACGGCGACGATGCGACGCGTCCGCCGGCCGGACGCGCGACCGCGACGCGACGTGAGCCGGGCCGCGCCGCGAGCCACTACCGCTTCGTCGTGGATTTCGAGGGAAAGCAGCTAGAAAAAATTCCGGCCGACGACGTTCTTCGCGCCGTCGTGAGCGTCGCCGGCGGCGAGGAGCGCGGCCGCGTCGTCTCGCAGTACGTCATCAAGGTTCCGGCCACCGGCGGCTGGCGCCTCGGCTTCGAGGTGGAAGCGACGTCGCGCGAGCCGCTCGAGTTGCGCGCGTATCTCGACAAGGCAGGCAGCGCACTCACCGAGACGTGGTCGTACACGGTCGCCCGCTAGGGACGCCGGCCGGTAAAAATGACAGCTACAAGTAACCGGCTCCTCCACGACTGGCGCCGCGCGCACCAGCGCTGCGTTCTCTATCTTTCCCGCCTCGGCATCTCCGACGACGAAGCCGTGCTCGTTGCCGGCGAAGCGATCGCTCGTGCGGTCTCGCGCGAGGGCTGGGAAGCCGGCGCCGACGCCTACTCGGAAGCGCTCCGCGCCATGCGCGAGATCGTCGTCGAGCGACACGGCGGCGACATCCCCTCGAAGGACGGCATCGACGAGTTCACGGCCTGGCGCGCCGCCGCTGCTGCCGGTTCGCCGGACGACCGCGACGCCGCCGTGCTCGACGGCTCGATGCCGTCGATCAAGCGCGGCCACATGCCGCGAGCCACGCTCGAGCGGCGATTCTTCCGGCCGCAAACCGACGTGCTCAGCGCCGACGAAGCCGCTCACGCGGAGGACGAAGAGATCGCCACGAAACCCGGCGACGGCGCGAGACGCCAGCGCCACGGCCTCCCGTGGACGCGCCGCGCGGCACGCCGCCGCCGCATCCTCAGCACGCTCGTGCTCATTCCGAGCGTGATCGCGAGCAACTTCATGCTCGACGTCCTGCCCCAGAAAGGCGGCAGCGTGATAGAATGGCTGATCGTGATTTTCTTCGGCGCGCTGTTCGGCTGGATCTCGATCGGCTTCTGGACGGCTCTCTACGGTTTCTACACGCTCACGCGCAAGGTCGAGCGCTTCAAGATCACTTATCTCGCCGACGGCGCGACGTATCCGCCGATCGACGAAGAAGCCCGCACGGCCATCGTGATGCCGATCTGCGAGGAACCCGTCGAGCGCATTTTCGCCGGGCTGCGCGCGATCCAGCAGTCCGTCGATCGCACCGGCAGCGGCGCGCGCTTCGATTTCTTCGTGATCAGCGACAGCGCGACGCCGGGCACGGGCATCCGCGAGGAAGAGGCGTGGCTGCGCTGGTGCCGCGAGACCGGCGGCTTCGGCCGCATCTTCTACCGCCGCCGCAAGATTCGCCTGAAGAGGAAGAGCGGCAACGTGGCCGACTTCTGCCGCCGCTGGGGCAGGAAGTACCGCTACATGATCATGCTCGACGCCGACTCGATCATGAGCGGCGAGGCCCTCGAGCGCCTCGTCCAGCTCATGGAGAAGAATCCGACGGCCGGCATGATCCAGACGGCGCCGTCGGCGGTGTATCGCCGCTCGATCTTCGGACGTGTGCAGCAGTTTGCCGGGCGTGCGTACGGACCGATGTTCACGGCGGGCCTTCACTACTGGCAGCTCGGCGACGGCCAGTACTGGGGCCACAACACGATCATCCGCATCAAACCCTTCATGGATCACTGCGGCCTGCCGCCGCTTCCGGGCAAGCCGCCGCTCGGCGGCGACATCCTGAGCCACGACTTCGTCGAGGCCGCGCTCATGGGCCGCGCCGGCTGGTCGATCTGGCTCGCATTCGACCTGCCCGGCAGTCTCGAGGAAACGCCGTCGTCGCTGCTCGAAGAGATGAAACGCGACCGTCGCTGGTGCCAGGGCAACCTCCAGCACGTGCGCCTGCTGTTTACCGAGGGCCTGTTCGGCGCGCATCGCGCGCTCTTCCTCAACGGCGCGCTCTCGTACGTGTCGGCGCTGCTCTGGTTCACCTTCCTCTTGCTGAGCACGACGGAAGCGATCCGCTACGCACTGACCGCGCCCGAATATTTTCCCGATTCGCGCACGCTCTTCCCGCAGTGGCCCGTGTGGCGCCCGGACTGGGCGATGATGCTGCTCGCGGTGACCGGCGTGATCCTCTTCCTGCCGAAAGTCCTCAGCGTGATCCTGATCTTCCTGCGCGGGCAGCAACGACTGTTCGGCGGCGCGACGCGAGTGATCGCGAGCGTGCCGATCGAAATCGTGCTTTCGAGCCTGATGGCGCCGATCCGCATGCTCTTCCACACGAGGTTCGTGATCACGAACCTGATGGGACGCACCGTCGGCTGGAAGTCGCAGCCGCGCGAAGACGCCGAGACGACGTGGCGCGAAGCCATCACGCACCACGGCGGCGACACGCTGTTCGCGTGCGTGTGGGCCGGGCTGCTTTACCGGTTGAGCCCGGATTACTTCTGGTGGGTCATGCCAGTCGTCGGTGCTCTCATCGTCTCGATTCCCGTCTCCGTGCTCGTGAGCAAGATCGAGCTCGGCGACCGCGCGCGGCGCCTCGGCCTGTTCGTGATCCCGGAGGAGGTCGAACCGCCCCAGGAGCTCACGGACCTCGACGCGAGGTTCGAGGAATCGAAGTCCCTGGCAGCGGCGTGGCCGACTGCGTGGCAGGACGGCTTCGCCCTCGCCGTGGCCGATCCCGCCATGCACGCGGTGCACCGCTGCACCATGGGCGGACGGCGGCGCGTGAAGTCGGCAATCCGCGAGTCGCGGCGCGTGATCCTCGAGAAGGTGCTCGCGGGCGGGCCCGATGCGGCCGACGCGAAAGCGCGGCGCATCATCCTGAACGACATCGACGCGTTCGAAGAGATCCATCGCCGCGTGTGGCGCCTGGACGACGACGACGCGGCGGAGCGGTGGGGCATCCACGCTTGAGGGCCTGACGCCCCCACGGCTTGAACCCGCGACGGCCCGACGCCGGCTACTGCTCCGCCTCCACCTTGATCTCGGTGTTCGTACCGAGCGTCGGGAACGCGGCCTCCCAGCATTCGAGCCCGCCACCGTCGTCGCCGACGAGCTGCACGACCAGCGGCGCCGTGAGCGGAAGGGTCGGGAAATCGACGTTCACGCCGCGCGCCCGCACGCGCACCTTGGCTTCGCCCGTGGGTCCCGCCTGCAGGACGAGCCGTCTCACACCGTCGGCGGAGGCCGTGTTGTCGTAGTAGCGGAAGCGCCGCTCCGTTCCCGCCGTCCAGCGCGGGCCCGGCGGAACCGACAGGTCGAGCACGCGCGCACCAGCGGCATAGACGCACAGCGAGTAGCCCGTCGATGCGGTCGGGTCTCCGAGCGCTTCCACCGCCGTCATCTCTCCGAGCTTCCATACGAACTCGACCGTCGGCGAAACCGGCCTTCCCATGTCGCGCATACGCAGGCGCGCTACGCCCGCCTGGTCACGGCAGAGCGGGAGCGGGACGGCACCGCACGCGGTGGGCTGGCCGGGCAGCGTCGTCGTGGTGGTCGGATCGGGCAGCGTCGTGGTCGTCGTCGACGTGGTGGACGTGGTGGTGGTGGTGTCGGTCGTCGTGGTCGTCGTGACCGTCGTCGTCGTGGTGGTCGGCGGACAAGCGACACGATCGAAGACCGCGATGGCATCGTTTCCGTGGCCGCCAACGTACACGTTCCTTCCGTCGTCGCTCGCAGTGAGGCCGAGGGAGTCCAGCATGCCGACGGCGCCGGCACAGCCGTCGCTCATGGAAATGTTCGCACAGCCGGCCGTGCCGGGAGGCTGCACGAGCGCCCCGGTCATCGGGTCGCGCTGGAACACCGCGACGCCGTCGCTGTCCTCCAGCGCGACGTAGACGGCAAGGCCGTCCGAGCTCACCACCACACCCCGCGGCGACGTGAGGCCGCGGCCGTCCACACACGTGCCGCCGGACCCGGTGTGGCTGATGCAGCTCGCAAGCCCGGGCTTCGGTGTCAGCGCCCCCGTCGTGGTGTCGC
>CAYYVZ010000084.1:0-15368 GCA_964475235.1 uncultured Myxococcales bacterium | reverse complement strand
TGCTGCCGCCTGGCGACTGACGTCGGGGATTTTCTTTGGGGCGTCGCGCGGCGCGGAGTCTTCGCACCGCACGGACGCGCAGGACGCGCACGAGGCGCATCGTTCTTCCGACGCCGCGCTCGTGCTGTCGCCGGCCGTGCTGGCCGGAGGCGCTCTCGTGCTGGGCCTGTGCGCCGCCGCACCGGCGACGCTCGACATCCTCGGCTCGTACTCTTCCCAGCCGGGCGGTCCCCTCGAGCTGTCCTCGATCCCGCACGCCGGCCCTGCGCTCGCGTGCTCGCTCGTGGCACTTGCACTCGCCGCCGTCATCGTCGCGATCCGGCCTCGCCTGTCCGCGCTCGCCGGCCGCATGCGCGCGCTGCCTCCGGCCGAAGACCTCTGGGACGCTTTCGTCGCCGGAGCCATGGAGCTCGGCTCGGCGTACAGCAGCCGGTGGGAGAACGGCTCGCTCCGCTGGTACCTCGGCGTGACCCTGTTCGCGCTGCCAGTGCTGGTTACGATCGCGCTCGAATCGACGGGGCTTTCCTACCGGCGCATCGACGTAAGCCTCCGCGAGCTGCCGTGGCAGGGCCTCGCCTGCTGCGCGATGCTCGGCGTCACGACCGTGGCTGCCGTTCTCGCGCGCACACGGCTGGCCGCCGCGATCACGACGACGATGGTGGGCTTTCTGGTCGCGATGGTCTTCGTGATCTATCGCTCCCCCGACATCCTTCTCACCCAGGTCCTCATCGAAACGGTCTCGACGATCTTTCTCCTGCTCGTGCTCGTCCACCTTCCGCCATTCCGCCTTCCGGACCTCTCCGGGGCGGCCAGGCTCCTCAACGCTGCCGTCGCCGGCGCGGTCGGTCTCTGCGTCACCGTGCTCCTCCTGCTGGCGATGTCGCCGGGCCTGCGCGAGCTCGACAACGTCGCGACACGACCCGGAGGACTGCTGTCGCGCAGCGTCACCGACGGCGGCGGATCCAATTCCGTCAACGTCATCATCGTGGACCTTCGAGCCCTCGACACGACCGGCGAGATCACCGTGCTCGTCGTCTGCGGGCTCTGCATCTACGGGTTGCTGCGTGCTCGCCGGAGGACCGCATGACCGGCAGCTCGCCCATCCTTCGCACCGTGTGCCAGTACGCCGTGCCGCTGACCGTGGTCGTGGCGCTGCGCGTGTTCTGGCAGGGACACGATCTCCCGGGCGGCGGATTCATCGCCGGGGTGCTGCTCGCTGCAGCGGGAGCGATGTCGCTTCTGGCTTACGGAACCGCCTGGGCCGAATCGCGACCGTGGTGGAAGCTCTCGGTCGTGGGTCTCTCGATCTCGGTCGCCAACGGCATCGTTCCGTTCCTCGGCGGTCAGGCATTCATGGACAACACGTTCCTCGACGTCGGTCCTCTCCACCTGCCCACTGCCGTGTTCTTCGACTTCGGGGTCATGCTGATCGTGACCGGCACGCTCATGACGATCTTCGTCGAGCTCGGACAGGAGCACCGCTGACGATGGAGCTGCCTCTCGCCATCGTCATCGGGATTCTGTTCGCAGGCGGGACGTACAGCCTGCTGCGCCCGAATCTGGTTCGAATGGTGATCGGCTTCGGTCTCCTTTCGAACGGCGTCAACCTGCTCATGATCGCCGCGGGGGGCTACTCGATCGCGAGCCGCGCTCCGTTCGTCCAGGATGCGGCCGACACGGCCGGGCTCATGGATCCGCTCCCGCCCGACATCATCCTCACGGCCATCGTCATCAACTTTGCGGTCGGCGCTCTCTTCCTGAGCATCTGCTACGTCGTCTACCGCGACCACGGGACAGACAATCCCGACCGGCTGCCGCCGGCGGGGTTCGAGGAGGGCAGATGAACGACATCGTCCTCTTCCTGCTCGTTCCCTTCGTGACCGCGCTCGTCCAGGCCATGGTCAACGGCAGGCCTCGCGCGGAGCGCGCGATCGGCGTCGCGTCCACCACTGCGCTCGCCGTCTGGTCCTTCGTCGTGCTCGGCCAGGTGGACGCAGGAGGAATCCAGGTCTCGATGATGGGCGGCCACGCCGCGCCGTACGGCATCAGCTTCGTCGCCGACCGCCTCTCCTGCATCATGCTGTGCCTGTCGACGTCGATCGGCGCCATCGCGCTCGTCTACAGTCTTTCGACCGTCACGGCAGCCCAGGAGAAGTACTTCTTCCATCCGCTGTTCCAGATCGCGCTGCTCGGCGTCAACTGGTCCTTCCTGACCGGCGACCTGTTCAACATGTTCGTCGCCTACGAAGTGATGCTGATCGGATCCTACGGCGTGATGATGGTCGGAGCCTCGCGCGCGCAGGTACGCCAGACCCTCATGTACGTGGCCGTGAACCTCCTCGGCGGCACGCTGTTCGTCGCGGGCCTCGCACTCGTCTACGCCACGACCGGCACGCTCAACATGGCCGACCTCGCGCGCTACACCACCGGACTGACGGGCGAGCGCGCCGCGATCGTGACGACGGCGTCGATGGTGCTGATGCTCGTCTTCGCGCTGAAGGCCGCGGTGTTCCCCGTGTTCTTCTGGCTTCCGGACTCCTACCCGGTCGTCCCGGCCGGCGTGAACGGCTTCTTCGCCGGACTGATGACCAAGGTGGGCGTCTACTCGCTGTTGCGCGTCTTCGTGATGACGTTCCGCCAGGAGGGCAACGAGATCGTCACGCAGACACTGCTCGTGATGTCGGGCTTCACGATGATCCTCGGCGTGCTCGGGGCGGTCTGTCAGTGGGACATCCGCCGCATCCTGTCCTGGCACGTCATCAGCCAGGTCGGCTACATGGTGATGGGCGTGGGGCTCACCGCGAATCCCGCACTGGCGCGCATGGCGACGGCGGGGACGGTCTTCTACATCGTCCACCACATCGTGGTGAAGTCGAGTCTCTTCCTGCTCGGCGATCTTGCCGAACACGTGACGGGGAGACGGGGTCTCAAGCAGATGGGAGGAGCCATGGTCCTCGCACCGGCCGTTGCCGCCATGTTCTTCGTGTCGGCGGTATCCCTCGCGGGCATGCCGCCTTTCTCCGGCTTCCTCAGCAAGCTGCTGCTCGTGCGCGCCGGGCTCGAGGGCGGAAACTGGGTCGTCGTCTCTGTCGCGATCGCGACCGGGTTCCTCACCATCACGTCGATGATGAAGATCTGGTCCTACGCATTCTGGGGCTCGCCGGGAGAAGGCACCGCGACGCGGAGCACGTTCGCGATGGCGGCGCCGGCGGGCGTGCTCGTCGCGACGACGATCGTGCTCGGCGTCTGGGCCGAGCCCCTCCTGCGACTGGCGGACGCGACGGCCGCCGACCTCGTGCAGCCCGATGCCTATGTGCGCGCAGTGCTCGGCGACGCGGCCGGGCTTCCGGGAGCCCGATGACGATGCGTCGCGCCGTCGCCTTCGCCTCGTTCATCGTGATCCTCGCGCGCGAGATCTGCCTCGCCACGTGGGCCGTCGTAAAGTTGGTGCTCGGGCCGATGGACCGCCTGCGTTCCGGCTTCGTCGCGATGCCGCTGGAGGCCGACACCGATCTCGAAGTCACCGTCTTCGCCAACTCCATCACGCTGACGCCGGGGACGATCACCGTCCACGTGGATCCGGACCGCAACCTGCTGGTCATGCACGCGATCGACGTCGGAGACGACCCGCAGGAGCTGTGCAGCGCGACCAAGCGGGTCCTCGAGGCGAACGTGCTGCGGTGGACACGCGGCGACCGGAACGGAGGCGTCGCATGAGCGAGATGGTCGCCGTGGTGGCCGACTCCTGCCTCGTCGTTCTCTTCGTGAGCGCGGCGCTGGCCCTCTACCGCGTCGTCAGCGGCCCGGGGGCCGCCGATCGCGCCGTCGCCGCCGATGCGCTTTCGACGATCGTGGTCGGAATGATCTGCGTCCTTTCCGTGCGATGGGACTCGGCGCTCTACTTCGACGCGGTCTGGATCCTTACTTTGATCGGGTTTCTCGGCTCCGCCGCCATCGCCCGCTATCTCGCGCAGGGGCGCATCTTCTGATGGAAGCGTCCGCCGCCATGGTCGCGGATCTTCTCGTCGCGGCGTGCATGATCGCGGGAACGTTCCTGATGCTCATCACGGGGATCGGGCTCGTGCGCTTGCCGGACGTCTACTGCCGCATGCACGCGGCAGGCAAGGCCGGCACGCTCGGCGTAGCGCTGCTCATCCTCGCCCCGGCCCTGCACTTCGCCGTTTCGGACCCGTTCGTGACGGTGAGGGCGCTGGCGGCCATCGTGTTCCAGATGCTCACGACGCCCGGCGCCACGCACCTGCTCGCACACGCGTGCTACGTTCGCGGCTACCCGGTGCACTCGGGCACGCAGCTCGACGAGCTCGAAAGCGTCTTCCCGACGTATCCCGCCGATCGCTTCGGACAGGAATGAGCCTGTGAGTACGGACCGCGGCCGCGGAACCCGGCGGCAATGCGTCTTTGCCGCGAGCTTTCGCGGCTCTCAGGTTTCGACGTCGAACGCCGCGAGCTTCGGACGCCGCGTGCGCCACCAGTAGCGAACGGTGAAGTCCGACCAGTTGTTGGTGATCTTGCCGCCGTCGGTCTTGTACCAGCTCGTGCAGCCCGTCGCCCAGACGGACCTGGCGAGCCCGCGCTGCAGCTCCTGGTTGAACCTGGCCTGTTCGATCGGCTTGACGTCGAGGGACCGGAGTCCTCGCCTGCGCATCTCCTCGATGCAGGCCGCGACGTAACCCACCTGGCACTCGATCATGAAAATGATCGAGTTGTGCCCGAGGTTCGTGTTCGGGCCGTAGAGCATGAAGAAGTTCGGGAAGCCCGCGACCGCGACGCCGAGGTAGGCCTCCGCGCCTTCCTTCCACGCATCCTCGAGGCGGATGCCGTAACGGCCCGTGAGCTTCATCGGCGCGAGGAACGACGTGGTGACGAACCCGGTCGCGTAGATGATCGCGTCGAGCGGATGCTCGCGGCCGTCCATCGTCAGGATGCCGTTCTCGGTCACCTTGGCGATCGTGTCGGTCACGACCTCGACGTTGTCGCGCACGAGGGCCGGGTAGTAGTCGTCGCCGATCAGGATCCGCTTGCAGCCGATCGGATAGTCGGGCGTCAGCTTTTCGCGCAGCACCGGGTCGGGCACCTGCTCGGCGAGCAGCTTGCGCGCACGCCGTTCCATCACCTTCGCCATGAAGGTGTTCGGCCGGAACGCGAAGAAGTTGTTCTCGAGCAGGAAATAGATGAGGCCGCGGTGCAGCAGGCGCAGCCACTTCGATCGGCGGAACCGCGACTTCTCGCGCTCGGTGTACGCGCGGTCGCCGCGCGGGACCACCCAGTTGTTGCTGCGCTGGAAGACGGACAGCTTGCCGACCACCGGCGCGATCTTCGGAATGAACTGCAGCGCGCTCGCGCCGTTGCCGATCACGCCGACGCGCTTGCCCGCCAGGTCGTAGCCGTGGTCCCAGCGCGCCGAGTGGAACGTCTTGCCGCGGAACGTCTCGAGGCCGGGAAGCCGCGGATACATCGGCCGGTTGAGCTGGCCGACGCCGCTGACGAGGACTTCGGCCGCGATCTCCTCGCCGTCCGTCGTGCGCAGGCGCCAGAGCGCGTTTGCCTCGTCGTACTCCGCGCACTCGAGCTCGGTGCGGAAGCGGCAATGGGGCACGAGGTCGAAGTCGCGCGCGCAGCGTTCGAAATACTCGAGGATCTCGGGCTGCAGCGAGTATGCGTGGGTCCACTCGGGATTCGGCGCGAACGAGAACGAGTACAGATGAGAAGGAACGTCGCAGCCCGCACCCGGGTAGGTGTTGTCGCGCCAGGTGCCGCCGACGCCGTCCGATTTCTCGATGATCGTGAAACTGTCGATGCCCGCCTTCTTGAGGGCGATGGCCATGCAGAGGCCGGACGCACCGGCGCCGAGGATCACGACGCGCGGAGTCGAAGCACGCGCAGCCTGCGGCTTTGCGCCTGCGGCGATCGCCTGTTCGCTCGTCGGTCGAGGGTTTTCCGTCATGGGCATTCGCGGAGGACGGCGGAGTCTAGTCGCGCATCGGTCCGCAGCAAGCCGCGAGTGTAGCAGGTTCCGCTCCGGGATACCCTTCTCGATAGCCACTGGAATCGGCGCGCGCTGCGCGCCTTTCTCAAAGGAACTGGACTCGCCGCTCGCCAGCTCGCGGCTCCTACGCGCTGCGCCGTCCCATCCGGTCGAGCAGGACGAGGCTGGCGGGAAGCACGAGCAGGTCGCAGAGCACGCCGGTGATCATCGTAAGGCCCGTCAGCAGCGAGAAGTAGATCGTCGGCAGGAAGCTGCCGAGCGCGCCGACCCAGAAGCCGAGCACGAGGCTCGTCGACGCCACGGTTACGGGCGCGCCCACCGCGAGGCTCGTGCGCCGGATCGCCGCGATCGCGTCGCCGTCGTACACGCGCCGGTAGTAGGACAGGTAGTGGATGGTGTCGTCCACGACGAGGCCGAGCACGGCGGACGCGATCATCGCCGTGCCCGTGCTGAGGTCGATCCCCGCGTAGCCCATGAGGCCGCCCGTCCACAGGATCGGCATCACGTTCGGGATCATCGCGACGAACGTGAACGCAACCGAGCGCAGCAGCAGCCCGATCGCCGCCACGACGAGCACGATCGCGCTCGCGAAGCTCAGCACCTGGTTCCGGACGAGGCTGTCCGAGTCGCGGACGACTTCCCAGAGCGTTCCCGTCGGCAGCAGCTCGACGCCGGGCGGCAGGAGCTCCGCGGCGTCCTCGCGAATCGCTTTCACGAGAGGGCCGGAGATTGCGCTGCCGACGGAGCGGAGCCGCACCGTGAGGCGAAGCGCCGTCATCTCGGCCGCAGCGAAGCGCTTGACGAGCGCGTGGCCGCTCTCGTCGAGAAGATCGAGCTCTTCCTGAAGGGACTCGGCGTCGCTCGGCAGCTCGAGCTTGCCGCTCTTCGCCTCGGCGCGGTGCACCTGTCGCAGCAGTGTCAGCACGCTCGTCGTGCCGGCGACGTGGTCGCGCGCCCTCGTGCGCCGCTCGATCTCGTCGAGCGCTTTCACGGTCGCGAGATCGGCGACAGGACTTCCGTCGTTGCGGCGGATCAGGAAGTCGAGCGGGAGCGTGCCGCCGAGGTTCGCGTCGATCCATTCGGTGTCGATGCGAAGCGGCGCGTCGGCGCGCAGGAAGCCGACGAGGTCCGTGTTGGTCCGGAGCAGCGGGATGCCGGCCGTCGCCACGAGCGTGACAGCGGCGAACACGAGCAGGACTGCGCCGGGGCGCCGCGTGGCGAGGCTCGACGACGAGTCGAGCAGGCGCCGCGTCCAGCCGTGCGCATCGTCGCGCCTTTTCGGCGGAGGCCGCACGTGGGCAAGCGCCGCAGGAACGACGGCCATCGCGACGGCGAACGCGGCAACGCTGCCGAAGGCTGCGAACATTCCGAACTGCCGCACGGCCGGCAGGTCGCCGATCGTGAGCGAGAGAAACCCTTGCGCGGTCGTGACGGCGCAGAGCAGGCCCGGCACGAACACCGCGCGTACCGCGCGCGTCGCTCTTTCGTAGCCGTCGTCTCCCGCCCCACCCTCGCGGTCTTCGAGCCACGCATCGTAGACGTGCACGGTTGTCGCGAGCGCAATCACGAGCAACACGGGCGGCAGAAGCGCGGTGATGGCATTGGTCGCGTGGCCGGTCACGGCGTACAGGCCCACCGTCCAAGCCACGGTGATGCCCGCGACGGCGACCGGAACGAGGACGCCGGAGAGGTGACGGAAAAAGAGCGCGAGCGTGATGCCGAGCACGAGGACCGCAGCGGGAAGCAGCAAGCGCTGGTCGCGGTCCACGTAGTCGGAGACATCGATCTTCTGGACCGGTACGCCGGTCAGATGGAGCTCGCCGCCGGCCTCGGCGATTCGCGGCGCAAGCGAGCGAAGCCGGCCGACGAGGTGCGTGCGGTACTCGGTGTCGCCGGGCCGGTCTTCGATCGCGACGACGATGCCGGCGACGCGGCGATCCCGCGAGACGAGCCAGCCGTCGAAGTCGGGGTTGCGCGCGAGCGCCGCCTCGGCGCGTGCGCGGAAGTCGGGGGCATCCCACGGCGGCGAAAGCAGCGGCTTCGGTTCGGTGCCGAGCTCGCCTTCGACGAGCTCTTCGGCGGTCGCCAGGCTCCATACGCCAGCGACACCGTCCATCGCGGCAATGTCCTTCGTCAGGCCGGCGACGAGCGTGAGACCGTCAGGGTCGAGAAGCTTCGGATGCGCGATCGCAAGGAGGACGTCCTCGTCGTTGCCGAAGGCTTCCCGGAAGGCGGTGTAGGTACGGAGCTCCTCGAGATCGGTGGTTCGCAGCGAGGCGTTGTCGTGCTCGATGCCGATGCTCGCGGCGTGGAAACCGAGCCAGGCGGTGATGACGCCGGCGACGAGGAAGATCGGGACGGAGAGGCGGCGCAGCAGGTCGGCGGTCAATCTGCGGCTCCTTTCGGAGCCGATGTCGCAGCTCCTGTCGGAGGCAATGGGGCGGCTCCTGTCGGAGCCGAAGCCGGCCCGAGGGGGCCGATGCCGTCGACTTCGCTCTCGGCCACCTTGAACGAGTCCGCGAGGATGAGCCTCATGTTGCGCAGCACGTAGCTGCGCGGAAGCTCGAGCGTCTCGAGCACTTCGCGCTCGATCGTCGAAGACCGTTCGTCCGTGTAGCGGAACGTCCCGAGGAAAACCGCGGCGCTCGTTTCGTCGGCCGCGAACTCGATGAAAAGCCGGCGGCGACGATCCTTCCAGGCGGCGCCGACGTCGCGTTTCTCGACGGCTGCGCGCGTTCGGTCGAGTGCCGCGAGATAGGCCTCGCGCGACGGGTCACCCGCCGGCCAGTTGTCCTCTTCCTTCTTGCGGATCTCGCCGGTCACGCGTTCGAGCAGCTTGGTCGAGAGCAGGGTCTGCACGACGACGGCGCTGCCTCGTGCGAGGAGTCTGACCTCGCCGACCTTGCGCTGCGGATCGGGGACGACCTTCAGTGCTTTCACTTGGTCGTGCGAAGCGTCGTCAAGTGCGCCGGAGGTCACCGAAGGCATCCCCATCAGCACGAATCCGGCCAGCGCCATTGAGGCAAAGTGGCCCACCCGGAGTAGCCGATGCACGGGCGCTATCACGCTCGTCGGATACGCGACGTCCGCTTCCGCATCAAGGCGTGGCCGACTCCGCCGTCACGCGAGATCGATCGGTTCACGCAAGTCGACGGTCTTCGAGTCTGACACGATTTCGAGCCTAGGTTCCGATCCACCTCGTAGGCACGCCACTAACGGCTAAGCCCACCATCGGCAATAGCTCGAACGGCCGGATCCACCCCCAGTGCTCGGGAGAGCGGTGCGGATCTAGCCCCACGGGCTTAGCGACCCCGTCGTTCAGAGCCAATGAGGAACGATCATTTCGAGCCAGTGTGTGAAGTCACCAGCGGCAGCTGGCTTGAACCGCGCCTTCCCGAATAATCGCGGCAGGCCATCGTCGGCCGAGCACGTCACGAGAAAGGAGAGGCCGTGGACGACAATTCGAAACCCGGAATTCGGGAACGCGGACAGACTACCATCGACCAGACACGTTCTGGTTCACACCTGAAGGATTCTCTGGAGCAAGTCGGCCGAATCAGAAACGTCTGGCGCAACTCGAACGCGGAAACCTACAACCAGACTTCGGGAATTCGCTTTCAGCAACAGTTCTTTGCTCATCAATCTCCGATCAACCGGATCGCTTGGTCTCCGGATGGAGATCTACTCGCGACCCCATCTGACGATTGCACAGTCCAGGTTTGGGGGTTGACGGGGGAAACTCCAGTATTGCTAGCTGTACTGGACGGTCATGCTGCGGGAGTGGATTCCGTGGTTTGGTCGCCGGGTGGAGAGCAGATTGCGTCCGCAAGCCGCGACACCACGGTCAGAATTTGGGATGTGGTATCCGGTAACGAGATCCGGAAGCTGGGACATCTGAACGCCGTTCAAAGCCTCGCGTGGGTACAAGAAGGCGAACTACTTGCGACCTGTTCCGGTGGAACGATCCGATATTGGGATCCCCTCTCCGGCCGCGTCCGAAAGACGGAACGCAATCGAGTAAGTTTCGTATCCTGGGGTCCGGCCGAGTGGCGCGTCACTGCTTCATCTGAGCGCGAATCGCGCGTTTTCGTTCAATCTGTCTTCGGCGGTGACATTGCGGCGGCGGAGCATCCGACGCCGGCTGGACGGCGCCCCGGGGTTCCTAACGTGCCCATCTGCTGCGCGTGGTCTTCCGACGGTCAAATCGTCGTACTCGGCTGGAGCACCGGGTCTATCACTCTTGCAAAAATAGGCCGCGTCGCGACATGCCAAATACTCGAGGGGCACACAGGGCGCGTCGTCAGTGTTTCTCTGAGCGCCGATGAAACATTGCTTACCTCTAAATCCGTCGACGGAACTGTTCGCATTTGGAGCACTAAAACTGGAAGCGAACTGGCGCGAGCCCAGGAGAAGATGGCCAGAGGCTGGAAGAACAGCGGTGTCGCCTTCCATCC
Source organism: uncultured Myxococcales bacterium (assembly GCA_964475235.1). Taxonomy (GTDB): domain Bacteria; phylum Desulfobacterota; class Binatia; order UBA1149; family CAITLU01; genus DATNBU01. The sequence goes on along the minus strand of CAYYVZ010000084.1, from coordinate 4,907 downwards.
ATGCGCGCCGATCCTGGCTACGCAAAGCACGCGAATTGGCGAACTTCGCATATGGCGGGTCGGATCAGCGAATGAGCTGCAAGACCAAACCACGAACACATCGACCGCATACACTAGCGCGAAAATTGTTCTAGTCGGTGAGAGCAATGTAGGGAAGTCTTGCTTGGCACTTCGACTAGCGGAAGGACGCTACGAAGAGCAAGGAACGACACACGGGATGAAGGTTTGGCCCACCTCGGTGGATCGGCTTGGCCCAGCTTGGGCACCGCCGCCCGACGAAAGAAGGGAGCTGGTACTGTGGGACATGGGGGGCCAAGATGAGTATCGACTCATTCATCAATTATTTCTGCACGACACGACTGTCGCGCTAATCCTGTTCGATCCTACTCGCGGTCGGACCGCCCTTGAGGAAGTTGAAGGTTGGAACAAGCGCCTTGATCGGCAGCTAGGCCAGCATCGGGCAATCAAAATCCTGGTAGGAACGAAACTCGATCACACCTCAGAGCTTGTCGACAGCAATTTCATAGAGCGCGTCATCGAGAGTTGCGGGTTCTCCGCGTACATTGAGACTAGCGCGAGAACGAACCGCGGAATCGACGAACTTCGAGAAGCGCTTCGCGCGGCAATCAATTGGCCGCTTCTCAGCAGGACAGTGCGCCCCGATCTTTTCCAGAAAATTAGAGAAGAAATAGAACGAGTGAGCCTTCTTGGCGAGGCCGTCATCTTGTTCGACGCACTCGTCAGCAGAATTATGCGTTCGCAATCGGCGCAGGCCGACATAGCAGCGGTAGACCTTGTCGTTCAACAATTGTCGATGCAGGGACTGCTCGCCGAGACCACTCTCGCATCCGGCGAACGAGCACTCGTCCTCAAGGTCCCGGAAGTAGAACGCTACGCAGGTTCGTTGATCGTTCTCGCCCGCAACAATCCAAGGTTGGTGCCCGCCCTGGAAGCAGAAACACTTGTATCGCATCGATCGGCGCTACCGGGAATCAGTGCCGACTCCCGGCTCGATCCATTGGCTGAGCGCGTAGTTCTTGAGTGCGTCGTGCAGCTCTTGCTTCAGCATGGAATTTGTTTCCGTCATCAGGGGCTTCTTATCTTCCCGTCCCTTTTTCCGATCACCGAATCGACAAGCGATGACGACGCTACCTACAACGCGTCCATCTACTACGATTTCTCTGGAGCTATCGACAATATCTATGCATCGCTCGTGACACGTCTGGCGATGAGTGGAACGTTCGGCCGTCCGCGGCTCTGGGAGGACCGTGCCGAGTTTGATTCTCTCGGGCTGGGCGTGTTCGGTATCCGTAATTCCAAGAAAAGAGCGGGCTTCGCGAAACTGGACCTGTACTTCAGTGAAGACTGCAGCGAGGATGCGCGAAGCCTCTTTACCGTTTTTGTTGAAGAACATCTCCGTGCCGACGGAGTAGATATCGCGGAGGAGCTCACAATTTCATGTCCGCTCGGATATCGCTTCGATAGCGACCTTATCCGGAGGAAGGCACTTGCCAAGCAAATGGAAGTCTTATGCCCGGCTTGCGAATACCGACACACGATCTTGCCGGGGGCAAACCAAGCACGAGCAGACAATCCCGAAATCGAAGCAAGGCTACTGGCGCTCAAGACAAAAATTGACAACCAAAAACGATCCGCGATCTATTTCACTAAGGAACAGTGGAAACTAGCTGAACGCGAGGATCGCTCTAAGGAGCCATACCGCATACTCCACCTTAGCGACCTTCACATAGGGGCGGACTCTGACCCGCGAGCAATGCTCGAGCCCTTGAAGGCTGACTTGCGCGACCCCAAGGAAGGATTAGGTGTCGATTATCTCGATTTTCTAGTCATCTCGGGCGACATCTCCTGCACTGCTTCAAAGCAAGAATTCGAGAAGGCGTTTGATCTAGTCTCGAGCCTGGTCCGCGAGTTCAAGCTCAGTTCGCAACGGTGCATCTTCGTACCCGGCAACCACGATCTCGGTTGGATCATGCCGTACGATTGGAGGGTCTGGAAAGGCGGGGACACTCGTTCGTTCCAAGACGGACACTACGTGGAGCAAGATCGCGCTCTGGCCGTTCGCAACGAGGACCGCTACCCAGCTAGATTCAAAGAATTCTCAGAGGCATTTTACCATCCATTCTTTCAGCTGGAGTACCCTCTATCATTCGAGGATCAGCATACTTCGTTGCTATTTGAGGAAGCCGGAATTCAGTTTGTCGCACTAAACTCGAGCTGGCAGATTGATGAGTTTTTCCCTGAGCGAGCTGGCATTCATCCGGGCGCACTCGAGCGATCCCTAGCGGTAGCAAACGAACAGCTAGCAGCACACCGTCGCGATAACGGTTCTCCCGAGACGTGTCTCCGGATAGCAATCTGGCATCACCCGGTTAGTGGGCCGGAGTGCATGCAGGACATCGCATTCTTGGATCGACTTCGGCAATCGGATTTTCAGCTCTGTCTGCATGGCCACGTTCACGAATCTAGAGCGGAGCTTCTGGGCTACACCCACGCCAGAAAGCTACATGTTATCGGCGCCGGATCTTTCGGAGCACCGCAAAACGCTAGGCCGGAATCTACACCTCGGTTGTACAATCTTGTTGAGATCGAGAGAGACCACTCACGAGTTCGGGTCCATACGAGGTGTCTCCGGCTGACTGGTTCCGCGTGGGAAGGTTGGGCAGTCTGGCCTGGCGAAGCCGCATTCGAGAAGCGAAGCTACTACGAGATCCAACCGTTCTAGAGCGACGTGCGCCCCCATGGAAGGTGGCTGCGAGGTAACCCACAGGTGAGGCCGTGGCGTCCGTACGCATGCTACGGCCTCGGGTGGAGCGGTCCCCCCAAACACAACGTCCCGAGTACTCCACGGCATCGACAGATCGCACTGACGACTCGGGGATGGCTGCTGGAAGGAAGCGTAGTCAAAGAAACAGTCGCTCCGAATCGGACGTTGCGAAACTCCGGAATTCGGAGAGCAGTACTTCCGGCGCCTGCAGGATACGGCGCTCGACTGGCCAGCACGTCGAGGTCGCTTTGATATTCGGTCGGCGACCAGTCGTAGCATCATGACTTCTCGAAGAGAACTGCACTCTCGCGAAGAACTTCACCGACAGAGACTTCGGCACGTCGTCGCGGTGAGCACAGACGTCCTCGAACACCACGTCGGTAGATTCCTTGCGGCCACTCGCTCCCGGAACCCCGTGCGTAAGCAGTCGCTGATCGAAGGCTACTAAGCCAATGCAGTTGTTGTCACACACGGAAACTTCAGACGCCATGTTTGTGCTGTCGCTCGCCCGGCGACTCCCGCGACTAGAAGAACCGCGGCTCCGGATTCTTTCCTTCGAGCACGCCGTTCGTGCGCTCGCGGAATCGCGCCTTCCCATCCTCGTTCCACGGCAGGATGTAGAACGAGTGCTTCTTCAGCCCGTCGAGGGCGTGCGCCGCCACCTCTTCGGGCGTCGTCGTCTCCAGCTTCCGTCCCATCGCGTCGAAGATCTGGCCGAGGCTCTCGAGCGTGATCGGCGGAGCGACCTGCTCGACCTCGCGGCGGAACTCTTCGGGGCGGTTGCGCACCGCGGAGAAGATGTTCGACGAGACGATGTGCGGACCCGGGTAGAGCACGTGCGCGTTGATCTTCGAGCCCTGCATCGTGAGCTGCAGGTGCAGGCTCTCGGTGATCGCGCTGACGGCCGCCTTGGTCGCCGAGTAGATCGGCGTGGACGGGACGAGGATGAGGCCGCCGTTGCCGGAACTCGTGCTCACGACGTGGCCGTGCTCGCCGTGCGCGATCATGTTCGGCACGAAGGCCTTGATGCCGTGGATGATGCCCCAGACGTTGACGGCCATGCACCAGCGCCAGTCGTTGAGCGGCAGGTCCCACATCGAGACGTCTTCGTGCGCGCCGACGCCGGCGTTGCCGACGAAGATGTGGACGTTGCCGTACGTCTCGCGCGCCTTGCTCTCGAGCGCCTGCATCGACTCGAACGACGTGACGTCGGTGCGTACGCCGATGGCCTCGGCGCCGGCTGCCTTCAGCTTCGCGACCGCCGCGTCCAGCGCGACCTGCTCCACGTCCGCGAGGACGACCTTCGCACCTTCGCGCGCGAGCGCCTCGCCGATCGCGAAGCCGATCCCGCTCGCGCCGCCGGTGATGACGGCGTGCTTACCCTTGAAGTCCTTCATTCGCTCTCCAGAAAGTCGGGGACGTTTGACCCTTACAGTTGACCTGTCGCGGCTCGTCGTTTGTCAGATCTCGGTGCCGTCGCCGGACGTGTCGTCGTAACGCTGGTGCAGGAACGGCTCGAGCCACTCGCCCGGGACGCTTCGCAGCACGCGTCCGTTGCTCTCGGCGCTGCCCTCTTCGTACTCGGCGGTGACGATGCGGCGCACCGGCACGTCCGCGACCGGATCGAAGGGCGAGTCGTAGAGGTTGATCTCCGCGTCTTCGAGCTTCCAGGCGCCCGTGTGCTTGTGGCGCCACTCGAGGCGCACGAGCAGCGGATCGCCGTCGAACGCGCGCGTCTTCTCGCAGGCCGGCATCGCCTTGTAGCAGAAGCCGTATTCGACGAACTCGCGCGCGCCGAGCGACTCGCCCACGCGGCCCTTGCCCTCGAGGTAGGTCATGCCCATTCGCGTGACTTCGCTCGTGACCTTGTCGCCTTCCTTCTTGAAGTCGATGGCGGCGATCTTCTTCGGCTCGCCGAACGTCTCGCGGCCCGGTACGACGGCCTGCTCCGTCGTCATCGGCATCGTCACGAGGTAGATGCCCGTCGTGCCTTCGTAGCTCGCCTTCACGCCGAAGATCGCCGAGCCGATCTCGAACGTGAACTCCGGCGACAGATGGATCGCGACGTGCGAGAACGTCACGCAGATGAGGCCGGCCGGATCTGCGGTGAGCGGTTTCGGCA
>CAYYVZ010000083.1:0-15445 GCA_964475235.1 uncultured Myxococcales bacterium | reverse complement strand
ATTTCTCTCCGACTGGAGTTCGAGATGAGCGCAGCGAAGACCATCCAGACCGTCACGGGGCCGATCGCGGTTTCCGAGCTCGGGCGCACGTTGATGCACGAGCACATGATGATCGGCTATCCGGGCTGGGAATCGGACACGATCCGCCCGGGGCCGCGCCGAGCCGAGATGGTCCGCATCTGCGAGGACCGCATTTCCGAGATCAAGGCCCACGGCGTCACGACGCTCCTCGACCCCTGCCCCAACGACCTCGGCCGCGACGTCGAGTTCGCCGCCGAGATCGCCGCGCGCACGGGCTTTCACGTGATCTGCGCGACCGGCCTCTACAAGGAGGATGAAGGCGGCGCCTCGTACTGGCGCTTCCGCGCGAACATGGGCGCGCACCCCGACTCGATCGCCGAGCTGTTCATCCGCGAGCTCACGGACGGCATCGGCGAGACCGGCATCCGCGCCGGCATCATCAAGGTGGCGACCGGACGCCCGACGATCAGCGACTACGAGCGCACGATCCTGCTCGCGGCCGCGAAGGCCTCCGTCGAGACCGGCGCGCCGATCACCACGCACACCGACCACGGTGTGCTCGGCGACGAACAGCAGAAAATCCTCACCGACGCGGGCGTGCCCGCCCATCGCATCATCGTCGGCCACTCGTGCGGCAGCGACGATCACGACTACCACATGAAAATCGTGCGCGGCGGCTCGTACCTCGGCTTCGACCGCTTCGGGCTCGAGGTGCTGCATCCCGACGAGAGCCGCATCGCTTCGCTGTTGAAGCTGGTGAAGAAGGGCGCGGCCTCGCGCGTCGTCGTGTCGCACGACTCGGTGTGGTGCTGGCGGGGCATGCCGATCCCGAACACCGAGGCCTTCGCCGAGATGCTCGCCGTGTGGACGCCGTCGCACTTCTTCGAGCACATCGTGCCGAAGCTGAAGGCCGGCGGCGCAAGCGACGCCGACGTCGAAGCGATGCTCGTCGACAACCCGCGGCGCTTCTTCGCGGGCGACGCGCCGCCGGTCATCGCCTGACCGGCGACGGAGGTTCGGCCCCGCGGATCCGGCCACGCGAATTCGACCACGAAGATTCCCCGTAGACTCGAGGCCAGCGATCCCCTAGCCTCCGCGCGGGATCGGGGGATCCGTTTGCGAATTTTCGTTCCGAGGGGTCCTCGATGCTGCCAGTCGCCCGTCCATTCTTCGTAGCTGCCGGCGTCTGCCTGCCGCTTCTCCTCGTCGCGGCCGGAACCGCGCGGGCTCAGATCACCGAGAACGAGGCGAGCTGCCGCGCGGATCTCGTGAAATCGTTCGGCAAGGCCGTGCGGGCTGCGCAGCGCGCTGTGACGGAGTGCCACAAACTCGCCCGCCAGGGGGAGATCGGCGGTTCGGACTGCAACCGCCCGCTCGAAGCCGACTTCCACACGGGCCGCAAGCTCGAGCAGGCCGTCGCAAAACTGGCAGAAACGATCGAGTCCGGATGCAGCGACGCAGCATCCGTGCTCGCCGAGTTTGCGCGCTGCCCGTCGCCCGGGTCCGGTTCGGACGACGGCCCTCCGACGAGCGGCATCGATTCCTGGGACGAGCTGTCGAGCTGTCTTCCCTCCCTTCTTTACGGGGTACTCGGGGACGCCGCCGAAGCGGCACTCGGCGATCCGGACGGTCCCCTCGACGGCGATGCGCGGCGCTGCCACGGCGCGATCGCGAAGTCGCTCGGCAAAGTCGTCGACACCACGTTCCGTGAACGCGCGCGCTGCCAGCTCGCGCTCGACAAGGCCGGAGGCCCCATCGGCTTCGAGTGCGCAACCGCGGATCCCTCCGGGAAGATCGGCGCGGCGATCGACAAGGCCTTGCTCAAGATCGAATCGGCGTGCGCGGACGGCGCCGCGCAAGTCGACTCGTGCGCGACGACGGCAGCGGGGATCGCCGACTGCGCCATCGGAGAGCATGTGTCATCCGCGGCCGGCGGGCTCGCGGCTCTCGCCTGGGAGCTCCCCGGCGTCTGTCCGTCCTCGATCGCGATGCGTTTCGAGTACGATCTCGACGAAGCGGAAACCGACCTCGGATGGACCGGCCATCATCACGACGCCGCCCCCGGCGGCGAGTACGATGCCGCCGTCTACTCGCTCTCCTGCGACGCCGACTGCACGAGCTGCGGCGGCGCGCCGGAGCCTCCCGCCGATCACTGCCGGTGCGGCGGCGATGCATCCGTTACCTGCAGCACGAACACCGACTGCGCGGACCCCGGCGGGAGCTGCGAGTGCTATCTCTCCCCTCCTGTACACGTGAGTGCGAGCTCGACGCCGTACTGCGTCCTCACGCCGATCGAGTCACCGATGAGCGGATCGATCAGCACCGCCTACGGGCCCGCCGAGCTCGAAGTCGAACTTCGTCAGCGCACCTACTACGGAACCGGGCTGGCGCAGCCGTGTCCGGTCTGCCTCGGGAATGTCTGCGAAGGCGGCGCGCGTGACGGACTCGCGTGCACGGTCGATGCGGTCGATTTCTCGTTCGGCAACACGAGCTTCGACTGTCCGCCTCTGGCTGGACTCAACCTGACGGGACAGGGAACTCCGCAGTCGGTCCGTCTTGCCGTCGAGCACGTCTCGCTCGCCGCCAGCCTGCCTTGCGACGCACCCTACACATCGAGCTCGTGCCCGTGCAGCTCGTGCTCGCTCGACAACTCCGTCGCATGCACGAGCGATGCGGATTGCTCGACAGCGGGAATCGGTGTGTGCCGGACGGACGGGCTCCACGATGGCACGACGCGGCGAGCAAACTCCTGCGAAGACGGCCTCTGCTGGTCCGACAGCCACGCTTCCTACGAAGGCCTCTGCACCGATGACGACGACAGCAACGACGACCGCTTCTGCAACGGACTGCTACAGGCCAACGGTCGCGGCGTGATCGCGTGCGGAAACAATGCCGATTGCGAAGCGTACGACCTCGCCTGTCCCAGCGGAGACTGCGGCGACTGCACCGTCGTGCAGGTGCGCGAATGCTTTCTCGATCCGATCGAAGCGGGCGCCGAATTCGGTGTCCTCGGCGGAGTCGGCTGCATGGTCGCGACCAACAAGCCGTCGCTCAACTCGGTCCTCGGCCTGCCCGGTCCCTGGCGGACACGCCAGCCGTTCTCGCTCCACCGGCCGATGTGTCCGGACGGCGTGACGCCGTTCGACGCCCCCGGCGGATCGAATTGTCCCTAGCGGCGACGTGACCGCGCCGGCGAACTGGTTCATCGCGCTTTCCGTCCCGACCGAATCGTGGTGGCACCGCGTTCCGGCGCCGCCCGAGGCCGTGCGGTTGTTCGCGCCGGAAGACGTCCACCTGACGGTCGCGTTCCTGGGGCCGTGCGGCCGCATCGCGGCGGAGGCCGCATTCGAGCTTGCACCGCGATGGCCGGCCGGCCCGTTCGCCGCCGAGCTCGGGGAAGTGCGGCCGATGGGAAACCCTCGTCGGCCGAGCGCACTCAGTGCGATCGTGGGCAGCGGAGCGCAAGCGCTCGGCGACGCGATCCTCACGGTGCGCGACGCGATGTGCGAGCGCGCGGGAGCGCGCTCCGACTCTCGGCCCCCGCTTCCGCACGTGACGATCGCGAGACCCGGCCGCCGCGCTTCGCCTCAGCAGCAGAAGGACGCCGTCGCGTGGGCTCGAAGCATCGACCTTGCACGGCCGCGTGTGAGTCTCTCGCGCCTCGTGCTGTTCACGCGCGCGGAGGATCGCAGCGTACGGCTGTTTCGCGAGCACGCGAGCCGGGCGCCCGGTCGCCCACCTCATGCCATGGATGGAATTGACCGTCTGTAGCCACACGGATACAGTCGGCCGTGATCGAGATACGGCAGACTGACGCGTTCGCGCGATGGCTGAACCGGCTGCGCGACGAGCGCGGCAGCGCTCGCATCCTGGCGAGGCTTCGCATGCTCGAACTGGGATACTTCGGAGACCACGCCTCTGTCGGCGAAGGCGTTTCGGAACTGCGAATTCATTTCGGACCGGGTTATCGGGTGTACTTCATTCGCCGTGGAGAGGCGCTGGTCGTCTTGCTCGGAGGTGGCGACAAGAACAGCCAGCAGGCCGACATCCGGATGGCCCAGCGCCTGGCCAAGGAATACTGAGACCGACAATGAGCAGGCTACCGACCAGAAAGTGGGACGTCACGGAGTACCTCAAGACACCGAAGGACATGGCCTTCTATCTCGAAGCCTGCCTCGAGGAGGCTGATGGCGATGCGGCGTTCATCGCCAGGGCTCTCGGCGATGTCGCAAGAGCGAAGGGAATGACGGAAGTCGCGCGGGAGTCGGGCCTGTCGCGTGAGAGTCTTTACAAAGCGCTTTCCGGGGAGCGCAGCCCGGATTTCGATACGATCCTGAAAGTCGTCAAGGCCGTCGGTCTGTCGTTGCACGCGCAAGTCGGCAACAAACCTCGGACTCGTCGCGCATCGCCCTCGAAGACGGGCGCCGTCAAGACTCCTCGTCCTCGCTCGCGCGCAACGCCGCGTAAACGTCCCGGCGATGCGCACCGCGGCTCTTGAGGCGCGCGGCTATTTCTTTCGCACCGAGGCCTTCGGCCGCCAGCGCTTCGACCTCGCGCGCGAGCTCCTCGCCCACGAGCTCGCTCTCTTCTTCCGGAACGTGGATCGCGACGACGAACTCGCCGCGCGGCTCGCGGCCTTCGAAATGCGCGGCGACTTCCGTCGCGGATCCGCGCAGCACTTCCTCGTGCATCTTGGTGAGCTCTCGTCCCGCTGCGACGCGCGGATCGCCGAGCGCCTCGGCCACCTCGCGCAGGAACTCGACGACCCGGTGCGGCGATTCGTAGAACACCACGGTCGAGCCCGCACCGCGCAGGGACTCGAGCAGTCGGCGCCGGGCAGCGGGACGCGGCGGAGGAAATCCTTCGAAGCGAAATCGGTCGGTCGGAAGACCCGAGACCGAGACGAGCGCGATCACCGCGGACGGCCCAGGCACCGACACGACTTCGATGCCCGCTTCCGCCGCCGCATGGACGAGCCGATAGCCGGGATCGGAAATCGTCGGCGTTCCCGCATCGGAGACGAGCGCCACGCTTTCGCCCGCGAGCATGCGGGCGACGAGATCGGCCGACAGCTTGTGCTCGGTCTGCTCGCGGTAGCTCACCATGCGATTCTTCGCATCGACGCGCGCGAGCAGCTTGCCCGTGACGCGCGTGTCCTCGGCGGCCACGACGTCCACCTTCGCGAGGATCTCGGCCGCGCGCGGCGACAGGTCGCCCATGTTGCCGATCGGAGTCGCGACGACGTACAGCCTTCCGGCAACCGCATCGCCGCGTCCGGCGTCGTCCTGGCCGCGTCCGGCCATGGCCTAGAGCCCCCAGTCGCGAGAGTAGCGGAAGTCGGTGTCGATGCTGCGCGCGGAAATCTTCGCGATGATCGGCAGGCGACGCTTGAACTGCGACGAGCGCACCATGCGCGAGATGCGCTCGACGAAGGCCGGCTCGAAACCGAGGTCGGCAAGCTCGGAAGCGCTGCAGCGCTCGTCGATCATGCGGTACAGCAGCCGGTCCACCTCATGGTACGAGAAGCCGAGCTCGGTCTCGTCGGTCTGCCCGCTCCAGAGGTCGGCCGTCGGCGCTTTCTCGATCACCGAAGCGGGAAGCGCGAGGTGCCGCGCGAGGCCCCAGACCTGCGACTTGTAGAGGTCGCCGATGGGGTTGAGCGCCGAAGCCATGTCGCCGTAGAGCGTGCCGTAGCCGAGCAGCAGCTCGGTCTTGTTCGACGTGCCGATCACGAGGGCGCTGCGGGCGGCCGAGTGATCGTAGAGGATCGTCATGCGCTCGCGCGCCATCTTGTTGCCGCGGCGCAGCCGCGAGGCGTCGGGGAAGCGCGAGAAGTACGCGTCCACCTGCTCGGTGATCTCGACGACGACGGTCTCGATGCCGAGCGACGCGGCGACTTCGTTGGCGTCCGCGAGGCTCTCGGGGCTCGACGACTGGTAGGGCATCATCACGCCGAGCACGTTCGAGGGGCCGAGCGCGCGCGCGGCGAGCGCCGCGGAAACGGCGGAATCGACACCGCCCGAAAGGCCGAGCACGGCGCGAGTGACGCCTACCTTTTTCACTTCGTGCGAGAGGAACCCGACGAGGAGCTTCTCGACGACGGCGTATTCGGTCTCGGGGAATGGCGGGCCGGCCATCGCACGCGCGGTGGGCGACGCGGCATCGGAAGACGGGGCGGCGCCGTTCGAGGAAGCCCCCGAGTCGGAACCGGCCGCGGTGCGTTCGCGCGACTTCGCAGCTTTGGCGGGCTTCTCTTTCTTCGCGGAGCCGGTCTCCTGGACCGGCTTTGCTTCCTTCGACGCTTTCGCTGCCTTCGCCTCGCCGGCTTCCTTCGCCGGCTTGGCAGCCTTCTCTGGCTTGGCAGCTTTCGCCGGCTCGGCGGCTTTCGCAGCGCTCGCGGATTTCGGCGCTTTCGCCGCAGGCTTCTTCGCCGCGTCCTTCTTCACGCGCTTCGGTGCGTCGTCCGCCTTCGCAGCCACGCTCCTGCGAGGCTTCGGCTGCTTCGCGGCGTCTTTCTCGCCAGCGTCGGACTTCCTCTTCACGGGTGCCACTCAGTCGTCCTTGCGGCCGCGGGGTTTGCCCTTCACGAACGGCTTGCGCGGCGAATCGGGACGCTCGCGCTCGCGCGGACGCGGTCCGGACTCGCCGAAGCGCGGCTTGAAACCGCCTGGCCCGCGATCCCGATCGCGCGGCGCGCCGAACTTGCCGCGCGGCGGACCGAATCCGCCTTCGCGCTGCTCGCCGTCTCGCGGTGACTTGCCGAATCCCGGGCGAGGCGGGCCGCCGTCGCGATCCCGGTCGCCGAAGCGACCGCGCGGGGGACCGTCGCCAAGACGTCCGCGCGGCGGGCCGTCGCCGAAGCGAGGCCGCGCCGGGCCGTCTCCGAACTTTCCACGAGGCGGGCCGTCGCCAAATTTGCCACGAGGCGGACCGTCGCCGAACTTTCCTCGCGGCGGTCCGTCGCCGAACTTTCCGCGAGGCGGACCATCGCCGAAGCGCGGCCGCGGAGGCCCGTCGCCGAACCTGCCACGCGGAGCGCCGCCGAATCGTCCGCGCGGTGACGGCGCGTCGTCGTCTCCGCCCGGCGGCCCGCCGAAGCGTCCGCGCGGAGCGGAGCGGGGCCGCTCGTCGTCGCCGTCGTTGAATCGCGGACCCTTGCCGCCGTGCTCCTGGAACGGTCCGCGCGGCCGGAATCCGGACGGCGGACGATGCTCGCGCGGGTCGAAGCGCGCAGGCCCGCGACGCGGCGGCGCCTCGCCATCGCGCGACGGCCGGTCGTCGAAATCGCGGCGCGCACGAACGGGCTTGTCGTCGGCATCGGTGCTCTCGACGGCGCGCCCGCGAATGCGCGAAAGCTCGTTGATCGTAAGGTCGAGGTCTTCGTCGCGCACGAGGGGATTGACGATGCGGCGACGGCGCACGGCGTCGTCGGAGAGTACGCCGCTGACCGAGTCCTCGTCGTAGTAAGCGGCCTTCACGAGCTGCTCGCCGGCCGGCGAGATGATCTCGGAGCCGCCCCAGAACGAGACGCCATCTTCGACGCCGACGCGGTTGCAGTAGGCGACCCAGAGACCGAAGGAGCGCGCCATCACCTGGACGTAGCCCTCCCACGAGCGCGCATTGCCATCGGCCTCGCCTTCGCCGGTGACGCCGCGCGCAGGGCTCGCCGACGGTACGATGACGAGCGTCGCCCCGTCGCACGCGGCAATCGTCACCGCGCTCGGGTGCAGCATGTCTTCGCAGATCAGCATCGCGACGCGGCCGAGCTTCGTGTCGAACGCGGCGATGTTGCGGCCGCGCGCGAAGTAGCGCTGCTCGTCGAACATTCCGTAAGTGGGAAGATAGGTCTTGCGGTGAACGGCCACGCAGCGGCCGGCCTCGAAGTAGCCGGCCGAGTTGTAGAAGAGGTGGTCGGGCGTTTCCTCGACGAAGCCGGCAACGAACGCGACCTGCTCGCTGAGCTTCTCGAGCTCCTTCCACGTGTCGCCGTCACGCGTGACACCGACGTCGGGTACCGAGTCCTTGAGGCGGTAGCCCGCAAGGCTCAGCTCGGGAAAAACAAGGAGATCGAGGCCGTCGGCGGCTGCCTTTTCGATCGCGGCGCGGTGAAGCGCCAGGTTGGCTTCGGCATCGCCGAGCGCGGGAGCGATCTGGGCGAGCCCGATACGCGGACCCTTGGCAGGCCGCCTCACGGAATCATCTTTTTTCGACATCGGGATCCTCGGACGGCGTGCATGGCTCGCTACGCGCTGCAGGAGAGGCGGCGCGACCTCGAGAACGGCCGGACGCTGGCCGGCTCGTCGGCCGACCCTATGCAGTGCAGCGCGGAATGACCAGTGAGCCGCGAGCCGGCGACCCGCGAATACCCGAGGCGGCGCGGGCCGAACATCCAGGCGCCGCTCCGTACGGCGACGCCGGCGGAAGCCGAAATCCTGTACCCGTCCCCTTCCTATCGGGCGGCGTTGTCCTCAGAATGCGGCCCCATGCCGATCGTTCGCGCCTGCGTAAAAGAAGGTCCCGGAAAGGTTTCGTTCGCCGAAGTCGCCCTGCCCGATCCGGGGCCGGGCCAGGCGCTCATCCGCACGACGCTCACGACGATCTGCGGCTCCGACATCCACATCGTGGACGAGTTCGACCAGATCCCGCCGGGAATGCCGATGGGCCACGAGTCGGTCGGCGTCGTCGAGGCCGTCGGCGACGGCGTCGAGACGCTGAAGAAAGGCGACCGCATCGTCGCCGCGTGCCTCACCGGCTGCGGCAGCTGCGAGCGCTGCGCCGACGACGAACCGCAGGTCTGCACGACGCACGGCGCACCGATGAACCTGCTCTTCGGCGGACAGGGCGAAGCGTTCCTCCTCAACGGCGCCGACACGTCGTCCGCGCTCATCCCCGCGTCGATCGACGACCGCCAGGCCCTCTTCGTCAGCGACATCATGTCCACCGGCTTCGGCGCCATCGAGCGCGCGCGCATGAAGGAAGGCCAGTCGGTCGCCATCTTCGCGCAGGGCCCCGTGGGCCTCTGCGTGACGGCGGCCGCGAAAACCTGCGGCGCCGGCCTCATCATCGCCGTCGAGAGCATTCCCGAGCGCGTCGCGATGGCGAAGCGGCTCGGCGCCCACCACGTGGTTGCGCCGGACAAAGCCGTCGAGGAGATCATGAATCTTACGGGCGGCCGCGGCGTGGACGTCGCCGTCGAGGCCCTCGGCAAGCAGGTGACGCTCGACAACTGCTTCCGCGTCACACGGCTCGGCGGCACGGTCTCCTCGGTCGGCGTCTACGGAACGGACGGCACGGTGAGCGTGCCGATCGACGGCAGCTTCATCCACCGCACGTTCGTGACGACGCTCTGCCCGACGGGGCGCAAGCGTTTCGACTACCTGCTGAAGCTGATCGGGGACGGCCGCGTGGACCTTACCCCGATGTTCACGCACGACATGGCGCTCGCCGACGTCGCGAAAGCCTACGACATGTTCCGCAGGCACGCGGACGGCGTGATCAAGATCGCGCTTTCGTAGCGGCGGTCGCGACCTTCAGGATCGCGCTTTCCTGACAGCCGTCTTCGCGTCCGGTCCGCGCCGCACGCCCGCCGTCTTCGCGACCATCCGCATCACCGACTCGTCCGACTCGAGCGATGCGACGTCTTCGAGCGCCACCCACGCAAGCTCCTTCGACTCCTCGCTGAGGACGAGCGGCTCGGTGTCGTCGGCTTCGAAGAGAAAGCGCACGTCGTAGTGAAAATGCTCCGGTTCCGTCTTGCGCGCGGGGATCGCGTGCACGTCGCAGTCGAAGATCGCGCTCGTCACCGCGTGAAGCGACGTGAGCCCCGACTCCTCGCGCGCCTCGCGCATCGCGAACTCGAGCGCGTCGGTCTGGCCGTCGGCGTGTCCGCCCAGCTGCAGCCAGCGCTCGAGCTTGCGGTGGTGCGTGAGCAGGCACCTCGTCCGCGAGGGATTCACGATCCACGCCGAACCGGTGATGTGACCTTCGAGCAGAGTCCGCTCGAAGCAGTCGTCGTGAGCGCCCACGAAGCGGAGGATGCGGTCGCGCGCCTCGGCGTCGGTGGTACCCGACGGCACGTAGGCTTCGAGGAGCGCTTCGAGCGGCCGGCGATGCATCGGGGGATTAGGCCGAAACCCGGGGCGGAAAGAAAGGAAGAGGGCTTCGCGGATTCGTGCGGGAGGCCCTCGCTGCGCATTCCCCGGGGAATGTGGCGCGGCGAACATTCCCCGCGGAATGTCGCGTGGCATGGCGCGACATGGCGTCGCGTGACAGGGGTTCAGCTCCAGGCGAAGACGGGCTGCTCGTAGTGCGCGACGCGGGTGTTGCGGCCCCAGATCGCGACCTCGCGAAGCTGGTAGAGAACGGCGGCCGTCGGGGCATGCACGTTGGTGCCCATGAGCGGGATCGAGATCACCTCGCGCGGGCTTTCGGGAATGCGCCGGAGCTGGGGCACCTCGGGGCCGTCGAGCTCCATCAGCGGAACGCGGTAGACCTCGCTCACTTCGCACGGATTCGGCGTGAGCGTCGTGACGCGCGGCGCCCATACCACGACGGGTGTGATCACGTAGCCGGAGCGCGTCGGGTAGTCGTCGAGGAGGCCGAGCACGCGCTCGGTGCCGGCGACGAGGCCGACTTCCTCGGCGAGCTCGCGAAGCGCGGCCTGCGTCGCGGTCTCGCCCTGGTCGAGCCTTCCGCCGGGAAGTGCCCACTGGCGGCTGTGCGAGCGCATCTTTGCGGCGCGGCGCGTGAGCACGAAGCACGCGCGACCGTCGTCATCGGAAAGCAGGGTGATCGCGACCGCGGCGGCTTTGAGACAGGAGCGCGGATACGCGCGGCGCTGGAAGATTTCCAGGTTCGCAGCCACGCGTTTCTTCAGATCGCAATCGAAGAGGAAGCCCCCGCATCCCATGAAACGGAGGATAACGGCGCCAAGCGGGATGTCGAGCGGCAATCTGCGCGTTTCCGCGGGAGTGCACCGCAACGAGTGGGCACCGACACCTGTTCGGCAGGGCTCGACACAGCGAAGCTGGCGTTCGAATCGGGGCGCACACACGTTGAGCAAAGGACGTGCCGACAGGCCCGGCTCGTTCCCGCGACGTCGCAAGTGCGACGGCGACGCGGAGAGCGCGGCGGCGACGCGGTCAGTGCGAGGGCTCTTCCAGAGGAGACGGCGCGTCGAGCTGCGGCTCCTGCGCAGCGGGGAAACCCTCGAGGGGATCGCCGGACAAAGGCGCGCCGACGATCGCAGCGGCGCCGGAAGACGGCTCGCCGTCCATCGCCGCATCGTCGCCTGCCGGCCGCCTCATCGCAGGCAGCCTTACCGGCTGAGGCGGACCTTCGAGCACGGTTCCCGCGGGTGAAAGCGACTCGACCGCGCTGACCACCGACGCTGTCAGCGTCGAACGAATCTCCGGAACCAGCGCATGGCCGATGCCCGGCCACGTCTTGAGACTCGTGTCGAACCCGTTGCTGCGCAGCGCTTCGACGGTCCAGCGCGCGGATTCGACCGGGATCAGCCAGTCGGTGTCGCCGTGAAGGGCGACGATCTTCGGCAGCGGCTTGGTTTTCGGCCGCTCGGCGGGCCAGAGCGCGGGAGGGAGATAGCCGGCGACCGGAATCGCGACCGCGACGATGCCGGGATGCGCGGCGGCGACGGCAAAAGAGAGAATTCCGCCCTGTGAGAAACCGCAGATGACCGCGCGCGACGGACCGCCGAACCTCTTGGCGAGGGAACCGACCAATTGCGACACGCGATCGGCCGACTCGCGAATGCCCTGTTCCTGCTGGCGCGAGCCCTCGCCGCCGTCGTCGTTGTGGAACGCGAACCAGGAGTAGCCGTCGGGCCCGTGGGGCATCGGACCGCGAGGCACGACGACGCGCGCGCGGGCCGGCAGATCGTCGAGCAGGAGGCGGAACGACTCCGGGTTGTCGCCGAGGCCGTGGATGGCGACGACGACGGGAAGCGGCGCGTCGGGCGCGGCTCCTCCCGTCACGATCTCGACGTAGTGAAGCCCGCTTGTCGCATCGACCTGAAGCTCTCCGGCCAGCGCCGCGGCAGGGAGGAGCCCCACCGTCGCCGCGAGGACGAAGGCCGCGGCCAGCGTCCGCCCGAAGGCGCGCACGCTCATGACGGCGCCGCCTCGGCGACCGTGCCCGCAGCGTTGGCCTCGGAGATCGCGCCGGAGGCCAGCAGCGACTCGATCTGGCCAGGGCCGTACCCGGCCTGCTCCAGCACTTCGCGCGTGTGAGCGCCGAGCACGGGAGCCTTCGCACCGGCGTCCGTGCGCACGCGCTCGAAGCGCGGCGCGACGCCGGGCCGCACGACGCCGTCCACTTCGACGAACGTGCCGCGCGCGGACATGTGCGGGTGACCGGCGGCCTCGCCGATCGTGAGCACCGGCGCGAAGCACGCGTCGCTGCCTTCGAGGATGCCGCACCATTCGTCGCGGGTCTTCGTGCGGAAGGCGGCGGCGAGCGTCTCGCGCATCGCCG
This sequence comes from uncultured Myxococcales bacterium, assembly GCA_964475235.1. Classification (GTDB taxonomy): domain Bacteria; phylum Desulfobacterota; class Binatia; order UBA1149; family CAITLU01; genus DATNBU01. The sequence goes on along the minus strand of CAYYVZ010000083.1, from coordinate 2,932 downwards.
GCCATGCGTCGCGGTCGTGCTGGAAGCCGATCGTCGCCGCGTCGATGCCGAGCCTGGCGAGCAGCTCGGCCCAGAACTGCGGCTCGATCGCGCCGACCGCGACGAACTTGCGGTCGGAGGTCTCGTACGTGCCGTAGAACGGCGCGCCGCCGTCGAGGAAGTTGGAACCGCGGCTGTCCTGCCAGAAACCGATCTGCTGCATGATGTAGAAGATCGACATGAGCGACGCCGCGCCGTCGACCATCGCCGCGTCCACGACGTCGCCCTTTCCCGAGCGCGCACGCTCGAGCAGGGACGCGAGCACGCCGACCACGAGGTAGAGCGCACCGCCGCCGAAATCGCCGACCAGGTTGAGCGGCGGCAGCGGAGAATCGACGCCGCCGATCGCGTGCAGCGCGCCGGTGAGCGCCACGTAGTTGATGTCGTGACCCGCCGCATTGGCGAGCGGGCCCTGCTGTCCCCATCCCGTCATGCGCCCGTAGACGAGGCGCGGGTTGCGCAGCATGCAGGCCTGGGGACCTACGCCGAGTCGCTCCGCCACACCCGGGCGGAAACCTTCCAGGAACACGTCGGCGTCCTCCGCAAGGCGGAGCACCACTTCGACGCCGCGCTCGCTCTTGAGATCCACCGCGATCGAGCGGCGTCCGCGGCCGAGCACGTCGAGGCGAGGATCGGTCCACGTGCTGGCGGGATCGGGCTTCGTGCGATCGATGCGCACGACGTCGGCGCCGAGGTCGGACAGGAGCATGCCTGCAAAGGGAACGGGCCCGATGGCCGCGATCTCGAGAACGCGAAGACCGGCCAGAGGTCCGGGGCGGCGGCGCATGACGCCCGCATAGGTTCCATGCCCCCCAAGGTCAATACGAGCTAGAACAGGCGGCCGAGGAGCATGGCGAAGGCATGCTCGACGCGGAGGGGGCGCACGCCGAGCGTGACGGTTTCGAGGCCGGCGGCGCGAAGGAGGTCGAGCTCGTGGTCGATGAGGCCGCCTTCCGGGCCGAGGACGAGCGTGACGGGCGAGCCGTCGGCGCGCGGGCAGGGTCGCTCGCCTGTTGCGTCGGCGACGAGGGCGAGTGTGCCGCGTGCGATCCCTGCGAGACGGTCTTCGACGAAGGGGCGAAAGAGACGATGCTTCTCGACGACGGGGAGGATGGTGTCGCCGCCCTGCTCGAGGCCTTCGAGCAGCTGGCCGCGAATCTGCTCGTCGGAGACGACGGGGCTCGCCCAGTACGACTTCTCGACGCGGCGGGAACCGAACAGCGCGATGCGCTTGATGCCGAACGCGGCCGCCGAGCCGAGCACGCGGTGGAGCACGCGAGGACGCGGCAGCGCGATCGCGAGCGTGCAGTCCACCGCCGGCGGCGGCGCCTGGCCGATGGCGACTTCGAGCTCCACGCGCTCGGGCGAGACAGAGACGACGGTGCCGGTTCCGACGTTCCCGCCGATCACACCGACGCGAAGCTGCCTGCCCTCGGCCGCGCGGTGAACGGTCGCGATGTGGCCGGCACGCCGCCCTTCGAGAACGACCCGTGTTCCATCGAGCTCTTCGGGCTCGAGCAGCACGATGTTCATGCGGTTCGAAGCGCCAGCGAGTCGTCGTCGAAACACCAGGGACCGCGCCGCGTCGGGTCCTGCAGCGCTTGCGAAAGGGATTCGAGAAAGCGCTGGCGCGGCCACTGCTCGGCGCCGAGGCTCGCGAGGTGGTCGTTGCGCACCTGGCAGTCGATGAGGCGGAACCCCCAGCGGCCGAGCTGGCGCACGAGATGCACGAGCGCGACCTTCGACGCATCGCGCTCGCGCGAGAACATCGACTCGCCGAAGAACGCGCTGCCGAGAGACACGCCGTAAAGGCCGCCGGCGAGCGCGCCGTCCTTCCACGCTTCCACGCTGTGCGCGAAGCCGAGACCGTGCAGGCGTTCGTAGGCGGCGATCATGTCTTCGGTGATCCAGGTTCCCTGCTGGCCGTCGCGGGGCGAAGCGGCGCAGCCGCGGATCACCTCCCCGAACGCGCGATCGAGCGTGACCTCGAAGGAGCCCGAGCGCACGCGCCGCGCCAGCGAGCGGTGCACGACGAGGGAGGCGGGCGTGAGCACGCCGCGCGGGTCGGGCGAGAACCAGAGAATCGGAGTGTCGTCGGTGTACCAGGGGAAGATCCCCATGGCGTAGGCGAGCAGGAGGCGTTCGGAGGCGAGGTCGCCGCCGACGGCGAGCAGGCCGCTCGGCTCGGCTTCTTCGGGCGGCGGAAACGCCAGCGTCTTTCCCAGTCGATAAACGGTCACTGCGTCTCGCTCGGCTCTGCCTCGGTGGCGCCGTGCTCCCGCTTTTCGCGCGCGTGCCGAGGCGATTCCAGTGCGGCCCGGACATGCCCCTGTCCGCGAGGCCCGAGCGAGGACGAGCGGCGGTTGTTACGGAAACTCTTAGCCCGTAAAGACGGCGCCGCAACCGCCCTGCGCACGGCGAACCGCCGCGGCGCCGAGGCCGGCCCGCCACCACTGATGAGCGAACCTGCCACCGCCGACGAGAAGGCACGCCACCACTACCACGACCTGCGCGTCGCCCGCGTGATCCGCGAGACGGCCGACTCGAGCTCGATCGTCTTCGAGATCCCCGCCGGCCTCGCCCCTGTGTTCGCCTACCAGTCCGGCCAGTTCCTGACTCTTCAGGTCCCGCACGGCGGCAAGACGCTTTACCGTTGCTACTCGCTGGCCAGCTCGCCCGCCGTCGAGGGCGAGCACAAGGTCACCGTCAAGCGTGTCGCCGACGGCCGCATCTCCAACTGGCTCAACGACAACCTGAAGGAAGGCGACGTCGTCAAGGTCCTGCCTCCGGCCGGCAACTTCGTGCTCGGCGCGGAAGAGAAGGACCTGCTGCTCTTCGCGGGCGGCAGCGGCATCACGCCCGTCATCTCGATCCTGAAGACCGCGCTCGCGAA
>CAYYVZ010000082.1:0-15487 GCA_964475235.1 uncultured Myxococcales bacterium | reverse complement strand
TCGACGCTGCAGGACGTCGCGACGCCGATCGTCCGCGAGATTCTCAACAACCGGATTCCGATGCCCCAGGACTACATCCCGTCGGGGCTCTTCGACAACTCGACGATCGAGCAGTACCTGCGCGAGAACTTCGAGCGCAACGGCATCCCGAACGACTTCAAGAGTTTTCACGACCGGCTCGGCAAAGAGCTCTACATCTGCGCGATGAACCTCGACACCGCCGAGCGCGCGTGTTTCGGGCACAACACCGATTCGTCGGTGACGATCTCGCAATCCATCCAGGCGTCCACCGCGCTTCCCGGGTTCTACAAGCCGGCGCGCATCAACGGTGTGGACTACGTGGACGGCGGCGTGCGACACACGGCCAACATCGACGTTGCCATCGAGCAGGGCTCCGATCTCATCATCTGCTACAACCCGTTCCGCCCTTTCTCGAACCGAGTGCACCGCCGCTTCGACATGGAGACCGGCGAGTGGGTGACCGAGGGCTCGCCGATCGCCGACGGCGGCATGAGCGGCGTGATCAACCAGGTGTTCCGCACGCTGCTGCACACGCGCCTCCAGTACGGCATCCGCCAGTACCAGGAAGACCCCAAGTTCCGCGGCGACATCATCCTGATCGAGCCCGCCGAAACCGACGTGCACATGTTCTCGATGAACCCGCTCGCCCTCTGGGACGGCCCGCGCGCCGGCCGCTACGGCTATTCGTCGGTCACGCAGACCATCGACACGCACTACGACATCGTGAAGCAGATCCTCGGTTCCTACGGGATCCTGATGACCCGCCGCGAAGTGCGCGCCGGCCTCGAGAAGATGAACAAGGGCAGCTTCGGCGAATCCACGGTCGAAGTGCTGCTGCGCGACGTGCCGCGGCGCAGCCTGGGCGTGGCCTGAAGCGAACGCCGTTTCGGGCCTGCGAGACCGGGGTTTTCGAGGAGCCTCGGTCGCCGGAGGAAAAGAACTTTCCGGGCCCGCCTTGCTGATCCGGCGCGGGCCGTTCACGCGCTACTCCTCGCGTGAACGCGGTCAGCGGATGAAATAGCCGGAGACCTTCCAAGCGCCGTCCTTCTCTTTCATCGGCGTGATCGTCTCGGTCGCGGCGGCCTTGTTCTCGAAGCGCGTCTCGTACTCGATCACCACGTACTCGCCGTCGGGCATGCCGGGAAGCGTAGTCTTGACGGTGGCCGACTTGAGGCTTCGCGACTTCACCGCGCCGAGAGGGCCTCGCGCGGCCTTGGCGGCTGCCTCCCAGTCCGGCTTCCTGATCGAGTCGCGGAAGTAAGTTGCCGCCTGCTCCCAGGCCTCCCCGTAGCGCGCGCCGTCCGACAGCGAGAGCCATTGCGTGGCCGCGCCCTGGGCCGGGGCGGTGGGATCGACATCCGCCGCACCGGTGAGAGGTGCGACGGCGAGTAGCGCGGCAAGGGCGAGGGAAAGGGCGGCGGGCAGCTTCATCGGGACCCCTTTTCGAAGTTCGTCGAAGTTCGTCGGCAGTGGCCGGCGCGGGCTGCACTCTATCGTCCAGCGCGACGGCCATGTCCAAACCGGAGCGGGTAGAATGCGATTCGCGTCGCGCTCGACAATGTCGCGAGCGATTTCCTTCTTCACGAGCGCCTCGGATGAGTTCCGTCCGCTACTCTCGCGACGGCGCGGGCGCATTGCCCCGTATCGCGGGGGATCTCGCGCGCGGGAAACCTGCGCCGTGCCGCCGATGACCCGGTTGCCGGCGTGTTGCCCGCGGAAAGGCGTGGATTCTCAAATGGCGCGATTCTTGGAATTGCGAGTACGTTCGCTCCGGGATTTCCGGGGGCGGTAGACGCGCCGGTGAGGAGATTCGAGTGATCGCACGCAACACCCCCACAACTCAGGTCTCGTTTCCGAGGCGAGCGCCCTCGTACTTCCAGCACGCATTGCTTGGCCTGCTCGCGTTCTCCGGATTGGCTGTCGCGACGCCGGCCGGTGCGACTTGCGCCGCGGCCGAGTGCAATGCCTGCAGCGATGCATGCGTCGCCGACCATGAGGCCTGTTCCGGCAACTGCTGGACAGGGTTCGGCGATTGCCTGAACGGATGCACGCAGACCTATTGCGCGGCGTTCTGCCAGGTCGACCTCGGATCCTGCCTCGGCTCGTGTCCCGCCGTGGCCGGCTGCCAGGCCGGTTGCGACACCGACAACGGCTGCACGACCGCCTGCCATTCGCCAGAAACCGACGGCGACGGCGATGGCGTGCCCAACGAGAGCGACAACTGCCCGATGGCGGCGAATGCCGGCCAGGCCGACCTCGACGGGGACAGTATCGGCGACGCCTGCGACCCACAGACCTGTGGCAACGCCGCGATCGAAGCCGGCGAGGCCTGCGACGGCGGTTCGTGCTGCGCCGCCGACTGCCAGTTCGCGGCCAACGGCAGCGCGTGCAGCGACGGAAGTCTTTGCACCACGTCCGACCAGTGCCAGCAGGGAAGCTGCAACGGCGCCGCGGTGGTCTGCGCAGCCTCCGACCAGTGCCACTCCGCCGGAACCTGCAATCCGGCCACCGGGTCCTGTTCCAACCCGGCGAGGTCGAACGGTACGGCGTGCGATGACGGCAATCCCTGCAGCGTCGGCGATGCGTGTTCGGCCGGTGCGTGCGCAGGTACGCCGATGGCTTGCAGCGACGGCATCGCCTGCACCACCGACACCTGTTCCGGCGGCCAATGCATCCACAGCAACAACACGCTGAGTTGCAACGACGGAGACGCCTGCACGACTGCGGATCGCTGCTCCGGCGGGGAGTGCCTCGGCGGGCCGCTGCTCGACTGCGACGACGGCAACGAATGCACCGCCGATTCCTGCTCGGCCGCGACGGCGTGCAGCCACACCCCGGTTCCGTCGTGTGTCTGCGATGCCGAGGGGTGCGACCTGTGCCGCAGCGACTGCACGACGGCCAGTGCGGCATGCACGAGCAACTGCTGGGCCGGGTTCACGTCGTGCCTCGAGGGCTGCTCGTCGCAGACTTACTGCGCACCGTTCTGCCAAGTGGACCTCGGCGGGTGCCTCGCGTCGTGCCCGGTCGAATCGGCCTGCCAGGACCAGTGCGACGCGAGCAGCGGCTGCGCAGCTATGTGCACCCCGCTCACGCCGGTTGCCGATGCCGACAGCGACGGCGTTGCCGACGAAGTCGACAACTGCCCCTCGGACGCCGATCCTTCGCAGTCCGACCTCGACGGCGACAGTGACGGCGACGTTTGCGACGACCACGATGCATCGCTGACCGCGGAGAAGCTGGTCGTGCGCGAGGCCGCCGCCGGATCGGCCGATGGCCGAGTCACGGCGGCCGGGACCTTCGCCGGCGATGGGTTCGATGCGACCGCGGACATCACGCTGGTCGTGACGCTCGACGGAGCGGAGGTGGCTTCGGCGACCTGGACGCCCGGCGACTGCCGGGTTCGTGCAACATCGATTCGCTGCCGGACGAACGACGGCCTGGCGACCGGACGCTTCCGTTCGTCGAACGTCGAAGCGTGGAGCTACAAGGTCCGCGTCGACGGTCTGCCGATCTCGTCGTCGCAGCCGCCGGCCGCCCTCCGCATTCGCCACGGACTCGGAGTCGACCACGTCGGAGACGTCGAGGGCTGCACGCCGGGCGCGACGACGCTTCGCTGCCGGCGGGCCTGAACGTTCAGCGATCGGCGGCTGTCACTGGCAAGTCGCCGATCGCCGCGAACACACCAACTGCGCAGCAGCCTAGGGACGGATGCAGGATGGGCGTTGAGCTCCGCCGGTGCCTGCCCGACCCTTCCGCGAAGCCGGTCCCCTCCCCGTTCGCTCCCAGCCTGTGCTTCCACGGCGATGCCGCGCATCTGCCCCGTGCGCCGCCGGTGGCGGCGAGCTAACAAGTGCCGAGCGTTTCGCCCGGATCCGGGGAGGCAAGAACGATGGAACAGCTGCTCACCGCGATAAGCGACTTCGTCTGGGGTCCGCCGATTCTCATCCTGCTGTTCGGCACGCACCTGTTCCTGACCGTGCGGCTCCGATTCATCCAGCGATACCTCGGTCAGGCCATCCGCATTTCCTTCCAGCGAAAGTCCGAGGGCGAGGGCGACGTCAGCCAGTTCGCCGCCCTGATGACGGCGCTCGCGGCCACCATCGGCACCGGCAACATCGTCGGCGTGGCGACGGCGGTGGCCTCCGGCGGGCCCGGCGCAGTGCTCTGGATGTGGCTCACCGGCGTGTTCGGCATCGCGACCAAGTACGCCGAGGCCCTTCTCTCGGTGAAATACCGCGTGAAGATGCCTGACGGCTCGATGGCCGGCGGACCGATGTACGTGCTCGAGCGCGGCATGGGCCAGCGCTGGCTGGCCGTCACGTTCGCTGCCCTCACGGCCGTGGCCGCGTTCGGCATCGGCTGCATGGTCCAGGCCAACTCGATCAGCTCTCTGCTCGACGAATCGATGGGCGTCTCGCCGTGGCTGAGCGGCGCCGTCATGACGGCGCTGACCGCCGTGACGATTCTCGGCGGCATACAGTCGATCGCGCGCGTCTGCGCGGCCCTCGTGCCCTTCATGGCCGTCTTCTATGTGATCGGCTGCGTGCTGCTGCTCGCCATCAACGCATCGACGATACCCGAGACGCTGCGGCTCATCGTCGTCGGCGCGTTCACTCCCCTGGCGGCCGTCGGCGGCTTTCTCGGCGCAGGCGTGAGCCAGGCGATGCGATTCGGCATCGCGCGCGGACTGTTTTCGAACGAGTCGGGCCTCGGCAGCGCACCGATCGTGGCGGCGGCGGCGCAGACGAGGAACCCCGTACGCCAGGCGCTGGTCTCGTCCACCGGGACGTTCTGGGACACGGTGGTCGTCTGCGCGATGACGGGTCTCGTCGTGGTGAACTCGGGCGAGTGGACCGAGGGCCTCAAGGGCGCCGCGCTCACGCACGCCGCGTTCGAGGACATCCCCTACCTCGGCACGACCGTGCTCACGGTCGGCCTTCTCACGTTCGTGTTCTCGACCATCCTCGGCTGGTCCTACTACGGCGAGAAGGCCGCCGAGTACCTGATGGGTCCGCGTGCGATCCGCCCCTACCGGTTGCTCTGGGTCGCCGCCGTCATGGTGGGATCGGTGTCGTCGCTGCCGTCGGTGTGGGCGTTCGCCGATATCGCCAACGCGCTCATGGCGGTGCCCAACCTGATCTCGCTGCTGGCGCTGAACGGCGTGCTGGTCGCCGAAACCCAGAAGTATCTCTGGTCGGGAAAACTCGACGAGGACGCGAGCTGACGGGCGACTGCGCGCCCCGAAGCAGCGCGGACGGGCCGAACCAGCCGCAACGCGCCGCCGTCCTCAGGCCAACCGGCGCCTCGACGCCACGAGCAGGGCCCCGCCGACGACGACACAGGTCCAGGCGAACCATTCGCCCCACGTCGCGTAGATCGAAGCGACGCGCACGGGCCTCACCTCGCGCACGAGAAACTCGCGCGTGAAGTTTCCCGTGTTTGCCGTGATCACACCACGCGCGTCGACGAACGCGCTGATCCCCGTGCTCGTGCTGCGCACGAGCGGCACCCCGTTCAGCGCCGACTGGATCGCCGACAGCATGAGGTGCTGACCCTGCTCGGACAGCTCGCCGTACCACGCATCGGTCGTCACGTTGACGAGCAGGTTGCCGTCGGCGCCGAGCGCACGCCGAACGTAGGCGTTGCGGATGGCCTCGTAGCAGATGAGGAACACGAACCGCGCGCTGCCGCTCTCGTACACCGGTGTCTCGGTGCCGGCCTGGAAATTGCCGGGAATCTCGATGCGGGCGAGGAACGGGAAGACGCTCTTCAGCGGCATGTACTCGCCGAACGGCACGAGGATGTTCTTGTCGTAGCGCCGGTCGATCGTGCCGTCCGTCCTGATCCGGAACGCCGAGTTGTGGGAACCGGTGATGTGGGTCCCGTCGTCTTCCCAGTGGTTTGCGCCCGTCCAGACCTCCGAGCCCGTCTCGCGCGCGAACTCGAGCACGGCGGCGTTGCTCTTGCGCTGGGGCTCGACGCGCAGCGCTCCTTCGGGCCATACGAACGCATCGATGTGGCCGGGAGCCGCCGCGATGGCCTCGCGCGACAGGGCGATGTGGTCTTTCGCGAAGACGTCGCCGGCCTGGCGCTCCATCTTGTCGCGAAGCGGGATGGTGTGGCGCGGCTGGATGATGGCGATTCGCAGCGGCGCGGCCTTCGGCTCGGCCTCGGCGATCGCATCCATGCGGACGTGAGAGTACCCGGCAGCCGCGGCGACGAGGACCGCGAGCATGCCCGCACGCACCTGCCAGCCCCGCGTCACGAAGCCTCGCCGGCCCCCATCCCTCTCCAGCCCCTGCAGCACGAGCGCGTTGCACGCCACGACGAGGAAGCTCATGCCGCTGACTCCCGCGACGGCCACGACCAAAAAGACCGACGGCACCTGGTACCAGGCTACGCCCTGCAGGTAGCCGAAGAGCTGGGGGTTGAGGAACTCGAGCGCGCAGAACCACCCCGCGACGGCGAAGGGCCACCAACGGCCCGAGACGCGACGGATGCGCGCGAACCCCCACGCGACGATCGCCGTGTAGAACCCGGTAGCTGCCGCGAAGACGAGCCAGAGGAGCACGGCGATCGGAATCGGAAAGCCGCCGAACTTCTCGATGGTGCCCGGCAGCCAGCAATAGATGGCGAGCTCCGCGGCGATGCCGACGAACCAGCCCGCGAGGAGGGCCCGCCGCCCCTGGAGGCGGGAGAACACCGCGAAGGCCGGTACCCATGAGACGGGATGAAGCCAGATCCACGAGAGCGGCGGAGAGATGGCCGCCTGCGCGACGCCCGAGAACAGGAGGGCTGCGGCGGTCACGAGCATGTCAGATGTCGATCATAACAAACGGCAGGCGGCTGCCAGCATGAGGCGGTGCGGACCTGCCATCGAACAAGGCGACCTGGTGTGCCGGGAAATCACCCGGGTTCGCCGGGCCGGCATGAAAAAAAGGGAGCCCCTCGCGGGACTCCCTTCTCTCTTTGCCGACCCGGGCCTGAGCCCGGTAGCTTCCGACGTCGGGCTGACGCCCGGCGATCGGCGATCTTACGCGTTCGGGAAGATCTGCTGCATCTTGAGCGCGAGGCTCATGTCGCCCTTGATCTTCAGCTTGCCGCCCATGAACGCCATCTGCGGGTTCAGCTTGCCGGTGATCATGTCGAGGTAGTCGCCGGCCGCCATCGTGATGGTGATGTTCGGCTTGTCGTTCGGGGTGCCCTGCGCGACGTTGCAGGTGCCGTTGGCGACCGCGACCTGCCAGGTGCCGCCGTTATCGCCGGTGAGGTCGAACTGGTACGTCGCGTTGACGCCCGAGGCGGCCGCCGCGTTGAAACGCGAGGGCATCATGTCGAAAACTTGCTGAGCGCTGGTGGGTACGTCTGCCATAGGGTCTCCTGATCCTCCGGGAGGGGTTAGTGGCCGGTACCTAGAATGCGTTTCAGTCCGTGTCAAAGCGGATAGTCCAACTTTCGACTCTGAAAATTGGGCCCGCCGTGGGCCACCCCACCCATGTTTTCCTATAGGTGCGACGGCGCTCGGCGGGCTTCGGTGAGGATGGCCGCTTCCCGATTTCCGGCCGCCGGCAGGACGAAACAAAAAGCCCCCCGGGGTTCCGGAGGGCTTCTTGCGAACCCGGGAGGGTTCGGTGTTCGCCTGCGAGGGTGGTTGGCGGTGGTACGAAACCGGGCGCTCGTACCTTTTGGTTAATCGGACAATCGAACTTCGGACGTGAGGCCCTCGTGGGCCTCGGGATCGGTCAGGCCTTACTTCTTCCGCCGACGAGCGCGGCGCTTCGGGGCCGGCGCACCTGCGGCAGCAGGAGCAGCAGCCTTCTTGGCCTTCCTCTTCTTGCCGGCCTTCTTCTTGCCAGCCTTCTTCTTGGTGGCCTTCTTCTTGCCGGCCTTCTTGCCAGCCTTCTTCTTGCCAGCCTTCTTCTTGGTGGCCTTTTTCTTGCCAGCCTTCTTCTTCGCCTTCTTTCTTCCAGCCATTGGTTTGCCTCCTTCAGCTGTTAGCCGCGATCACCCTCGCAGGCGAAACATCGAACATGCATGCACTGTCGTGCATACGAAACGAATTATAGTGACCCTGTGACAAGCTAGTCAACAAAAACGGTCGCGAAGCCGTGCGTTCGTGCACGCCCATGGCGGTCGCTCGAGGTCTCGGGGTGCCGCATGCGCGTCGAAGAGAGGTCATGCGAAGGCCTTGAGCCCCGGATACACGGCTCGCTTGCCGAGCTGCTGCTCGATCCTCAGAAGCTGGTTGTACTTGGCGGTGCGCTCGCCTCGCGAGAGCGATCCGGTCTTGATCTGACCGGCTCCGACGGCCACCGCGAGGTCGGCGATGGTCGCGTCCTCGGTCTCGCCGCTCCTGTGCGAAATCATCGAGGAATACCCTGCTTTCTTCGCAGTCCGGATGGTGTCGAGGGTCTCGGTGAGCGACCCGATCTGGTTCACCTTGATCAGAATCGCGTTCGCCGCGCCGGCGTCGATCCCGCGCACGAGGCGCTCGCGGTTGGTCACGAAGAGGTCGTCTCCGACCACCTGGACCTTGCGGCCGATCTTCTTCGTGAGCTCGATCCAGCCGTCCCAGTCGTCCTCGGCGAGGCCGTCCTCGATCGAGAGGATCGGAAATTTCGCAACCAGTTTCTCGTAGAGCTTGACCATCTGGGAGGAGGTGAGCCGGGCCCCCGTCGACTTGTGAAAGACGTAGCGGCCGTCTTTCCAGAGCTCGGTCGCGGCGGCGTCGAGGGCCAGGGAAACGTGCTTTCCGGGCTTGTATCCGGCCTTTTCGATGGCCTCGAGGACCACACCGATGGCGGCCTCGTTGGTCGCGAGATCGGGCGCGAATCCGCCTTCGTCGCCGACGTTGGTGCTCTGCTTGCGCCCCTTGAGAACCGCCTTCAGGGCATGGAAAACCTCGGCTCCCGTGCGCAACGCGTCGGCGAACGACTTGGCCCCGTGGGGCACGATCATGAACTCCTGGAAGTCGAGGCGATTGTCCGCATGGGCGCCGCCGTTCACGATGTTCATGACCGGCACCGGAAGGATGTTGGCCTTCGCGCCGCCGATCGAGCGGTAGAGGGGCTGCCTGGTTGCCGCCGCCGCCGCATGGGCGGCGGCGAGCGAGACGGCGAGGATCGCGTTGGCCCCGACCCTGGATTTGTTCGGCGTACCGTCGAGCTCGAGCATGCGGCCGTCAATCGCCTTCTGGCCGCGCACGTCCATGCCCTTCACGGCAGGCCCGAGGATCTTGTTGACGTTGGCGACGGCCTTGAGGACGCCTTTCCCGCCGTATCGCTTCTTGTCTCCGTCGCGCAGCTCCAGCGCCTCGTGGGCGCCCGTGGATGCGCCCGACGGAACGCACGCACGTCCCATCGCGCCGCCGGCGACGCGGACTTCGGCCTCTACCGTGGGGTTGCCGCGCGAATCCAGGATCTCCCGCGCCAGTACGGACTCGATCTTCATGTTCGTGGAAACTCCTCTACTCGTGTGCGCTCGACCGGCGAGCGTTGAAGTTCGGTCGATCGACGCGCTATCCTGCCACTCCGCCCGCACGGGTACAGGCCAGCGCTCTGCGCAGATCAGGAAACCATTGCGCTCTTCTCACACCTTCTTTCTCTGGCTGGTTCGCGCACTCGGCGTACTCGCGATCGTGCTCGCGTACTCCCTTTTTCTCGGGCCCTACGGCTTCCGCAACCTGCACGACCAGCAGGACAGCGTGGCCGAGCGATCCGAGCGCGTCTTCGAGCGCATCCAGGTCAACCGCGGCCTCGAGAAGCGCCTCGACGCTCTGCAGAACGACCCCCGGGCCCTCGATGCCGAGCTTCGCGCGTCCCAGAACTGGGTCCGGCCCGGCGAAGTCATGATCGTCCTGCCGTCGGAAAGCGGGGCGGCGGCACCTCGTTAGAAGCGCCGCCGCTCTTTTCAATAGCCCCTTCTCATCCGTCGCGCTGCGCGCTCCTTCTCGAAGGAACCGGACTCGCTCCTCGCCGGCTCGGAGCTCCCCTCACGAGCACCCGCTCGTCGCGCCGCAATTGTGGCATTTGTAGCAAGCCCCGTTGCGAATCATGATCGACCCGCAATCCGAGCAGGTCGGCGCGTCGCTCTGCGACAGGAACAGCTCCGCCGGCTTTCCACCCTGCTGCCCGCCTTCGACCAGCTCGAGCTTCGGTCTCGCCGCGCTTGCCGGGGACGGCCGCGCTGCCGGAGTCTCCGCCGCGGCCGCTGCCTGCTGCTCGCCGCCGAAACGGGTTCCCATGAAGCGGAAGATGTAGTCGGTGAGCGACTTGGCGACGGGGATGTCCGGGTTCTTCGTGAAACCGGACGGCTCGAAGCGGACGTGGGCGAACTTGTTGACGAGGGCGTCGACCGGAACGCCGTACTGCATCGCCATCGAGGTCAGCGTCGCGATCGTGTCCATGAGACCCGAGATCGTGCTGCCCTCCTTGGCCATCTTGATGAAGATCTCGCCCGGGGTGCCGTCGTCGTAGAAGCCGACGTGGATGTAGCCCTCGTGGCCGGCCACATCGAACTTGTGGCGGCTCGATCGGCAGTCGGCCGGCAGGCGGCGGCGGTGAGGCCGCGTCGCCTCCTCGGCCGCCTGGGCGGCCTTGGATGCCTCGGAGCCCGTGTTGAGCGGCTGGCTGCGCTTGCAGCCGTCGCGGTAGATCGCAACGGCCTTGAGGCCGAGCTTCCACGACTCGTAGTAGATGTTGGCGACGTCCTCGACGGTCGCGTCGGTCGGCATGTTCACGGTCTTGCTGATCGCGCCCGACAGGAACGGCTGCACCGCGCCCATCATGCGCACGTGGCCTTCCGGCTCGATCGAGCGCACGCCCGAGCGCGGCTTGAAGGCGCAGTCGAAGACCGAGAGGTGCTCGTCCTTGAGGTGAGGCGCGCCCTCGATCGTGTCGTTGGCGTCGATGTGCTCGAGGATGTCGGTGACCTCGCGTGTCTCGTAGCCCAGCTTGCGCAGGGCACGCGCCACGGTCGTGTTCACGAACTTGAGCATGCCGCCGCCGACGAGCTTCTTGTACTTGACGAGCGCGATGTCGGGCTCCACGCCCGTCGTGTCGCAGTCCATCATGAACGCGATCGTGCCGGTCGGTGCGAGCACGGTGACCTGGGAGTTGCGCACGCCGTGGGCGCGGCCGCCCGTGACGGCGTCGTCCCAGACCTCGCGGCTCGCCGACAGCAGGTCGAGCGGCACGTAGGCCGAGTCGATCAGGCGCGACTTCTCGCGGTGCTTCTCGAGCACGCGGATCTGCGGATCGCGGTTGATCTCGTAGCCCGCGTACGGGCCGAGGGCCTCGGCGACGCGCGCCGACTGCGCGTAAGCCTCGCCGCACATGAGCGACGTGACGGCGGCGGCGAACGTACGCCCCGCGTCGGAATCGTACGGCAGGCCCATCGACATGAGCAGTGCGCCGAGGTTCGCGTAGCCGAGGCCGAGCTCGCGGTAGTCGTGCGCGTTGCGCTCGATTTCCGGCGTCGGATAGCTCGACTTCGAGACCACGATGTCCTGCGCGGTGATGATCACGTCCACCGCGTGCTTGAAGCCGTCGACGTCGAAGCGGCCCGACGGGTCGGTGAACTTCATGAGGTTCAGCGACGCGAGGTTACAGGCCGAGTTGTCGAGGTGCATGTACTCGCTGCACGGGTTCGACGCGTTGATGCGGCCGGTGTTCGGGCACGTGTGCCAGTCGTTGATCGTCGTATCGAACTGGAGGCCCGGGTCGCCGCAGAAGTGCGCCTGCTCGGCGATCGTCTGCCAGAGATGGCGCGCACGCACCGTGCGGTTCGGCTTGCCGTCGATGACGTTCTTGAGGGTCCAGTTCGCGTCCGTCTCGACCGCGCGCATGAACTCGTCGGTCACGCGCACCGAGTTGTTGGCGTTCTGGAAGAAGACGGAGCCGTAGGCGTCGCCGTCGATCGCGCCGTCGTAGCCGGCGTCGATGAGGGCCCAGGCCTTCTTCTCCTCGTCTCCCTTGCAGCGGATGAAATCCTCGACGTCGGGGTGGTCGATGTTGAGCACGACCATCTTGGCCGCGCGGCGCGTCTTGCCGCCCGACTTGATGACCCCGGCAGAAGCGTCGGCCGCACGCATGAACGAGACGGGGCCCGACGCCGTGCCGCCGCCGAGGAGGGGCTCGCGCGAGCTGCGGATGTTCGAAAGGTTGACGCCCGAGCCGGAGCCGCCCTTGAAGATGACGCCTTCCTTCCGGTACCAGTCGAGGATCGAGTTCATCGTGTCCTCGACCGAGAGGATGAAGCAGGCCGAGCACTGGGGCTTGGCTTCGACGCCCACGTTGAACCAGACCGGGCTGTTGAGTCAGGCCTCCTGCTCGAGCAGGAGGTGGGTCAGCTCATCGCGGAAGGTGTCGCGGCTGTCGTCGTCGGCAAAGTAGCCCTGCTCCTCACCCCACCCGACGATGGTGACGACCACGCGGCCGATGAGCTGGCGCACGCTGTGCTCGCGCTGGGGAGTACCGATGTGGCCGCGGAAATACTTGGAAGTCACCACGTTGGTGGCGAGCTGGGACCAGCCGGCGGGGAAATCGACGCCCTTCTGCTCGAAGACGACCTTGCCGCCCTCGCCCTGGATGGTGGCGTCGCGGGACTCCCAGTCTACGGTCGAGTACGGATCGACGCCCGGCTTGGAGAGCCGGCGCGTAAAAGTGAGACCCTGGCCCGTCGCACGGACAGCGCTGTCGCCGGCAAGCTCGGTCCCGGTCGCGGCGAACGCTCCTTTCTCCTCCATATCGAAAATTCTCCTTGGTTCTCGGGGTAATGGACGCCAGAGCCGAGCGGTTACTCGGCTCGAAACTCAATAAAAAAGGTCAAAGAGGGGCTCGGCCCAAAAGCTACGAAACCGACTGCCACCGATCGCCTCCGACCCCTGTGGATGGTGCTCCGGCCCGCTACGGACCACAAAATGTTGTGGTCTGGTCACTCTAGCGGTCCTTTCTTCGAAATGCACGGCTGACACCACCCGGATCGGACAAAAACTCGAAAATTCTCCGTTCCCAACACAACCGGGGAGGGATGGTGGGGACGCAGACGGCCATGCCGCTGCAAAAGCTCACAGCGGCCTGCACATCTGGTGCGCACCAAGGTCCGACTCTGATACGGGAGGCGCCGTGAAGCGGGCTAACCCGACGCGGCCTACGCGCCTTTCCTCCCTGCTCGAGCAGACCCTCGCCCGAATCGGTCTGGATCGCCGGCTCGACGACTATCGCGTCTGGCAGGCGTGGGACGAGGTAGTCGGCCGCACCATCTCCCGCAACGCTCAGCCTGTGCGCTTGGACGGCTCCCGCCTGATCGTGACGGTGCGCTCCTCGACGTGGCTGCAGGAGCTCAGCCTGCTCCAGCGCGAGCTCGTCGTGCGGCTCAACGAATGGATGAAGCGCGAAGTCGTGCGCGAGCTTTTCTTCGTGGTCGGGCGCGTGGAGCATCACACGCCGGAGTCGATTGCGCGCGCTCGCACACCCTCGCGCGCAATCGGCGAGCCGCAGGGGCAAAAGCGGCGCGACGATCTCGCCGAAGTCGATGAAGGAATTCCCGCTTCGGACGATCTGAGTCCCGACGTCGCCGCAACGTTCGAGAGACTCTGGCGCGCAGCCCGCGCGCGCCAGCACGAAACCAAGTCGTAGCCGGACCGCGGCGCGACAAAGGAACCGACCATGCGAACCATCGCCTTCGTTCTCGGGATTTCCCTGCTCGGTCCGGCTGCGGCGCTGGCCGCCGAGGCCGCGCTTCCGGGGCCGGTCGCCAAGGCCCTGAAGGAGCAGACCGACCTCTGCAGCGAAGCCGGCGGCAAGCCATCGACGACCGCCGCCCTGCGGCGCGTGGACCTCAACGCCGACGGCAAGGAAGACTTCGTCCTCGACGTGAGCAGCATCCAGTGTCAGGGAGCGGCCTCGATTTACGGCGACCGCGAGAAGGCAGTGCAGGTCTTTCTCGCAGACGTCACGGACGGGGCCACCCCAGCCTTCACCGACATGGTCTACGGCGTGAAACTGGAAGGCACGGGCGCAAGCGCGAAAGTCTGGCTGACCCTGGCCGGCGCCGCATGCGGCAACCAGCCGGCGAAGTTCTTCTCCGAGGAGACCTACTGCGATCGCCCCCTGGTCTGGAATGCGACCACGAAGAAGGTCGAATACGCGCCGATCACGGCCGCCAAGCCGATCCGCTAAACCAGCGACACCCGCGTCCGCTCCTGACCCACATCCGGCCACGTGGGCTCGATCCACTCCTCGACGGATGCGTCGAGGCAGGCCTTCACCAGCGCCTCGACATCGAGGCGACTCTCGGCCTCGAGCACCTCGGGTTCCCTGGCACCGACCGATGGGTGCTTCGGCACGAACAGCGTGCAGCAGTCCTGGTCGGGCTGGATCGAGATCTCGTAGGTGCCGGCCTTGTCGGCGTAGCGGCTGATCTCGAGCTTGTCGCTTCCCACGAGCGGCCTCAGCACCGGGTACGTCGCGGCCCTCTCGACGATGTTCATGTTTCGCAGCGTCTGCGACGCCACCTGGCCGAGCGACTCGCCGGTGACGAGGGCGAGGCACCGCGTGCGCCGCGCGACGTGCGAAGCGATGCGCATCATCATGCGACGATAGAGCACGACGCGCAGGGGGCGCGGCGCATTGCGCACGATCTCGGACTGGCACTCGCCGAACGCGACCATCGTGAGCCGCAGCCTCTGCTGGCCGCGCGCCATCACCGCCGCGAGCTCCCTCGCCTTGTGCTGACTGGCCGCCGACAGGTACGGCACGCTGTGGAAGTGCAGCGCCTCGAGGCGCGCACCGCGCCGCAGCATGCGAAGGCCCGCCACCGGCGAATCGATCCCTCCCGACAGAAGCAGCAGCAGGCGGCCGGAAGTGGAGGCCGGCAGACCTCCGCAGCCGTCCACGCGCTCGAACGAAAGCAGGATCTCGCCGGGGACCACGTGCACGTGCACGACGGTCTGAGGACGCCTGAGATCGACCGGAGCGCCGGTTCGCTCGTGGATCAACGCACCTGCGCGGCGGCCGATTTCCGGCGACGGCGTCGCGAAGCTCCTGTCCACGCGGCGTACCTGCACCGCGAACGTGCCGGCGGGTTTCCAGCCGGAATCGAGCACTTCGCCGACCGCACGATCCAGGTCTTCGAGGCTCTCGCCGATGCGACGCGCCGGGAAGCAGTTGGCGATCCCCGGGATCGACTCGAGGCGCTGGAGTACGCGGCCGACGTCTGCGCTGCCCACGTCGACGAAGAGGCGCGACCACTGGTGCCGCACGCCGACGATGTCCAGGTCCGCGAGACCACGCCTCACGTTCTCGAGCAGGCGAGCGACGAACATCGGCCTCTGGCCGAGCTTCAGCGCGATCTCGCTGAAATGGACGATGACGACGTCGGCGCGCACCGCGGCCTTCTAACCGCTGTCCTTACGGATTGCCACGCAAGACTCCGCCTCCGGGAGGCGCGCTTCGCAAAAGCCCCC
>CAYYVZ010000081.1:0-15540 GCA_964475235.1 uncultured Myxococcales bacterium | reverse complement strand
GAAGTCGGTCGGCCACAGCACCGTGTCGCTCACCACGTTGTCGCCGCAGGCGCACGGAACCCGGCTACCGCCCACGGCGTCGCCGCACGCACCGGCAAGGGCGTTGCTCGACGTGCCGAGCAGCAGCACACAAGCTGCCGCGTGGAGCGTCCGTCGCCGCAGCGCCGAAGCGTTGCGCAAAGCAGTTGGAGACCTCATCTCGAGCTCCTCTGTCGATTTCGAACCTCGCGCCCGTTCCAGATCCCTCGTCCATGCGACGGTGAATCGACGTCCCCCGGGCTGGTTCCGCGACAAGCATAGAGGGAAGAAGCGGCAATCAATAGCGGCGATTTTCGAACGAAGTGCGCCGAGCGGGTCATTTCTCGTGCTTTAGGGTGGGGTCTGAGCGGAAATCGCCCGGAACGGACGTTAAGGCGCGTCGGTCCTGCCGCCGGCAACCCTGGCCTTCCCGCAGCCAGGAACCGTCGGTTCACGCCGTACGGAGCCCGCTACCGGTCGCTTTTCCTGCGCGCGAAAGGGCACGGATTTCTCTTTAGGCCATCGTCAGTCTTTCGCATGTAACTGCTTGTCAGACCTACGGGTTTAGACAGTCGTCAGGCGGACGGCGTTTTTTGATCGAGGTGCGCAGATTCTGCTTGCTGACTGATCGATCAGGCTGTTGACTGCCTATCGCAGGCAACCGGTCAAGGCGGGACAACGAACCCAAGGATCAATCCCACCGGTCGAAACCGTGAGGACGCGGTTCCGAGACCTGGACGCCGGCAAGAAATCCTAAGGGACAAAGTCGCGAGGGACGCGACTGCAGGAGGGAAGCGCATCATGAGAAAGAATCACAAACTGTTCATCGCTTTTGCACTGATGGCCGCTCTGGCTTCGGGTTCCGCGGAAGCCGCCAAGGGCGGCGGCGGCGGTGGCGGCGGCGGCAAGGGCGGCGGCGGCGGTGGCGTTCCTACGAACTACGGCTGCCAGACCTTCCCGGCGGGCAAGACCTTCTACAACACCAGCGGTGGCACCTACCGCCTGCTCATCTCGACCTACACCTGCTACCTCTGCAACACGACGACGCGCGTCTGCACGGTGCAGTCGCCTGATTCGCTCGCGGGCTGGCTGTTCAACTACTGATCCGGCGGGTTCTCCGCTCTCTCCTGATTCGCCGACTCGCGGCCGCCCCGGCCGCGAGTCGGCGGAATCTCTCCTCCTCCTTCTTCTGAACCACTTCTCGTGTCGTGGCTTCCGCGGCTCACGGGCCTCCGTGAGGTCGGCGACCGTTTTTGCGCATCGTCTCGCCGGCCCGTTCGAGACCTGCGACGGTCCGGGCGGCTCGCTTCCGTGGGACCGCCCGACCCAGCGCTGTGTTGCTCGTGACGAGGCGCGCGCCACCCGGGGGTGAATTGAGCCCACCGGACGCCGAGTGGAAACGGCCGGGGGGGCGGCGTAGCAGTCGATCCATGGCGGCCGGGAGAGCATTGCGCACCTTCCTTCGTGAGGCCGCCGGGTGCAGAGGCGACCGATTCGCAAGGAGTTGTCGATGCGAAGAATAACCGTCGTTGTATCGCTCGCGCTCGCGCTTGCCACCGGCTGCGCCGCCTTCGCAGAGGAATCCGCCGGGACGGCTGCGTGCCAGAGTAACGCCGACTGCGTTCCGGCGACCTGTTGTCATCCCAATGCCTGCGTACCCAAAGCCAAGGCACCGAAGTGCGACAAGGTGGCGTGCACGATGAACTGCAAGCCCCGGACCCTCGACTGCGGAGGCGGCCGATGCGAGTGCGCCGCCGGAGCGTGCACGGTGAAGCTGGGACCGCAGTAGTCATGTGGACGCCGTGAAGCTCCCTGCCCCGGAATTGCGGGAGATTACCTCCGGCACCCTCGATCACTACGACCGCAGTGCGGATGCGTTCCGGGAAGGCACGCGCGATCACGACGTCAGCCAGAACGTGGCCGCCCTGATCGATCACATCGAGGGCACGCCGCCGCTGGCCATTCTCGACTTCGGCTGCGGCCCCGGCCGCGACCTGCAGACGTTCACGCGGCTCGGACACGTCGCCGTCGGCCTCGACGGCTCGGCGCGCTTCGTCGAAATGGCGCGTGCGCAGAGCGGCTGCGAAGTCTGGCACCAGGACTTCGTGGCTCTCGACCTGCCTGCCGGGAAATTCGACGGCATCTTTGCCAACGCCTCCCTCTTCCACGTTCCGTCGGGGGAGCTTCCACGCGTGCTGCGCGAGCTCCGCGCCGCGCTCAAGCCGCGCGGCGTTCTGTTCAGCTCCAACCCGCGCGGGAACGACCAGGAAGGCTGGAGCAACGGCCGCTACGGTGCGTGGCACTCGGTGGCTACCTGGCAGCGCTACCTCGCCGAGGCCGGATTCGACGAGATCCTGCACTACTATCGCCCGCCGGGTCTTCCGCCCGAGCAGCAGCCCTGGCTTGCAGGGGTGTGGCGGAGAGCGTGAGGAGGCATCCGGTGTCGGGCGACCGCAGGCTTTGCCTGACCGGGCTGGTCGGCTAGCTTCGCCGCATGATCATCCGCACTTCTTCGACACCTTCCGGGCAGGCCAATCTCGCCCGCCTCGGCAAGTACAGTGCACGCGTCTCGGCCGGCGACTACTCCGCCGTCTACGATCACTTCGCCCCCGAGTTCGCGAGCCACGCGACCGAGCGCATCACTCCGGGCGCGATGGGTACCGACATCCGCGCTGAGGAGCACAAGTTCTGGGAGACGGCGCGCACGGCGTTCCCCGACATGGAGTTCCGCGTGGACATGCTGCTCGAGCTCGACGACATCGTCGTCTCGCACTGGACGCTCACCGGCACGCACACCGGCGGCATGTACTACGACGTTCCCCCGTCCGGCGAGCGCGTGACGATCAACGGCACCGCGATCCTGCGACTGAAGGACGGACAGGTGGTCGAGCACTGGGGCGGCCCGCACTGCCAGTACGGCATCGGCCTCGTGCGCACCGCCGGTGCAGGGCCGCACGCGAAGGCGAGCTGAGCATTCGATCGTCGTACGTTCGCGCCCGCACAAGCCGCGTCGCGCACGCGACCGGGCGAGTGTAGAAAAGGGTTCCACGTGAGACTCGTTCGCACTCTCGCTTCTGTCGGCTTGCTCGCGCTGCTCTCGGGCATCCCGCTCACCGACGCTCTTGCCCAGGAAACCCGCTCGGAAGAAGCGGCGCTGCGCCGCACTGCGCTCGCCGGCCTGCCGAAGAACGCAGCGCGCCGCTACTTCGGCGCAGCGACCACCGCGGCGCCGGGCGAGCCGCGCATCATCGGCGAGTACTGGAAGGGCTGTTACACGGGCGGCCTCGCCCTCCCGGTGCAGGGCGACCACTGGCAGGTCATGCGCGTGTCGCGGGGTCGCAACTGGGGACATCCGCGCCTGATCACGTACCTCGAATGGTTCGCAAACCGGGCGGCGGAAGTGACCGGCTGGCCCGGCATTCTGATCGGCGACATGGCGCAGCCGCGCGGCGGACCGATGCTGACCGGTCACGCCTCGCACCAGCTCGGCATCGAAGCCGACATCTGGCTGAGGCCGATGCCCAGGCATCGATTCGACGAGAACGAGGTCGAAGAGGTGCGCTCTACCGACCTGCTGCGCGCCGACCGCAAGGACGTTGATCCGGGCGTCTATACGCTGAAGCACCTCGCGCTCATCCGGCTCGCCGCGCAGTCGCACGACGTGGCGCGCGTATTCGTGAACGCCGCGATCAAGAAGGCCCTCTGTCGCGACGCCGTCGGGGAACGCGCGTGGCTGCAGAAAGTAAGGCCCGTGCTGGGCCACACGTACCACTTCCACATCCGCCTCGCGTGCCCGCCGGGCGAGCCGGCCTGCAAGGACCAGGATCCCCCGGTCCAGGGCGAAGGATGCGGCGCGAAGGACCTCGCCTACTGGCTCAAGGACTCGATGACGAGCTGGAAGCCGAGCGGTGGACCGGGGCGCGCGATCGCCATGTCTTCGATGCCGAAGAAGTGCCAGGAGATCGCACCGACGGAGCCGCTCGCCGCAAGCGTGCCCGCGGCTGCTTCACCGCCACCGGCGAAAGACGCGAAGAACAGGAAGCGCTGATCATTCCATGGCTGGCATAGCCCTGCCGGCCGGGTTATGTATACACAGAATGCCGTGTTCGAGTGGGATCACGGCAAGGCCGCGGCGAACCTCGCCAAGCATGGCGTGTCGTTCGAGGAAGCCGCGACGGCGTTCGAGGACCTGTATGGCCTGGACGGCGCAGACGTATTGCATTCATCGGCGGAGCCGCGACGACTTCGATTGGCGTGTACGTTTCGAGGCCGGATTGTAGTCGTCGCGTACACCGCGAGGTGGAATGGAAATGAAGAAGTCACGCGGCTCATCAGTGCAAGGCCGGCGAACAGGCGTGAAAGAGCGCGCTACCAGTCGCTCGAAGATTGACTACTCGGACATTCCTCCATTGAGCCAGGACCAGCTCCGAGGAATGAAGCGGGTGGGCAGGCCGCCGCTCGGAAAGCTTCCGCGCCGCGCGATCTCCATCCGGATCGACCAGGAAGTACTGGACTGGCTGAAGATGCGCGCGGAGTCAGTCGAGCGGCCCTATCAGTCGTTGATCAACGAGATCCTCGTGCGCGCGATGCGCCGCAGTGCCTGAACGCGGCTGCCTCGCCTGGAGTTCGCTCGAAGGCGTCAGGCCGCTTCGACCCGCGCCGGCGTGCTCTTGTGCCACGGCGTGCCGGCCACCCAGTCGCGGTCTTCCGATCGCGTGAGCTCGTTCGGCGCGACGCCCGTCGCGCGTGCTCCGTCCGGACCGGGGAAATCGAGGCCGAGCCCGTTCGGCAGCGCGATGTGGCCGGGCTGCATGCGGTCGGAGATCGACACGGAGACTTCGGCTGCACCGCGCTTCGTCGTCAGCTTCACACGGCCTCCTTCGGCGACACCGATTTTCGCGGCGTCCTCGGGATGCATGCGCAGCGCGCCTTCCGCATCCTTCTTCCTCCATTCCGGGTTGCGGATGATCGTGTTGGCGGTGAACGACCGGCGCTCCCCGGCCGACAGCAGGAAGGGATAGTCGGGATCGGCCGCCGGCGCCGCCTCCGGCGCGAGGCCGTCGAGCTCCTCGAACAGCTCGTCGATGACGAGCTGGATACGGCCGTTCGGCGTGCCCACGTGTCCGAGCACCTCGTCCCATTCGTCGATCGCGAACACCACGGCGCTCTTGCTCGAGAGCAGCGCATCGAAGAGCGCGTCGGCCGCCTCGCCGGGCTCGCCCGTGAAGCCGGCGCGCGCGATCGGCACGGGATTCTTCATGGCCGCGATCTGGCAGAGCGCCCAGACGGCGGCGCCCTCCGCGAGGCCTTCCGGTAGCAGGTCGCCGATCGCGCGGAAGAGGACGACCGGAGCGATCGCGATCAGGCCGGGGTCCGCTCCGGCCAGCTCGAAGAACTTCGCGCGGAACTCGGCGCGGCCTTCGAGCCAGGCCGCACGCAGCGCGGCCACCGCGTCGTGCGGCATCCGTCCCAGCGCCTCGAGGATGCGCGAGTGCAGCTCGGCCTCCGAGAAAAGGCCGTGCTGGGGAGGCAGCAGGGCCTTGCGCAGGTGGAAGTAGTTGTGCGGGAATTCGAAGTTGAAGAACGTCGCCTCGGCCTTCTCGAACTGGCTCGCGACCGGCAGCACGTAGTCCGCGAGCCGTGCCGTCTCGGTGAACGCCACGTCGATCACGACGACGAAATCGAGGGCTTCGATGGCTTCCTTCATGCGCGCGCTGTCGGCAAGCGAGTGCGCCGGATTGCCGCTCTCGACGAGGAGCGCGCGAAAGCGCTTGGGGTGGTCGGTGAGGATCTCTTCGGGGATCACATTGCACGGCGTGAGCCCGCCGATCACCCGCGAACCCGTGACCGGCGTGCGCTTGCCTGCGCCGGCTCCGCCTTCCTTGCCCGCCGCGAGCGGCACGAGCACGGTCGGCGCGTAATGCGAACCCTTCTTCCCGAACTGGCCCGTGAGCAGGACGAGAAGCCAGTGCAGGTAGGAGACGAGCGTCGAGTGGCGGTTCATCTGCACGCCGAGATCCTCGAACGTTGCCAGGCTGGACGCCCTGGCGATGCGGCGCGCCGTCGATCGCACCAGATCCTCGGCAATGCCGCAGCGCGCGCAGTAATCCGCCACGTCGAGCGACGCGAAATGAGGCAGCACGTCATCGAGACCGTCGGCGTGAGCGGCGAGCCAGTCGCGGGCGATCAGGTTTTCCTGCACGAGCACCGCGATCATCGCCGAGAGCAGCCACGCATCCGTGCCGGGCTTCACCTGCAGGTGCACGTCGGCGATCTCCGCCGTCTCGGTTCGGCGCGGGTCCACGACGATGAGGCAGCGGGCAGGGTCTTTCGCGATGTCGCGCAGCGTGAGGCGCGCGCGCGGGATGCTGTGGGAATGCCACGGGTTCTTGCCGAGGAAGAGCGCGACCTCGCAGTGCTCGAAGTCGGCGCGAGAGTAGGTGCCCATCATCTTATGGGCCACCCAGAACTCGCCCGTCTTCTCCTGCGCGAGTGCGCTCGAGCGGTGCACGGAGCCGATTGCCGCGCGAGTCGCGCGGCCGTACGCACCCGGAAGATGGTTCCCCTGTCCGCCGCCGCCGTAGTAGAAGATCGACTCGCCGCCGTGCGTGTCGCGCACCTTCGCGAAGCCTTCGGCGACCTCGCGAATGGCGGTATCCCAGTCGATTTCCTCGTAGGTGCCGTCGCTGCGGCGGCGCAGCGGCCTGGTCAGGCGGTGAGGCCCGTTCTGGTAGAAGTCGAGCCGGTGCGGCTTCTCGCATGCGTAACCCTGGGAGATCGGGTGAGCGTCGTCGCCGCGGAAGCGCACCAGCTTGCGGCCGTCTTCCCCGCCGAGCTGAACCTCGATGCCGCAGTTGCACTCGCAGAGGATGCACGCGGTGGACTTCCATTCGGTGTTGGGGGCGACGGTCTCGGGCATGATGGGTCTCCTGTCTGGCTACCATTCTTCGGAGAAGGGACGCAGGTCGATCTCGAAGGTCCAGCCCGAGCGGTCCTGGTGCACGACGTGGTGCACGGCGTCGGCGATCGCAGACGGCTGGATGAACTTTTCGTCGGGGCGGCCGGAGAACATCTGGCGCGTCCACGGGACGTCGATCACGGCGTCGATCACGACGTAGGCAACGTGCACGCCCTGAGGGCCGAGCGAGCGTGCGAGCGACTCGCAGAGGATGCGCTGGGCGGCCTTCGTCGGAGCGAAGCCGGCGAAGGCTGCCTTGCCGCGCCACGCGGAGGTATTGCCGGTTGCGACGATGGCGCCTTTGCCGGCCTTCGCCATGGCGGGCGCAAGCTCCTGGGCCATCACGAGAAGGGAAGTGACGTTGACGCGGAAGCGCTGCTCGAACTCGGCCGGGTCCACCGTGTCGAACGCGCCGAAGCCGCCGGAGACGGCGTTGTGGAGAAGAACTTCGGGGTCGCCGAGTTCCGACCGAATGCGGGCGAGCGTGGCGCGCAGGGCGTCGAGGTCGCCGATGTCGCCGGGATAGGCCCTGGAGCCGGCCAGCTCTGCGGCCAGCGCATCGAGGCGGGGAGCATCGCGGGCGATCAGCGCGACGCGGTAGCCGTCCCCGGCAAAACGGCGGGCGAGGGCGGTTCCCGTGCCGGGACCGACCCCGGTTACGACGCACACCTTGTCGGCCATGCGGTCAGGGCTAACCAATTTGGTTGCTTGATGCAACTAAAATCCCGGGTATGCTCCAGCGTATGAGCCGCACGCGCTTCGGCGACATGAACTGCGGAATCGGCCAGGCCCTCGAGGTGTTCGGGGACTGGTGGACACTGCTCATCATCCGCGACTCGTTCTTCGGTGTGCGCCGCTTCGCAGATTTCGAGCGAAGCCTCGGGCTTGCCAAGAACATCCTTTCGGCGCGCCTCCAGCATCTCGTCGACCACGAGATCTTCGAGAAGGTCGATGTCGGAGCGGAAGGTCAGCGGTTCGAGTACCGGCTCACCGAAAAAGGGGAAGCGCTGCTTCCTGTGCTCACCGCATTGCGCGAGTGGTCGGACGAGTGGGTCTTCGGGAGGGGCAAGGAGCCGATCGTGATGTTCGACCGTGCCGGAAAGCGTGTCCCGAAGATGAAGCTGACAGGCGCCGACGGCAGGCCGCTCACGCGGCGCGACCTTCGTGCGAGGCCGGGCCCCGGCGCGAGCAAGGATACGCTGCGCCGCTTCGACGCGACCCGAGTGAAGCAGAACGAGGACGCGTAAGCGGTCTCCTTGCGTCGCGCCCCTTCACAATGACGCGTAGGTCGCTTCGAGGAGGGCGAGGGAGCGCGGATCGCCGCGCAGGTTGGCGAACATCCGGTTCATCGCATACGCGATGCCGAGTTTCGCGTCGGGATCGGCGCAGCCGAACGATCCGCCCCAGCCGGAGTGTCCGAACGTGTTGCGGTTCTTCCCGTACGTGACGCCGTCATTGCGCGAGAAGCCCGCGCCCCATCGCATGGGGATGCCGAGCACGAGGTCTTTCGAGTGCACGCGCTTCTTCGTCGCTTCCTCGATCGTTTCGCCGCGGATGTAGCGGCGGCCGGCCGCTTCGCCGCCGGCCGCGAGCATGCCGTAGATCTTCACGAGTGCACGCGCATTCGTCTGCGCGTTGACGGACGGGATTTCCGCGGCACGCCACCAGCGCTCGTTGGCAGCGGTGGCGTTCAGAGGCGGATTGGCCAGAGCGGCACGCGCGGCCGGATGCGGCGGCAGCGGCGCCGGTTTTCCGGGCGGAGCGGGGATCATCTCGGCGATGCGTCCTTCCTCGGTCTCCGGCAGGCCGATCCATGCATCGGCACCGAGCGGCTCGGCGATTTCCTCGCGAAAGAACCGGCCGAGCGTCCGGCCGTCGACGCGCCGCACGATCTCGCCCGTCAGGTATCCGTGCGTGATCGCGTGGTAGCCCGATTCGCCCGTCGCGAACATCGGCGCCTGCCTCGCAAGCCGCGCCGCCATCGCGTCGTGGTCGGCGAAGTCTTCCGTCGCAATCCTGTCGGCGGCACCCGCAAGGCCGCCCTGGTGGCTCAGGACTTCGCCGACGGTGAGCGCAGCCTTGCCGCTCGCCGCGAACTCCGGCCACACGCTCGCCATCGTCTGCTCGTACGAGAGCAGCCCGCGGTCGACGAGCATCGCGACGCACAGCGATGCGAGCCCCTTCGTCGTCGACCAGACGTTGACGAGGGTGTTTTCCTCCCACGGCCGCGTCTTCCCGCGATCGCACCATCCTCCCCACAGGTCGACGAGCACGTCGCTGCCGCGCTGCACGGCGAACGTCGCCCCGACCTCGCGGCCCTCGCGGAAGTTCGCTTCGAACGCATCGCGCACGCGCTCGAAGCCAGGGGCGACGAAACCGCCGATGGCCGGTACGACGCCGGTGCCGGCCGTGGAAACGCCGGCGGATTCGTTCGTGAGGTCGCTCATCGTTTCTTCCTTCGTCCGGCCGGAGTGTTTCCCGCCGATGCAGGCGTTTTCCCGGCAGGGGCAGGCGATCTCTCGACGGGTGCGGACGCACTTCCCGCGGCGGCGGGCGCCGGGTCGCCTTCGTTCTGGAACAGCAGCGCGAGCAGGCCGGCCGCGAGTACGACGAGCGGTAGCAGGCTCAGCCTGCTTTGCGGGAAGACCAGCTCGCCGAGATTGAACGAGTTGCCCCTGGCCTCCGCACTGCCCGCGGGAAACAGCCGGTAGTAGTAGCCCTCGTAGATGCCGATCGGGTTGGCGGAAACCGGCCCCTCGACGCCGCCGAGCGCCAGCGGAGTGCCCTCGCCGCGCTGGGCCTTGTCGCGAAGCTGCGTGCGGAGCTGCGCGGCCTTGCGGTCGATTTCCGCCTTCGGCTCGCCGCGCTGGGAGGCGAGACGCGAGGCGCGCGCAACCGAGTCCTCGATCTGCTCGCCGAGAAGCGGCCACGCGCGTCCGCTCGTGAACAACGGCAGGACGTAGCGCGTCACCGGATCGATCGCGAACACGCGCGAGACGGAGACGCCCGCTGTCCCGACGTCGCCGATGGGGACCTGGGGATCGACGGTGACGAGCAGGAGCTGCATCGTGAGCGACACCGCCGCGAGCCCGCACGTGATCGCGCGCCAGCGATCGAAGGCCACCGCGAGCGGCACCGCGAGCAGCCCCATCGCCGGTGCGAGGTAGCGCGGCACGGCGGTCCAGCCGCCGTCCCACCCGTTGAAGCTCGAGTTGACCAGCAGCAGGAATGCGAACACGGCCGCAATGGTCCCCGCTGCCGGCCGCGCGTCGCGTCGCCGCCACAGCACCACGAGCGCGGCCACCGAGCACAGCAGGACGGGCGAAGTGAAGAACAGCCCGCGAAAGGGCGATACCAGAAGGAGCGCGAGCACGTCGAGGCGCGGCATTGCGAACACGCCGAGCACGCGGTCGCCCGCGCTGAACATCGTGCTCTGGTAGGCGTAGTTGGTGGTGAATGGCGTGCCGAAGCAGATCACGTTGTACCCGCAGATCGCGACGAACGGCCAGAGCACACCGAGCGCGTACCAGGAGACGCGCCGCGCATCGTGAGTGCGCACCCACCAGAGCAGCGCGAACAGCGGAACGAGCGCTGCCATCGTGTAGTTCGTGATGGCGGCGAACCCCGCCGCGAGGCCCGCAAAGTGAAGCCAGCGCTCGGCGTCCGTGGCGTCGTTCTTCCGCACGGCATCCGCCCGTTCGACAAAATGGAACGCGGCGACGAGCGCGACGGCGATGAGGTTGTGCTCGAACAGGCAGCTTCCGTACGTCCAGGCCATCGTCGCGAACGCGAACGCGAGCGCGGCGAGCCGCGCGGACAGCTCCGAGCCGTAGCCGCGCGCGAGGCGCAGGACGAGCACCGCGCCGATTGCCGTCGCGACACCGACGCTGAGCATGGACACGAGCCACGCGTTCCAGGTGAGCGCGGCCCACGAGTCGGCGTTGACGCCCGCCGCGTACTCGACGAAGCGGACGAGCGCGTAGCCGGGCAGGGCGGCGAGCGTCGTGCCCGGCGCCTTGTTCGGATGAAAATGGCCGGCGAAGTAGGAAACGTCGCCGGTGGCCGCGACGTCGTCGATCGCGACGAGCTTGCGCGAACCAGCTGCCGCCGGGTCCACCGGCGTCAGCGCACCCGTCGGTCCGCGCCAGCCGATCGCATACTCCACGCCGTCTCGCTCGAAGTTTCCGGAGGAGACCGGAATTCGCTCGAGCCGGGCGTCGGCGGAACCCGCGGGCGAGTCCGCGCTTCTCGCATAGACGAGGTGGGAGTCGATGAAGAAGGTGCCGTGCTCGACGACGGAACGTACCATCGCGAAGCGCGAGTTCTGGTTCCAGCCGCCGCCCTGGTGAAAGTATCCGGCTCCGAGCAGCACGAGCGCGAACGTGAGCGCCTCCGCGCGGCGGCTCGCGACGAGCCTCACTTCGCGTCCTCGAGGCCCGCGAACGGATCGGTTTTCTGCCAGAGCACCGGCCAGCGAAGGTCCACGGCCTCGCGCGCCGCACGCGCGCTGACGTAGCGCATCGACTTGTCGAGGTCGTCGAAGAGGTAGGGAAGCGCGACGAGGGGCTGGTCGAGCGGGCGCGTGAAGTCGTCCCAGTGAATCGGCACGACGCGTTTCGCGCCGACGACCTGCACCGTCTCGCGCCAGTACGAGTCGCGGTAGCCTTCGTCTTTCGAGCCGAGCAGGCCGACTCCGAGGAACACGACGTCGGCATGGCGGCCGCGCAGCGCTCCCTCGACGTAGCCTGCGCTTCCCTGCACGAGCACGACCTTGTCCTGGCGCTGGACGAGCACGGAGAAGCTGCCGCCCTCGAGGTAGTCGAGCGCGCGCGCGGGCGGGACCAGCGGCGCGGTGAGCTCACCCATCGCCTGTCCGTGCGGGAAGTGCCGCGACGGAATCAGCGTGACTTCGAGATCACCGAACTTCATCGACTCGGCATTGGTGACGACGCGGATGCGATCCTCCGCCAGGCCCTGGCCGCGTGCGACGTACGCGGTGCTCTGCGAGCCGACGACGACGGCTCCGGTGCGCTCGGCGACGGCCGGCGCGTCCATCGCGTGGTCGTAGTGGGAGTGTACCGTGATCACCGCGTCGAGCTTTTTGATCCCCGCTTTCGCCAATGCCGCGTCGATGCGGGCGAGGTCGGGGCCGATCCTGCCGGTGGCGGTCGGAAGCATTCCGGGCCGCGTGAAGAACCCGTCGATGAGAATGGCCGCCGAGGAATCGCGCAGCAGCATCGTCGAAACGCCGAGGAAGGTTACGCGCAACCCGGCATCGTCGGCGGCGGCAGGCATCGCGATCGCAGCGTAGCGGTCGATGGACGGCCGCGAGTTGAGCTGCCACGCCAGCCAGCCGGCGCCCAACATGAGCAGGGCGAGGACGGCGAGGACGACCTTCTTCATGTGGCTGCTCGGAGAAGGCGCATCGCGTTGACCCTTCAGTTGGCCGCGACGATCCGCGAGGCGCGGCGGAAGAGACCGAGCGTGATGGTGTGCAGCAGGTCGCCGATTTCCTTCGGCGCCTTTCCGGCGAAGGCGCGCGCGTGCGTCCCTTCCAGCACGATGCCGAGCTTGAAGCAGGCCATCGCGATGTACCAGTCGAGCGCATCGAGATTGCGTGCACAGTGCTCGGCATAGCGCGCGACCAGCTCGGCGCGATCGGGGAGCCCGCCGGCCTGCACGTACATCGACGCGGCGCCGACCGACACGTCCTCCTCGTCGGGCCACGTCGCGAGCAGCCAGCCGAGATCGAGAAGCGGATCGCCGAGCGTCGACATCTCCCAGTCCACGATGGCCGCGAGGCGCGGTCCTTCGAATCCGTACATCACGTTGGCGAGGTGATAGTCGCCGTGGAGGATTCCGGTCGGTCCCTGGACGGGACGATGGCGCTCCAGCCACGCGGCAACCGTGTCGATGCCGGGAATCTCGGGCCCCGGGTAGCTCTCGTGGCGGGAGTATCCTTCGAGCTCGGAGAGCCAGCGCGGGACCTGTCGCTCGAGGAAGCCTTCCGGCTTGCCGAACGCGGCCAGGCCGACGCCAGCCGGGTCGATGCGCGCGAGCCGCGCGAGCGCGCCGGCGGCCTGGAGCCCCATCTCGTGACGGACTTTGGCATCGGAAGCGTGCAGCGCCGGCAGGTCGGTCGTCGCGTTGAAGCCGTCGATCGGCTCCATGAGGTAGAAGACCGCGCCGCCCATGACGCTCTCGTCGAAACATCCCGCGACGAAACCGGGATGGGGAACGTCGCTGCCGGCCAGCGCGGCCAGAACCTGTCCTTCGCGGCGAAGGGAATCGTTGCTCTTCGGGCGCAGGTGGCGGGGCGGGCGACGCAACACGTAGTCGCCGGTGCCGCGGCGAAAACGCACGAGTACGTTCTGGGTACCGCCGGCGAGCAGCCGAACGTCGCGGATGTCGCCGCCGGGAAGACCTTCGGCGTCCATCCACGCATCCAGTACTCCGAAATCGACGAGGGCGGGGTCGATTCCGGCTTCCATTCCGGTGTCTTTCGCGGTTTGGTGTCCGGGCTGGGGCATCGGCGAAAGGTCTCGGGACCCGGGCCGCTCCCGATCGGTGGGGCGGCAAAGTTCGTTCGGGTTCGTAAAGGAAGCCTGTCTTCGAGTCGAGCGGTTGCAACGGCGCCGGCCGGGTTGCACGGTCCGCGTTCTGCCGCATCTGCGGGGGCGATTCGGGCAGAGTGCCCGGACCGTTCTCCGGGCGAATGCGGCCCGTCTTTCGGGAGGAGGAATCATGATCATGCTTACTGGAACCGCTCGGCGGTCGTTCGCCGCTGCATTGCTTTCTGTCGTCGCGCTCGCCGGAACGGCTTCGGCGCAAACCCTGATCACGACGACCGACGGCGACGTGCAGGGCCAGATCAACGCCGAGACGCGCGAGTTCCTCGGCATCCCTTACGCGGCTCCGCCGGTCGGCTCGCTGCGCTTCAGCCCGCCGGAGGATCCGACTCCGTGGGTCGCTCCGCTCGATGCGACCACGTATCCGCCGGCATGCGCGCAGCTCCCCGTTCTCACCAACGGCAACACGCGCATCGAGAACGAGGACTGTCTCTACCTCAACGTGTGGTCACCGAATCCGGCGCCGGTCGCGCCGCTGCCCGTCATGGTCTGGATTCACGGCGGCTCGAACACGTCGGGCTCGACGGCCGACTTCGTTCCGTTCCCCGGATACGAGACCGTGCGCCTCTATGACGGCCACTTCATGTCGCAGAACCGCGACATGGTCGTCGTGACGGTGAACTACCGGCTGAACACGTTCGGCTTCCTCGCGATCGACGAGCTCGCCGACGAGGATCCGATGTGGCCCCACGCCGGCAACCAGGGCCTCCTCGACCAGCGCAAGGCCCTCCAGTGGGTGCAGGCCAACATCGCTGCGTTCGGCGGCGATCCGGGCAACGTCACGATCTTCGGCGAGTCGGCCGGGTCGTTCGACGTGTGTGCGCACGTCGCTTCGCCGGGAAGCGCGGGCCTGTTCCACCGCGCCATCAGCCAGAGCGGAGGCTGCTCGGTCGGCGTGATGACGTCGGAGCAGGCCTCCGGTGTTGCGGACGCCGTCATCGAGGCCGTCGGCTGCGACACCGCGATGGACCGTCTCGCGTGCATGCGCGCCGTTCCGCTCGCCGACCTGCTCGATGCGGGGCCCCTCGTGGAGCTCGCGGGAGAGACGACCAACCTCGGCATCAGCGTGGACGGCGGCTTCCTCGACGTGATGCCGCGCGATGCCTTCGACGGGGGCGATCTGCCGAAGATCCCCTACATCCTCGGCGCGAACGCCGACGAAGGCACTCTGTTCTTCATCGGCACGCCGGCGATCACGGAAGCGGAGTACTCGGCCGAGTTGCTGGCGCAGTTCGGCGCGTATGCGGACGAGGTCGAAGCGATGTATCCCGCCTCCGACTACGACACCCCGCGAGACGCACTGATCGACGTCGTCGGTGACGCACGGCTGATCTGCTCGACCTACGACACGGCCGGTCGCTACGCGAAGCGCGGGCACCGGGCGTGGGCGTACAACTTCGTGCGCGTTCCTCCGCTGTCTTTCATTTCCGCGCTCGACCTCGGTGCGTTCCACGGCCTCGAAATCGGCTACGTGTTCGGCTCGGTACCTCCGCCTTCGCTGATCGACGGAACGATCAGCAACCGCATGCAGGACTTCTGGTCGAGCTTCGCCACGCTCGGCAAGCCGAAGACCGAGGACGACGTGCGCTGGCCGCCGTTCAAGCGGCGCAGCTACAAGATCCTGCGCATCGGTAGCCTCTTCGAGGCGACCAAGGGCTATCACCAGGCCGAGTGCGAGTTCTGGCGGGGGGTCTACGACGCGACGCTGCCCTGACGGGCTCAGCTGCCGGAATCGTTCGCGGTCGCCGGGGGATTCTTTCTTTCGCCGGTCGGGGCCGGGGGAATCTCTCCCGGCCCACCAATCTCGTCCTTAGTCGCCGGGCGCTCGGGAGCGTCGAGGCAGGGCGCAGCGGTCGGCGCGACCAGCCACGCCGCGAAGCGCGGGGCGCGCGCGGGTGGCGTCAGGCAGCCACAGATCTCCATCGCAGCGGTGGC
>CAYYVZ010000080.1:0-15636 GCA_964475235.1 uncultured Myxococcales bacterium | reverse complement strand
GCGAGCTCGCCTCCCGCGGAGGGCGGCTGATCGTCCTCGACCCCCGGCGCACCGCCGAGCCTGAAGCGAACCCTGCCGGAAGCTACTGCAAGGCCTGTGCCGCACCGTTGCACGCACCGGGCGCGCGCTGCCAGGAGGGCGTGCGATCGGCGCGCGGCCCTTCGGCGGCACGCCGGTGCGAAACCACACGCCGGCAGCATCGAAGCCCTCGGGAAGGATCGATTCGATGGACCACCGGCTGACGACCGTACTGGCAAGGCTGAGCGTTCGTTGCCGGTCCATGAGGGCCAACTCGCCCAGCTGCCACAGCAAGTCCCACTCGGGACCCTTGTCGGGCCTGGTGTAGCACGGCTGCAGCCGCTGGATGGCGGCGCCCGCTTCCGAGCCCACGAGGCCCAGCAGCTTGGCGGCTCCTGCGCGGAAAGCGCCTTCGTCGGCCCAGATCGGGAAGACCAGGTCCGCCTCTTGCTTCCTGGAAAGGGGACCGGTGAAGGCGGTGGCAAGCTCGACGGCCAGATGGTCCAGGCTCGCGCGCAGGTTCTGCACCACGTCCCCGATCACGGGCGAGAACCGCTCGACCTCGACCGGTTCGTTCTCGAAATAGAAGATCTGGTAGCCCGGATCCTCAGGGTCAGGCTCGCCGAAGACCCTCCGACCGGTTTCCTTTCTCCACTCGTCGAGGCGCAGGCCGAGCTCCTTCAGGTGCTCCTTCGCCCGAAGGAGCTTGATCACGTGGCTCCGTTTGCTCATTGGCAGACGATACGACCGATCTGCCGCCGGCTCCACGCCGGGCCTGTGAGCATCGAGCGGCCAGGAAGGCGCAAGGCGCACGCAACCTGCGGGCGGGGGCTCGCTCCACGGCATCGCCCCTTTCATCCGCTGCTACGGAACCCTGGTGACGATCGTGAACTTCTGCGGTGAAACGTAGTCGAAGTTGTAGGTGAGGAAGCCGCCCGGAAATCCGTAGAAGAACGTAGTCTCGAACAGTTCCGGCGAAGCGACGCCGCTCAGTGCATCGACGAGATTCGTCGGCAGATCCCCGTCGTGCCAGCGGCCGCAGTGGTCCCCGTCAGGCCGAGGCGGTGCGTCCCCGACGACCGGGCCTTGCCATCTCAGGGATCTCGCGAGGTGTCGACTCGTCGCGTGGGGCTCGTCTGGGCAATGCCGCGTCTTGCCACCGCTGTGCACGCGGGGCACCGTTCAGCCCGATCGACTACACGGAGGTGGAAAATGTCCGACGACTTCAGCGTCACCAAGGGTCAACTGACAGAGTGGGCCGAGTCCCTCTTGCGCATCAACCATCACGGCGCACTTATCCAAAGCGAGCTCAAAGCCGGGAACGTCGAACGAGCGGCCGACCTTGCGGAACGAGCAAGAATACGAGCGTGGAAGATTCTCAACGAGCTGTTCGAGTGCGGCGCCGAGAGGCCGGAGGGATACCGGGAGTCCGGAATGGCCCCTGGCTCTGCACGGACGGACGCGGAACGTACGACGGACGGCAGGAATCCTTCACCAGACAACAACGACGCCTGACTCCCGGACGTCTCGGCCTTCCCCCGGCGGTTATGAAGCACATCGATCGGCTCGGAGTAACGGAAGAGAAGCGAGACCTCATGGCCCGGGTGGACGCGAAGCTCGGAACGGCCGGCGTCCGGGGTTACGCGTTGCTCGACGACAGCGACCATGCCGGATTTGCCAATCGGCATTTCTCCGAGCTTCGAGCGTTCTATGCCGACGTGGCGTTCGGCGGCGTCGAGGAGTTGAGCCCACGGTACGTGTTCGACCTGATGAGCCGGCCCGACTGCGATCACTTCATCTGGATCTCACGGCGCGAGGCCATGGCTTCGCTTCCCCGGTTCGTGTGGATTTACGCCCATGAGGTCCAACACCTCGTCCAGCGCCGGGGCGATCCGCTCTGCGCACGCGCGAACAGCCTGATCCGGGCCGCCTACGGACGATCGGTCAGCACGCCGAGGCTTCCGCTCGAGGTTCCGTCCGAGTTCGACGCCGAGCTGGTCGCCCGAAACGTCGTCCGCGAGCTCCTAGGAGAGGCCGTGTTGAGGAGTTACCTCGAGGACCAGTCGATGGATGCCGTGCGGCGTTCATACCTCCAGCGCTTCAGCGACCTCGAGGAAAGCTGGCGCGGCCTGCGCAGGGAGACGGCGGCGGTGCTTCGCGCTCACATGGACGAGCTGCGGCTTTTACAGGCCGAGCTTCCGGACAAGGAGTTTCAGTTCGATCTGGAGCTCGTCTGCGGATCGAGGAGCCGGCCCGCTGCCATGCGAACGCGGAAGCCGCGGATTCACCGGTCGGCCTGAAAGCCCCGGTTTCGTCACCCACCGTCATGTTCAGCAGCGGACCCACGAAGGTAGCGTGCAACGCAAGTTCGACGGCATCGGTGTCTATTGTAAAGGCAGCGTGGCGCCGGCGCCGTTCGGCATCGCTTGCGCGGCGAGACTCAGCGGATGGTCCGGGTTGCGCGCTCGCCAGGCGCTCAGCTCCTCCGAATAGTGGACGGACGATGACCAGCGCAGCCATTCCCACCATGAATTGGCTGAGACATGACGCACTCCCCGACGGTCCACGATGTTCCAGAATTCGGAAGCGGCTGGATCCGGCACGGGATGCCATTCCGGATCGGGCAGGGATCTGACGAGCTCCATTTCATGCTCGGCCTCCAGCGGCACGACATCGCCGCCGCGAACGCCGAGCCGGGTGAGTCGCTCGGCAAGCTGTGTCGTTGTCGGAACCACGCCGCCGCGCAAGGTGAGACGTCCCGGCGACAGCACGGCGAGTCTCATGCCATCGGAGCTGAGTCGCAGCGCGAGGACGGGATGGCCAGGTGAGCGCGCGGCGGTGATCTCGGAGAGCGAGGCGGCATCCCAGAAGCTCACTGTGCCTTGTTGATCGCCTACGATGATCACACCAAGCGGTGCAAACATCAGCGCGGTCGGTTGGAAACTGCCCGGGACGGCAGCTTCGCGTACAGGGCCGAATACGCCACCCGCGCCAATCTCGTAGAGCGATAACTGTCCCAGCGCTGCCATTGCCAGCAGGGTGCCAGAGCGGTCAAATGCGATGTGCGCCGGCCCGCCTGCTACACGCGGCGACTTCTCCGTCAGTGCGCCGGTCGACAGGTCGACGATAGCGACCGAACCGTCGGAGTTCGCCAGTGCGAACAAGCCGGCGGATGTGATCGATGCGGAGGTGACTTCGCGGGTGTTCCATGTGTTCACGACGTGCACGGTCTTCTTCGCGAGGTCTACGCGGAAGATCGTGTTCTTCGCTCCCGTCGCGGCGATGGCGATAACGTCATTACCGCCGGGAACGAATGCGAGGGGACCTATGGCGGTCACTGGTTCCGTGCCGAGAGCGAGATCGACGAGGGGTGTGTTCCCTTCCAGATCGCAAAGGACGAATCGCAGGGCTTCGAGATCCCCGCCAGAGGCGGCCCGGGCGAGAAGACTACCCAGACGATCGCCGGAGGGATCGAGCGTGGTCGCGCCAATGATCTCCGAACCGGCCGCGCCGGCTCGACTGTAGACGATGCCGCGCCTGTCCCAGGACTCCGAGGCCGACGCGGCCAAGTGCGAAACCGCAACGCCTCGACGTTGCCCTTCCGCGAGCGAGGACCAGGTGCGGCCGGCGGTACAGCGAGATTCTGAGGTTCTGCCCTGGCTTTCGACGCGCAGGCCAGAATGGTCGTGTCGCCAGAGGACGAGGTGTCCTCGGTGGTCGAAGTCGAGTCCGTCGACCGCGGGTATCTCCGAAGGACCATCGGAAACGGGCCAGGTGCGGACCGTACCGAACAGCCAGCGGCCCGGATCCGCGCCAGAGGAACTTGGCACGGCCTCGCTCGTCGCAAGTCGCCGACTGTCGCTCGAGAAACTCAACTGCATCGCGCCGGCCCGAAGCCCCGGCCAGGTAGTGCCGATTCGGCTCTCCACGTTCCCGGTGCGCGCGTCGAGCAGGCTCGTGGTGCCGTCGTACGATCCCGCGGCCAGCCACCTCCCGTTCGGGCTCCAGGAGACGCCTACGACGGCCGTATCGAATCTCCGCAACCGTACGGGAAATTCCTCTGTGAGAAACGACCAGATGTGGACGGTGCCGTCGAAGGAACCGAACGCGAGTCGATCGCCGGCCACGGAGAATGCCAGTGGGAAGTTGTTGTACTCGTAGAGGCCTGCGGGCGCCGGTACTTCGAAACGTCGGTGTACGACGTTTCGCTCGAGGTCCCACAAGCGGATCCTGCCGCGAGTGGTGCTGGCGGCAGCCCATTTGCCGTTCGACGACAGCGCGACGCTCGTGCCGGGCTGGTCAGGCTCGGGCTCCGGCAGAACTGCAGGCGATCCGCCTCCGCGGCTGATTCGCACGTCACGTTCCGTCCCGATCAGGAGGTCACCGGCGATGCCAGAATCCAGTGACAGGTAGAGTGGGTCTCCCGCGCGCGGGCCGATCAGAACCTCTGGCGGCGAACGGTCAGCGCTTCCTTCCATGTTGACCGCAAGAACCTCGCTGGTCGGGACTACATCACGCCAGGAGTTCCATGCGGCATCGGCCGGGCTACGGCGCAGGACGTAGAGCGTACGGCCATCCTCCGAGAACTCGAGATCCACCACCGGCGCACCCGGCCGGGAAACGGGCACGCCGACAACGACACCGTTCCTGTCGATGAGCCGGACCTCTCCGGTGTAGGCTCCGACAGCCAACTGCTCCGAGTATGGTCGATAGGCGAGTGCCCATGCGCCGGCGTCTGCACCGGAGAGAGTACGCCCGAACGTAATCGCCGGCTGGCGATTGGCGAGCATCTGGGCGAGCACTTGCGGAGTGATCGCCGAACGTTCTGCTTCAGCCAGCAAACGGATACTCGCAAGTGGATCGTCGGCGGTTCGAGAGCGCCCCGCGCTGGCCGCCAGAGCATCGGCACGCTGGCGTCGCGACTCGGCCAGGTTCAACTCCGCGGAAGCCCTCGCACGATTCGCTTCGACCTGCCGGTTCAACGCGTACACGGCGAGGCTCGTCATCGAGACAGCTACAACCCCGGCTACTCCGACTGCCGCTGTCAAAAGACGAACGCGCCGTCTTCGTTCCTCTCGCCTTAGTGAAGGGAGTAGCTCAGACGGAACCTCGTACAGTGCCGCAAGCAGCTTGGTGAAGGCGTTGTCGAGATCCTCGCTGAGACCGAACGACCTCCACCGGCTGAAGCCGCGGAAATCGATCCAGTCCCAACGTGGGTTGTCGTCGAGGTCGCCGGGAAAGCGGTGCTCCGGAGCTCCAGGCCCCAACACCACGTCGATCGGGCGCGCTGGAGCGATCGCGGACCCGTTCGCCAGGAAGTGCCGAATCTCCAGACACAGCCAGTTCGGTGACTCGGCGCCGTGTCGATCGCGCTGCGGCTCGAACGCCGCGGGCGTCGAGATGACGAGGAGGCGACGGGATGCATCGAGTGCGGGGTAGACCTTGGTAGCGAGAAAGTCGGCCGAGGGTTTCTCATAGGCCGTATCCAGGAAGACGGCGAGCCCTCGCTGATGCCGCTCCTTGGCGTCGTCCGGAAGCGCCGCGAGAACATCGGACGGCAGCCGGGCTCGCTGCAGTTTTCGTCGCAGCCACGTGGCCAGCGCCTTTCCGTCCTTGCGCCGATACGAGATGAAGGCGTCGTATGCCGGAGGCTGTGGGGACATCCCCGTCGATTCCGCATCCGTGGACAATCGAATCACGCCGTCCTCGCGGGCCGGATCTGCCGCGCTCGCCGGATCAGCCCGGCGTAACGAGCGGCTCGCCGCGGACACACATCGGACAGGCCCTCGGAGTCCACACCTCGCTCTCCAGCCACTCGAACACTTCGAGGCCAAGTTTGTTGGTCTCGGCAAAGCGCCTGACCCACGGAGTGAGAGCGGCCAGCGCCGTGATCGCGACCGGCAGAGCCCGGCACGCATGGAGGTCGGCGACGGTGCCGCGCACGGCGGAGCCCACGTTGATGACGTCGTTGACCAGCGCCACGCGTTTCCCGTCGACCTCGAGGCGCTGCGCCGGGGGAAGCTGGTAGCGGACCGGGTAGAGATCCGCCGGCTTCTCTTCGGGTAGCGGAACCGAATACGTGAACGGCAGCCCCATCTCCGACGCGACCATCATCGCCAGGAACGCGCCTTCGACCAGTGGACCGCAGATGATCTGCACATCGTACTTCTCGAGCTGCGCCGCCATCCGTTTGGCGAACGGCCGCACGCGGTCCGGCACGAGGCAGAGGAGCTCGAGATCGAGCCACAAGTTCCCGTGATGCCCGGACTCGAGCAGGAAGTGTCCCCGTCGCATCGGTAGTTGATCGATCATGCTCGTCCTCGGCGCGACCGGAACCGGCCCTCGTTTGGCTTCCTTTGGAGGAACTCCTCCATAGGTACAACACAGGGCTGAGGCCAGCCCAAGGACTGGACCCGACACCTTCACCGACTCCGGGTTCGCCGCTGCCGCGTCGCCTCGACGCGCTGATGCGACCCATCGCAACGATGCTCACGCTGCGCGAGCTGATGACGCCGCGCGTGCAGGAGTTTCTGGCCGGGGAGTCGGGCTGGAATTAGCGAGGGCCCGATGGCCCGGGTACGAGCTTCCCTTACTCGCGACCGCACCGCATGATTCGGCCGCTCCGGACCTGGCCGTCCGGCGCGGACTACAGAGATCCGGGGAGGGATCACCATGAATCGGACGGACGCGATCGTCGTGTCGGCGCTGACGGCGCTGCTCGTGTTTCCCGTTGTTGCTCTCGCCGCCAAGGGTGCCTGCTCGCAGCCGTCGAGCATGGGCTCCGGGGTGACCGCCAGCGACTGTCTGTTCATTCTTCGTACCGCCGTGGGCTCGTCGAGCTGCGGCCCGGCCTGCATCTGCGCACCGAAGGGCTCGCTGCCCACCGTCACGTCCGACGCACTGCTCTGCCTGCGCGGGTCGGTCGGCCAGCCGGTCGTGTTCAACTGCCCGTGCGAGGTGCCGATCGCCGACGATTTCAACGACAACTCCAAGGACCCCGCGCGCTGGGGCGCCGACACGGGCTTCGGAAACGGCGTGCTCACCGAGACCAGCCAGCGCGTGCAGTTCACGATTTCCTCCGGCACCGAGTTCGACCTCGAACGGCGCCCCTGGGTCGGGAGCACGCTGTCGTACTCGTCCGACTGGATCGTCCAGCTCGACGTCGTCGACACGACGACGCCAACCCAGGACGACGAGCTCAACGCCGTCGGCGTGGCGCTCATCGAAGAGGGCAACGACGGCAACGAGATCTTCATGGAGCTCTACTCGTCCGACAATCCGGCGGCGCGAACCGGCTTCAACAGCGGCCTCTTCGAAGAGTTTGCCGACATCGAGTTCATCGACACTGCGCCGATGACGATCACAGGCGGCACTTTGCGGATGGAGTACGAGTCGAGCACGAAGGTGATCACGCTGTACTACGACGCCACGCTGGCGGGTGAGCAGGCCTGGGTGAGGCTCGGGAGCTACGGCGTCGCCGGCAACGGTGGCGACGCCAACGCGGACTGGACCATGTCGAACGGCTCGGCCTTCGTCATCAACCTGCAGGGCTATTCCCAGAACATGAACATCAGCCCCGGCCAGGCTCACAGCGACAACTTCCGGGTTGCCGGCGGCGACGGGCCGTAGCCGCATCCGGGAACGTCGGACGTCGGCGGAAGTAGCGGCGGCCGCGCGGAGGCCGGCCGGAGCCAAACTGCGCCCGCGACTGAATTTTCGACACGCTCCGAAGTCCCTCCGGGGCGCGTCGTGCGACCGCTCCGTCGCCGGCGCTCAAAATCATCGCAGGAGAGGACACGTTGGACGCCAAACTATTGCTCGAGCAGCTTCTCGGAGGCCAGGCCGCCGGCGGCTTGCAGGACATGGGCCGACAGGCCCAGCGCAACCTGGATCAGGCGGGAGGGACCCAGGCATTCGCAGGCGGCGCGCTTGCAGGCGGCGTGCTCGGCCTTCTTCTCGGCAACAAGAAGGTTCGAAAGAAAGTCGGCAAGCTCACCGGCGGGGCGCTCGGCTACGGCGGAGCGGCGGCGCTGGGGGCGCTCGCCTACCGTGCGTACCAGGACTATCGGGGCGGCAAGTCGGTGCAGCCGGCCGGACCGGCGACGTCGAACGAGATTGCCGAGGTCGCACCGGCGAACCTCCCGCATACCAGGCCGGCTGCCGACGGCACCTCGTTCGAGCTCGTCCTCGTCCGCGGCATGATCGCGGCGGCCAAGGCCGACGGCCACGTCGATGCCGAGGAACAGGGCCGCCTGTTCGGCGAAGTCGAACGGCTCGGACTCGGCGCGGAGGAGAAAGCGTACGTCTTCGATGCGCTTTCGAGGGCCGACGACCTGCAGACGCTGGCGGCCGCGCCCACGAGCCAGGAACAGGCGGCCGAACTGTATCTCGCGTCGCGCCTGGCCATCGATCCGGATCAGGCGGTCGAACGGGTTTACCTCGACGCACTGGCAGCGAAACTGAAACTGCCGGCGGAGCTGCGCGCGCATCTGGACGCGAGGGCAGGGGACTGAGCAGCCCACGACTGTGTTCTTGTGAGCGTCGGATGCTCCTGGTTCACGGTTGGTACACGCAAAGTGGATCTTCCGAGAGAGGATCTCCGGTCGCGGCGTACGCGCGCCCGCGCGAACCGCCGCAGACTTCGCGCCAGGTGCAGACACCGCAGCGGCCGCCGAACAGATCGGGACGCCGCAGCTTCTGCATCAGCTCGGACTCGCGGTAGAGCGTAAGCGGATCGCTCTCGCGAACGTTGCCGATCGCGATAGGGAGGAAGCCCGACGGCATGGCGTCTCCGCAGTAGGACAGGAACAGGATCCCGTTGCCGTCGCGCATTCCCGCGCCGGCGACCGCCGCCTCGGGGCCCTCGCCGCGCAGCTCGAGCAGCACGCGACGTACCATCGGCGCCTCGGTGGCGGCAACGACGAAGCCCGCGTCGCGTCCCAGGCCGCAGGCCCAGCGCAGCAGCTCTTCTGCCTCACGGGGAGAAATCTGGGGAAGCGTCGATCCGCGTCCCGTCGTAACGAGAAAGAAGAGGCTCCAGCGGCGCGCACGCATCTTTGCCACCCGCTCGCGGATCGCCGGCATGTCGGCGAGAGTGTCCGCAGTCACGAGCGTATTGACCTGCAAAGGGATGCCGGCCTCGGCCACGTACGTGGCCGCCGTCATCGTCATGTCGAAGCAGCCGGAGATTCCACGCAGGCCGTCGTGACGTTGCGGGTCGGAGCCGTCGAGGCTGAGCGACATCGCGCCTACACCGCGACGGCCGAGCTCCAGGACCGCTTCGCGCGTGAGCTTCGGGGTCACGCTCGGCGCAACGTCGACGTGGAGCCCGACGCCCGTCGCATAGTCGAGGATCTCCCAGAAGTCCGGCCTCTCGAGCGGATCGCCGCCGGTAAGCACGACCGCCGGAGCGGGTTTCGCTGCGGCGAGCGAGCGCAGGACCGAAAACGCTTCCTCGGTCGTCAGCTCGTCGGGGAGCCGCTCGTGCAGCGCTGCTGCGCGGCAATGCCTGCACGCAAGGCCGCAGGCGCGCGTGAGCTCCCAGTACACCCTGCGCGGAGCGTCGTCGTAGCGCCGCTGCCGACCCGCCTCCGCGCCTTCGGAATGGGGGTGCGGCGTACGCGCGGCGTGAGGATGCGTGGACGATTCGGACATGCCCCCTCCGTCCTAACTCCTGACCTCGATCGGCGTGATCACCCCGCACGCCGACTCGATCATCTCCGCGGCGTCCAGGCACGTCTCGTCGCGGTGTCGCGCCCCGATGATCTGCACGGCAAGCGGCATCCCCTGGTGGATTGCCACCGGTACGACGGCGGCCGGCAACCCGAGCAGGTTACATGCGGTCACGAGGCGCATGCCGTGCATGATGTCGTTCATCCCGCCCGGGGCGAGGTCGTAGCCGACGGCGAAAGCCGGCCGGCAGCTCACCGGTCCCAGCAGTACGTCGTAACGATCGAAGAAGCGGGCCCACTCACGCGCGATGCGAGTGCGGCGCGCCAGTCCTTCCATGTACGTGGCGAGCTCGGGCTCAGGGAACGGAGCGACGAGCGAGCGGATCACCGCGTGCGCATCGGCCGACAGCATCGACTCCGCGAGCGGAAGCACGGTCTCGCGCGTCTCCGCGGCCAGAAGGAAGCCCCAGAGCTCGTGCGCTTCGACGATCGACGAAGGCTCGTCTACTTCGACGACACAGCCGGCGCCGCGGAGAACGTCGGCTGCGGTCGCGACGCCGGCCGCGATCGCCTCGTCGCAGCCGGCGCGACCGGGATCGGTGGTGAGCGCCACGCGAAGCGGTCGCTGCGATGCGGTCGGTGCCGGGGAAACCGACCACGGGTCCTCGGCCGACTGGCCTTCTGCAACGGAGAGCGCGAGCCGGAGATCACGCACGTACCTCGCCATCGGTCCGTCGGTCAGGAACATCGTGAGCGCGATGGGCGTTTCCATCGGCAACGTCGACGCATGGTGTGGAAAGCGACCCTGCGTGGGACGCAGCGCTGTCGTGCCGCAGCACTGCGAAGGCCAGCGCACGGATCCACCGACGTCGTTGCCGATGCCGAGAGGGGTCATGCCGGTCGCGAGTGCGGCGGCCTCGCCTCCGCTCGAGCCTCCCGGCGTGAGTCGCACGTTCCACGGGTTGCGCGTGACGCCATGAAGCGGGCTGTCGGTGTGCCAGCGAAGCCCGAGGTCCGGCATGTTCGTGCGCGCGAACGGGATTCCTCCTGCAGAACGG
This sequence comes from uncultured Myxococcales bacterium, assembly GCA_964475235.1. Lineage (GTDB taxonomy): Bacteria > Desulfobacterota > Binatia > UBA1149 > CAITLU01 > DATNBU01. Next base: position 4,889 of record CAYYVZ010000080.1, on the reverse strand, counting down.
AGTCGCGCCACCACGGGGGCGTCGCGTGCGGGAAGATCTGATGCGAACGCGGGCATGCCCGACGTGGTCGGCGAACCTTCCACGTCGACGTTCACTTTCACCGAAAACGGCACTCCGTGGAGCGGGCCGGTCGCCTCGCCGCGTGAGAGAGCAGCGTCGGCCTTGTCGGCGGCCGCTCGCGCCTCGTCCGTGAGGACTTCGGAGATCGCATGGATGTGCGGGTTGACCTCATCGACGCGCGCGAGGATCGAATCGAGGGCGTCACGACTCGAGACCTCGCGCCGGCGGATGGCCGCTGCGAGGTCTGCGGCGCCGAGCCTCCATGCCGGTGCTTTCATGTCGACCGTCACTTTTCGACGTCGACGGTCGCAGACTCCAGCATGACGTCGTAGCGGTAGCCGAAGCCGAAGTCGCGGTTGACGCCGACGCGGCCTTTGACCACCACCGTGTCGCCCACCTGGGCTCGATCGTCCGTCGTAACCGTCAGGTCGTTCGCGCCGGCCTGGCCGGCGCTGCCGTCGCGAAGGTGGATCCAGTTCCTGCTCATCACGCCGGCGTTGAACTTGACCACCTTGCCGCGGACGCTGATTTCCTTCGCCTCGAGCTCGCTACGCTTGTCGTGGATCTCGCCGACCGTGTACCCACCGTTCGCCCTGGCGATGTTCTTCGTGTCGATCTGGGGCTCGGAACTGCCCGAGGGGGCGCCGTGTGGAGCGGACTTCGGCGGCACCCCGGCCACGCCGGCATGAGGATCGCCGCCACCGGCCATGCCCGGTATGCCCGCGTGCGGGTCTGTTGCGGCCGCCTTGCCGGCCGCCGGCGGATCGCCCACGACGAGGGCCCCGACGAAGGCGATCGACTCGAACCGGCGGCCGAGCGACTTGCTCTCGAAGTTCGGCATCTCGAGCGCGCCGCCCGGAAAGGCGATTTCATCGCCCACTTTGACCGCGGTCCTGGGACCGGCGGCCCATTTCTTCCCGCTGCCGGTGTCGATGTGTACGTAGGTGTAGTTGCCTGCGTCCATCGTCTCCAGGACCTTGCCGCGCACCCACGGCGTCGGCGCAGGTGCGGGCGCTGCGGCCGGCGACTGCACCCCGGCCGTACCTCGCATGGGAGCAGGCATCCCGTTCTCGGAGGCTTCCGGTGCGGTCGCCACCGTGACGAGGGCGATGGCGAGAAGGAGAGTGCCGTGGCGCACGCGCTTGCTCGTGGCGTTCTCGTTCAGCCTGCGCCGCAGGCGGTAGCCACGGACAGTGCTCCGTGGCTGGTGCTGTTCGTGCTCGCACATCGGTTCAGCGCTGTTTTGATCGGGGGGCGATCCTAAGTCGAGCGCGCATCGCGCCGCAGGGCCGCGTTCTCACGCCGGCGACAGGCTCTTCTGGTAGATGCTGCGGGCCGCGGCGAGCGCGTCGGCATCGACCGTGAAACGCTTCGCTTCGAAGCTGGCCGCGCATGCCTGCTGATATGCCGCGCCGTGAAAGCGGTCGGCGAGCTCCGGCGACAGCGGCATCACCTGGAAGCCGGGTTGCCAGCAGACGACGCGTCCACCGGCGTCGCGTACGGCCGAGCCGGCCAGCGCCACGCTCGCGTCGTCCAGCGAGAGGTCGGCGAGATCGCGCAGAAGCGCTTCGAAGCGGCCCTGTTCGTCCGGGTCGAGAAACAGGAACAGTCGCGAGCGATAGAAGATGGCCGCATCGTGAAAGTACTTCGGCAACGCCGCGATACCGTTCTTGCCGAGCTCGCGTGCCATGCGCAGCGCCACACGAAAGGCGCTTCGCAGCACGCCGAGCCCGGGGTGCTCCTGCAGCGGCAGCCTGTGGTGGTCGGCGTCGAACTCCGCGGTAGGATCCTGCTCGCGCAGCCAGTAGACGACCACGAGGTCGAGCGGCGTCTCGGTCGCGCATCCGGCGGCCTCGGCCTTGCTCGCTGCGACCCGCACCTCCGTGAGGCAGGCGTCGAGCAGAAGCAGGCGGGCTCCTGCCTTGGTTGCGAACAGCCGGACGTGCGTCAGAGGTCCCTGCGAGGCGTCGATCTCGATGGCCGGGTCGCGGAACCCGCGCTTCTCGATCTTCTCGAGGACGCCGGCATCGCCGAACATGGCGAGCAGGTCGGATTCGCCATAGCGGCCGAGCACCAGCGAGGTCATGCGCCATCCTCGCGCGCCTCGGCGATCAGCCATGAGAAGTAATTGCGGTAGATGCGCCAGCTCGACTGCCCGTAGCCACCGGCCATCGTCACGGCGACGGGAATCCCGCGGTCGCGAAGCAGCCGCGTGACGAACCGGTCGCGCTCGAGCATCCCGTCCTCGCTCACGCACGCGTCGCCGAGGGTATCGTCCACGAACGGATCGCTGCCGGCGAGGTAGAACGCGAGGTCGGGCTCGAAGCGGTCGAGCACGGCCGGCAGGGTGGAGCGGAGTGCGTGGAGGTACTGCTCGTCGCTCGCGCGTTCGGGCAGCATCACGTCCTGGTTGTTCTCTTTCTCGATGAAGCACCACGGCACCGAGTGGAGCGAGTAGGTGAACACGCTCTCGTCGGCAGCGAAGATCAGCGCGTTGCCGTTGCCATGGTGGTAGTCGAGGTCGACGATCAGAGCCCGTTCGATCGCTCCCTCTCCGCGGAGCTGGCGGATCGCGATGGCGACGTCTGCGATCGCGCAGAACCCCTCGGCCTTGTCTGCCTGCGCGTGGTGAAACCCTCCCCCGAGGTTGACCGCGACACCCGATTCGGCGCGGGCCATCCTGGCCGCGGCCACGGTGCCGCCCGAAGCGAACAGAAACGGCTGCAGCAGGCGATGATCCCAGGGATGGCCGGGGTCGAGCAACAGGTAGCGCGCCAGCAGCGCGGGGTCCTTGATGGCAGCGACGTACTCGGGCGTGTGCACGAGCGCGAGTTGCGCATCCGACAGAGCGGGAGCCGCGAGAAAATCGGCCGCTTCGGCCAGGCCGGCTCCGATCAGTGCGTCGCGAACGCGCCGCGAGCGAAGCACGTCGAACGTGTGCCGCATTCCGCTCTCGAGGACGTCATAGACGTACTCGTCGCGGTAGAAGAAGCGGACCTTTCGCCCGGCTGCAACGCTCACGCGGAAAAGCTGGCACGTTCCCGCGACCGAGCCAACGATTCGCCGTCGGCAGCCGTCATGCTGCCGACTAATTCTGCTGTGTGGAGACCGGTTCCCGTCGCCGCGGGAGCGGCCGCATCGTGGACCCGGGGATCGCGCTTCACAGGCGGTTGATCAGCCTGCGCAGGAAGCCGGCCTCGTGGTCGTTCCTGCGTACCTCCTGCAGTCGGGCGATCTCGTCACGAATGGCGTCGCGCACGCGGTCGCGCAGCTCGAGGACGGCTCGATCGTCGTCTTCGCGTCCGGCGTAAGAAGTGGTGTCGATGGGCGGGAGGATTCCGAAGTACAGGCGCTCGGGACGCGGCAGCATCGTCAGGCCCAGGCCTCGCGCGAGCGGCGGGATCGCTTCTCCGTCCCTCAGGAGGTTGCCGGTAAGCCCGGCGCGCGTGAGGAGCTGGCCGATCGGCGAAGCGAGAACGTCGTCCGCATCGATCCAGATGTCGAAGGCATCCTCGACGCCGACCGACGCAAACGGCAGGATCGGGTAGCCGTAGCGGATCGCCATGCGCGCGAACCCGGTGCGGTTCTTCCAGATGAGCTTGTAGCGCTCGCCTTTGCGCTTCATCACTTCACGTCCCCCGCCGGGAAACACGAGGATGTGCTCGCGCTGTTCCATCAGCGCCGCACAATTTTCGCGCGTTCCGACGACGGCCCCCAGGCTGGCCATGGTGTTGCGCCAGCCGGGAACCATGAAGTGATTGCGATCGGCAAGCCCGCGAAGGAACACGTCGTGGGCCCGGTGCATCTCGGTGGCGAATACCGGGATATCGACGAGGCCGTAGATCGTGTGATTGCCGACCCACAGCGACGGTCGATCGGCGCGAATGTGCTCGGTGCCGGAGAACACCGGTGCGAACCAGATGCGCAGCACGGCCGCCAGCCAGTCGAAGCTCTCCTTCGGTGGTGGGCGGTACCCGTGGACGATTCCCTGATGCTGGTTCCGATCGCCCTCGTGCACCGTCTCCTCCATCGCCGCCGGGAACGCCTCAGCGTCCCTGACTCCAGGTGGAGAGTGGCCCCTTCGCTTCGGGGAGGCGAGGGGACGTTCCTTACGCCGCCGACTTTTCCTTCTGCAGCTTGATCAGCTCTTCCTGCTCGCCCTTCGGAAGCTGCGCGTACTTGGCGAACTCCATCGTGAAGCCGCCCTTGCCCTGCGTGCTCGAGCGAAGATCCGTCGCGAAGCCGAACATGGTGTTGAGCGGCACCTCGGCGATCCCGATGAACGAACCGTCCTCGGTCGTGGTCTCCAGGACCATGCCGCGGCGCTGGTTGATGAGGCCGACCACCGAGCCCTGGAACTCGCCCGGAGCCTCGACTTCCACCTTCATGATCGGCTCGAGAAGGACGGCCTTGGCACGGTCGAAGCCTTCACGGAAGGCCATCAGCGCGGCCGTCTTGAACGCCATTTCCGACGAATCGACCGCATGCGCGCCGCCGTCGTTGATGACGGCCCGCACGCCGACGACCGGGAAGCCGGCGAGCCCGCCCTTCTTGATGGCTTCGCGGAAGCCCTTGTCGCAGGCCGGAACGTACTCGCGCGGAATCGCGCCGCCGACGACTTCGTCGACGAACTCGTAGGTCTCGACCGCGTCCGCGGGGAGCGGCTCGAGGAACCCGCCGATCTTCGCGTACTGGCCCGAGCCGCCGGTCTGCTTCTTGTGCGTGTAGTTGAACGCGCCTTTTTGCGTGATGGTCTCGCGGTAGGCGACCTGCGGCTTGCCGGCGATCACCTCGCAGCCGTACTCGCGGCGCAGGCGCTCCATGTAGAT
>CAYYVZ010000079.1:0-15670 GCA_964475235.1 uncultured Myxococcales bacterium | reverse complement strand
GGAAAGGGAAGACAACGTGAACGTTCACGAGTTTCAGGGAAAAGCGCTGCTCGCCGGCTTCGGCGTGCGCGTGCCGCGCGGCGAGGTCGCCGAGACGCCCGAGCAGGCCGGTGCGATCGCGACCAAGCTCGGCAGTGCGGTCTGCGTCGTGAAGGCGCAGATCCACGCAGGCGGCCGCGGTGCGGGCGCCATCGTCGACAGCGAAGCGCAGGCCGGCGAGGTCTTCGAGAAGAACCTCGCGAAGGAAGGACTGCCGAAGCATGGCAGGAAGGGCGGCGTACGCGTCGTCAAGTCCGCGGCGGACGCGCAGTCGGCCGCGAAAGACATTCTCGGCAAGATCCTCGTGACGCGCCAGACGGGCGCTTCCGGCCGCCAGGTGCGCCGCGTCCTCATCGAGGAAGGCTGCGACATCGGCCGCGAACTGTACCTCTCGGTCCTGCTCGACCGCGGCACCGGGCGCGTGATCTTCATGGCCAGCCAGGCCGGCGGCATGGACATCGAGCACGTCGCCGAGACGACGCCCGAGAAGATCTTCCGCGTGCAGATCGACCCCGCGCTCGGCCTCCAGGACCACCAGGCGCGCCGCCTCACGTTCCTGCTCGGCTGCCCCGCGGCCAGGCTCGACGAGTGGGTCGCGTTCTTCCACGGCATCTACAACGCCTACGTCGGTACCGATGCCTCGCTCGTCGAGATCAACCCCCTCGTCGAGACGAAGGACGGCAGCCCGCTCGCGCTCGACGCGAAGATCTCGCTCGACGACAACGCGCTCTACCGCCACGACGCGATCCGCGCGCTGCGCGACGAGCACGAGGAAGACCCGAAGGAGCAGCAGGCCGCCAAGTTCGACCTCAGCTACATCGCTCTCGAGGGCAACATCGGCTGCATGGTCAACGGCGCGGGCCTCGCGATGGCGACGATGGACATCATCCATCACCACGGCGGCGCGCCGGCAAACTTCTGCGACGTCGGCGGCGGCGCCACCACGCAGAAGGTCGCCGAAGCGTTCAAGATCATCCTGTCGGACGAGAACGTGAAGGCCGTCTTCATCAACATCTTCGGCGGCATCATGAAGTGCGACGTGCTCGCGACGGGCGTCGTCGAGGCTTCGAAGCAGGTCGGGGTCAAGATTCCGATCGTGGTGCGCATGGAAGGCACCAATGTCGAAGAGGGCAAGCGCATCATCGCCGAGTCGGGCCTCGGCATCATCACGGCCACCGACATGGCGGACGGCGCGAAGAAGGCGGTCGAAGCGGCCGGCCAGAGGGCTCACTGATGTCGGTTCTTCTCTCCTCGAAAAGCCGCGTTCTCACGCAGGGCCTCGGCAAGACGGGCCAGTTCCACCTCCAGGGCTGCCGCGACTACGGCACGCAGATGGTCGCGGCGGTCAAACCCGGCAAGTCGGGCACATCGTGGGAAGGCGTGCCGATCTACGACACCGTCGCCGACGCCGTGAAACAGCAGGGCTGCGACGTCTCGGTGATCTACGTGCCGCCCGCGGGCGCGGCTGACGCGATCCTCGAGGCGGCCGACGCCGGCATCGGCCTCATCGTCTGCATCACCGAAGGAATCCCGGTCGCCGACATGGTGCGCGTCAAGCGCGCGCTCGAAGGCCACCCGGCGCGCCTGATCGGCCCGAACTGCCCGGGCATCATCACGCCGGGCCAGGCGAAGGTGGGCATCATGCCCGGCTACATCCACAAGCCGGGCCGCATCGGCGTGATCTCCAAGAGCGGCACGCTCACGTACGAGTGCGTTCACCAGCTCACGCTGCGCGGCATCGGCCAGTCGACGTGCATCGGCATCGGCGGCGACCCGATCATCGGCACCGGCTTCATCGACGCGCTCAAGCTCTTCAACGACGACCCGGACACCGACGGCGTGTTCATGCTCGGCGAGATCGGCGGCGCGGCGGAAATCGACGCGGCGAGCTGGATCAAGGCCAACATGAAGAAGCCGGTCGCCGGCTTCATCGCAGGCAAGACCGCGCCTCCGGGCAAGCGCATGGGCCACGCAGGCGCCATCGTCTCCGGAGGCAAGGGCACGGCGGCCGAGAAGATCGAGGCGCTCGAAGCGGCCGGCATCAAGGTCGCGCCGAGCCCCGCGCAGCTCGGTGAAACCCTCGTGGCCGTGATGGGCTACTGAGACGGCGCGACGGAAATCAAGCACTCAAGGACAACAAGGACCCATGGCTGAAAGAACTCTCTCCATCGTCAAGCCGGATGCGGTCGCGAAGAACGCGATCGGCGGCATCTTTTCCATCTTCGAGAAGGGCGGCCTCAAGATCGTCGCCACGCGCATGATCCACCTCTCGCGCCCCCAGGCCGAAGGCTTCTACGCGGTGCACAAGGAGCGTCCCTTCTTCGGCGACCTCTGCACGTTCATGACCGAGGGCCCCGTCGTCGTCTCGGTGCTCGAGGGCGACAACGCGATCCTGCGTCACCGCGAGCTGCTCGGGGCGACCAACCCGGAGAAGGCCGACGCGGGCACCGTGCGCAAGCTCTACGGCACCAATATCGAGCGCAACGCTGCGCACGGCTCGGACGCACCCGATACGGCGGCGTTCGAGATCGGCTACTTCTTCCAGGGACTGGAGATTCACAGCCGCTGAGGCGGCCTGAGGCGGTTCGCGGTGATCGAAGCAGAAGAGCCTCGCGACGCGGCACCTGCGTCGAAGGCGAAGGCTTCGACGCCGCGGCGCCGCCAACCGCCCCGACAGGGGCGGACCAATGTCCGCTCGCTCGTTCTGGGCGAGCTGGAGGAGTGGTGCGCCGCGCGGGAGTTCCCCGCGTACCGCGCAGCCCAGCTCGCGGGCTGGCTCTATAACCGTCCCCCCTGCGACGTCGCGGAGATGCACAATCTCCCCGCCGTGCTGCGTGACGCGCTCGAGGAAGACTTCGACACTTCGCGGCCGTCGCAGGCCCATCTCAGCCAGTCGAGCGACGGCACCCGCAAGCTCCTCGTCGGGCTCGCCGACCAGCGCGTCGTCGAGAGCGTGGTGATCCCGCGCGACGAGCGAATCACGCTGTGTGTCTCGAGCCAGGTCGGCTGCGCGCTCGACTGCGCGTACTGCGCGACCGCGCGCCTCGGCCTCGTCCGCAACCTCGAGCCCTTCGAAATCGTCGGGCAGGTAATGATGGCGCGCGAGGTCGCGAAGCCCGATCCCCTTACGAACTACGTCTTCATGGGGATGGGAGAGCCGCTCGCGAACTACGACCGCCTCGTGCGGGCCCTCGAGATCATGACGTCGCGGTGGGGCCTCGGCATCTCTCCTCGCCGCATCACCGTCTCCACGGTCGGCCTCGTGCCCCAGCTCGAGCGTCTCGTGAAGGAGACCGACGTCCACATCGCGATCTCGCTCGGCTCGGGCATCGACGAAGTGCGCGACAAGCTGATGCCCATCAATCGCCGCTACAACCTCGACGAGCTGATCGGCGCGTGCCGCCGCCTCGAGCTGCCGCGCCGCAAGCGCATCACGTTCGAGTACACGCTGCTCGACGGCGTGAACGACGACCTCGCGGCGGCCGACGCCGTCGTCAGGCAGCTTCGCGGGCTGCCGGTCAAGCTCAACCTCATTCCGTTCAACGAATGGGAAGGGTCGTCGTTCCGGCGTCCCGACGACGAGCGCGTGCTGGCGTTCCAGGAGCGCGTGCTCGCATCCGGCATTCACACGACGGTGCGCGCGAGCCGCGGACGCGACATCGACGCGGCCTGCGGGCAACTCGCGGCCAAAGCCGGCGCGGACAAGCCGCGCCGCGCGAGCGCCGGCAAGCCGAGCCCGGACGAGCAGAAAGAGAGCTGATCGCGAGTGCCCGGCATCGGCGTCATCGTCAATCCCCGCGCTTCGGGAAACAGGGGCCGGCCTGCCACGGCGGACCACCTCGTCGCGGTCGTCGGGGGCGACGGGGAAGTGGTCCAGACCGAAAACCTCGAGGCGCTCGATGCGGCCCTGCGCCGCTTCCATGAACGCGGATTTGACGTCCTGGCGGTGAGCGGCGGCGACGGCTCGCTCTGCCACGCGATCTCGCGCGCGGTCGGCGTCTGGGGGGAGAACGATCTTCCGCTCTTCGTCGCGCTGCGCGGTGGCACCATCAACAACGTCTCGCGCACGATCGGCGGCCCGACGCGGCCCGAGGCGTTTCTCGGCAAGGTCATGTCGAGCTACCGCGCGCGGCGGCCCTTCGTGACGATGGACCGGCCGCTGCTGCGCGCGAACGGCGAGATCTACGGGAGCATCGTCGGCGCCGGCCTGATCACGCACTTCCTCGAGGAATACTACGAAGGCGCGAACCCGAGGCCGGCGAGCGCGGCGGGCCTGCTCCTGCGCTGCGGGCTGTCGTGGCTGGCCGGTGGAGAGTTCATTCGCCGCATCGTTCCGACGCTGAAGGCGAGGGCGGAGTGCGACGGTGAGCCGCTGCCCTACGACGAGTACACGCTCGTGCTCGCGAGCTCGGTGCGACACATCGGGCTCGGCGTGCAGCCCTTCTACCTGAGCGGCCGCAAGACGGGCTATTTCCACGTGCTCGCGGGCCCGGCGTCGCCCGGAAAGCTCCTTCTGAGGCTGCCGAGATTCCGGCGCGGATTTCCCGCAGGTCTCGATACCCTGTATGACAACATCGCCCGGCGCTTCCGGATCGAGTTCGCCGAGCCGCAATCGTTCACCGTCGACGGGGAGCTCTTCCCCTCCGTCCGAGTCCTCACGATCGAGGCTGGGCCCGCGGTGCGCTTCATTCGCGGTTAGGGGACGGGTACAGGTTTTTCCTTGAACGCCGCCGACGACAGCAGGACACGCCGCGGAAAAACCTGTACCCGTCCCGGGTTTTCGCAGCAGAACGACGCATGACCACGCATTCCCCACTCCTCGGCATCATCGGCGGCAGCGGCCTCTACCGCATGGACGGCCTCGTGGACGCCCAGCCGGTCGAGCTCGACACGCCGTTCGGCAGGCCTTCGGATGCGTACGTGGTCGGGCACATCGGCGGGCAGCGCGTGGCCTTTCTTCCTCGCCACGGAGTCGGGCACCGCATTTCTCCCGGCGAGCTCAACTTCCGTGCGAACATCCACGGCTTCCGCCAGCTCGGGGCCGACGCCGTCGTCTCGATCTCGGCGGTCGGCAGCCTGAAGGAAGAGATCGCACCGGGGCACGTGGTGGTCCCGGACCAGTTCATCGACCGTACGCGCGGTCGCATCTCGACGTTCTTCGGCGACGGCTGCGTGGCGCACGTCGGGTTTGCCGATCCCTTCTGTGGCCCGCTGTCGTCGCTGGTCGCGGCCTGCGTGCGCGAGGCCGGCGCCAAGGTGCACGAAGGCGGCACCTACCTCTGCATGGAAGGCCCCATGTTCTCGACGCGGGCCGAGTCGAACCTTTACCGGAGCTGGGGAGCGAGCGTCATCGGCATGACGAACCTCCAGGAAGCCAAGCTCGCCCGCGAGGCCGAGCTCTGCTTCGCGACGATCGCGCTCGCGACCGACTACGACTGCTGGCGCACGGGGACCGAGAGCGTCGTCGTTACCGACATCCTCAAGGTGCTCGAAGCCAACGCCGACCTTGCGCGCCGCGCGGTCGCGCTCATCGCAACGAAGATTTCCGCCGCGACGCGCGGCTGCGAGTGCGGCCGCGCGCTCGAGCACGCCGTCCTTACGGCGCCGGACGCGATTCCGCCGGAGACGCGTGGCAGGCTGGCCCTGCTGCTCGAGCGGCGAAAACACCAGTAAGCAGAGAGACACGGGGGAACCATGGCCAAGTCCGTATGTGTAGTGGGATCGGTGGCACTCGACGACGTCGAGACGCCGGGTGGTAGCGCGAAAGACGTGCTCGGAGGCGCGTGCAGCTACTTCTCCGTCGGCGCGAGCTTCTTCGCGCCGGTGAACCTCGTCGGCGTCGTCGGCAAGGACTTTCCGGAAGCCGACCGGCGCTTCCTGGTCGAACGCGGCATCAACATCGAAGGCCTCGAAGAGACCGACGGGGAGACGTTCCGCTGGAGCGGCCGCTACCACGAGAACATGAACATCCGCGACACGCTGGACCTCAAGCTCAACGTCTTCGAGAGCTTCCAGCCGAAGCTGCCGCAGTCGTACCGCGGCAGCGAGTTCGTGTTTCTCGCGAACATCATGCCGACGCTCCAGGCGGACGTGCTGTCGCAGCTCGAAAAGCCCGAGTACGTGGGCGCCGACACGATGGACCACTGGATCAACTCGGCGCCGAAGGAGCTGAAGGCCCTGCTCGCGCAGGTGGACCTGCTCAGCATCAACGATTCGGAGGCCTGCCTGCTCGCGGGCGAGAGCAACGTCGTGCGCGCCGCCCGCAAGATCCTCGGGATGGGACCGCGGCACCTCGTCGTCAAGCGCGGCGAGTACGGCGCGCTGCAGTTCAGCGACAAGGAAATCTTCGCGGTTCCCGCGTTTCCGCTCGAGCACGTGGTCGATCCGACGGGCGCAGGCGACAGCTTCGCGGGCGGACTGTTCGGAAGCCTCGCTGCCGACGGCGAAGTGACGAGCAGGTCGCTGCGCCGCGCGATCGTGAACGGCACCGTGGTCGCCTCGTTCACCGTCGAGGACTTCGGACTCAACCGCCTTCGCACGCTCGAGCGCGAAGACGTGGACGCGCGCTACCGACAGTTCATGGCGATCACCGACTTCCAGAGCTGAGCCCGCAATAGCCCGAGCCACAGGCTCGGCGAGCAAGAGGAACGGAATGCAAATCTCGGTCGTGCTGCCGGTCTACAACGAGGTCGAGAACCTCGTGCCGCTGCATGCCGAATTGACGGATGCGCTTACTGCTCTCGGCCGCAGCTACGAGATCATCTACATCGACGACGGCTCGCGCGACCACTCGTGGGAGATTCTGCAGCGCATCCGCTCGGAGGACGCGCACGTGCGCGTCGTGCGCTTCCGGCGCAACTTCGGCCAGACGGCGGCGGTGGCGGCGGGCCTCGAACGCACGACCGGCGACATCGTCGTCACCCTCGATTCCGACCGGCAGAACGACCCCGCCGACATCGCGCGCCTCGTCGAGAGGCTGGAGCAGGGCTGCGACGTGGTTTCCGGCTGGCGTCGCGACCGCAAGGACGATTTCGTCAACCGCCGCCTCCCGTCCGTGATCGCGAACCGGTTGATCCGCGCGATCACCGGCGTTCACGTCCACGATTACGGCTGCATGCTCAAGGCCTACCGCGGCGACGTCGCGCGCGAGCTGCGCCTGTACGGCGAGATGCACCGCTTCATCCCGGCCATCGCCGCCGATCTCGGCGCCAGCGTGGAAGAGATCGTCGTGAACCACCGGCCGCGCATCGCCGGCACGTCGAAGTACGGAATCTCGCGCGTGGTGCGGGTGGTGCTCGACCTGCTCACGGTCAAGTTCCTGTCGGTCTATTCGACGCGACCCATCCACGTGTTCGGCGTCTGGGGCGTGATTCTGGGCGGATTCGGCATGGCCATCATGGCGGTGCTCGGCTTCGAGAAGATCGTGCTCGGCCACCCGCTGGCGGGCCGGCCCATCGTGCTGCTCGCCGGCCTCCTCGTCGTCACCGGAGTCCAGCTCGTCACGATGGGGCTGCTCGGCGAGATGCTCGCGCGCACCTACCACGAGAGCCAGGGCAAGAAGACCTACATCGTCGCCGACGATCTTCCCGCCACGCACGCGGTCTGATCCGATGCGCGGACTGGCTCTGCCGATCGTCCCGGAGTTTCTGCCCGTGCGGCGGCAGACCTGCCGGAGCTCTCGAGCGCCAGGTCGCGGCTGTCGCGCCTCGGCAGTGGGTAGCGGTCTCGTCGTTCCCGAGGATGTTCCGGCCGTGGAGAGCTGACGAACCGTCTATCGCGTCGAGCCGGCGGCTGATGGCATGCGCAAGCGCGCTGGGGTGCGGTGAACCGGTGCTGCCTTCCCGGGAAGAAAGACCGGGTCCGGCTGAAACCGCCACCGACTGCCCGGACGGCGTAACGACAGGAGAAATGCTCGCCCACGCCTGCCGCGAGAGCCTTGACGGGAGGATTTGCTCGGTAACCGAGCGCCTTTCGACCCAGGACGGAAGCCGACGAATCGCCGGTAATGACTTGCCGGGGAGCAGAGTTGCGGATACTTTCGCGTATTCGCGAAATGGCGGGTAAGGCCTTGCGGGTACAGGCTTTTCACCGCCGGGCGCCAACGGCGGCGCGACGGCAGCGCCGTCGGTGCTACCCAGCGACTGAGGAGACGACTGAGTGAAGATCTGTGTCATCGGGACCGGCTATGTGGGGCTGGTCGCCGGAACCTGTTTTGCCGAGAGCGGCAACGAAGTCGCGTGCGTCGACATCGACGAGAAGAAGATCGCCAGGCTGAAGGCGGGCGAAGTGCCCATCTACGAGCCCGGGCTCGAAGAGCTGATCAAGCGTAACGTCGAGGAAGGGCGTCTCTCGTTCACGACCGACGTGAAGAAGGCGGTCGGCGATTCCCTCGTCTGCTTCATCGCCGTCGGAACTCCGCAGGGCGAGAACGACGGCGCTCCCGACATGCGCTACGTCCATCAGGTCGCGCGCGACATCGCGCGGGTCATGGACGGGTACCGCATCATCGTGACCAAGAGCACGGTGCCGGTAGGGACCGCGGCCGCCATTCGCAAGATCGTCAGCGAGAACACCTCGCACCCTTACGACATCGTCTCCAATCCGGAGTTCATGAAGGAAGGAGCGGCCATCGAGGACTTCCTCAAGCCCGACCGCGTCGTGATCGGCGCGGCGACCCAGGAAGCCGCCGACGTCATGAAGGATCTCTACGCGCCGTTCGTGCGCGGCGGCGCGCCCATCCTCGTGATGGACAACGCGAGCGCCGAGATGACCAAGTACGCGGCCAACTCGCTGCTCGCCGTCAAGATCTCGTTCATCAACGAGATCGCGAACCTCTGCGAGAAGGTGGGCGCCGACGTGTCGGCGGTGCGCCAGGGCATCGGCACGGATCGACGCCTCGGCATGCATTTCCTCTACCCGGGGCTCGGCTACGGCGGCTCGTGCTTCCCGAAGGACGTGCGCGCCATCATCCACACGGCTCACGAGGCGGGGCTGGAGTTCTCGCTGCTGCGCACCGTGGACGAGGTCAACAACCGCCAGAAGCGCCGCATCTTCGAGAAGCTGACGGCCCACTACAACGGCTCACTGTCGGGCCGCACGTTCGCGGTCTGGGGCCTCGCGTTCAAGCCCCGCACCGACGACATGCGCGAGGCGCCCTCGATCGGTCTCGTGCGCGACCTGCTCGACGCCGGCTGCAAGGTGAACGTGCACGATCCCGAGGCGATGGAAGTCGCGCGCGGGGTGTTCGGCGACTCCGTCAACTACTGCGCGAAGAACTACGACGCGCTGTCGGGTGCCGATGCGCTGCTGGTGGTCACCGAATGGAACGAGTTCCGTCACCCGGACTTCGACCGCATCAAGTCGCTCCTCAAGTCGCCGGTGATCTTCGACGGCCGCAACCTCTGGGAGCCGAAGGACATGGCCGGCCGCGGCTTCACGTACTACCCGATCGGCCGCACGGTGCCGGCGGCCTGAGCGCATAGAGAAGAAGGCGAGGGGAACAGAATGGGTCGCATCCTCATCACGGGCGGAGCCGGGTTCATCGGTTCCCATCTCTGCGAGCGTCACCTCGCGGACGGCCACGAAGTCATCGCGGTCGACAACCTGCTGACGGGCGACCGCGACAACATCGCGCACCTCTTCGAGAACCCGAAGTTCACGTTCCTCCAGCAGGACATCACCAACTACATCTGGGTGAAGGGCCCGCTCGACGCCGTGCTGCACTTCGCGTCGCCCGCGAGCCCGGTGGACTATCTCGAGCTGCCGATCCAGACGCTCAAGGTCGGATCGCTCGGCACGCACAAGGCCCTCGGGCTCGCGCGCGAGAAGAACGCGCGCATCCTCGTGGCGTCCACTTCGGAAGTTTACGGCGACCCGCTCGTGCACCCGCAGCGCGAGGACTACTGGGGCAACGTCAATCCGATCGGTCCGCGCGGCGTCTACGACGAGGCCAAGCGCTTTCTCGAGGCGATGACGATGGCCTACCACACGGCCCACGGCGTGCAGACGCGCATCGCGCGCATCTTCAACACCTACGGTCCGCGCATGCGCATGCGCGACGGCCGCGTGGTGCCGAACTTCATGTGCCAGGCGCTCAAGGGCGAGGAAATCACCGTCTACGGCGACGGCTCGCAGACGCGCAGCTTCTGCTACGTGGACGACCTCGTCGAGGGCCTCACGCGCCTGCTGTGGTCGGACGAGGTCTATCCCGTCAATCTCGGCAATCCGTCGGAAATGACCATCCAGGACTTCGCGGTGAAGATCCGCGACCTCGCCGGCTCCAGATCGCAGATCGTCTTCCGCGAGCTGCCGGTGGACGATCCCAAGGTCCGCCAGCCCGACATCTCGAAGGCACGCCGCGTGCTGAACGACTGGCAGCCGAAGGTCGATCTCGACACGGGACTCGCGCGCACGATCGACTTCTTCCAGAAGAAGCTCGCCGCCGCGGCATGAAGATCGTGGTCACCGGGGGAGCGGGCTTCATCGGCTCCCACCTCGCCGACGCCTTCGTCGGCGCCGGCCACGACGTGGCGGTGATCGACGACCTCTCGAGCGGCAGCCGCGACCAGGTTCCGGCGGCTGCGCGTTTCCACCAGGCCGACATCCGCAGCGAAGACGCGGTCCGGATCGTCGCCGCCGAGAAGCCCGACGTGCTCTGCCACCACGCGGCGCAGATGAACGTGCGCCGCTCCATCGAGGACCCGGCCTTCGACGCCGAAGTGAACGTGCTAGGCATGCTGCGGCTCGTCGAGGCCGCGCGCAGCGCCGGTACGAAGGTCGTGCTCTTCGCGTCCTCGGGCGGCACCGTCTACGGCGAGACGAGCGAGTTCCCGACCTGCGAGGCGCAGCCCACCGTGCCGGTCTGCCCGTACGGCGTCAGCAAGCTCACGGGCGAGCACTACCTCGAGTACTACCACCGCATCTTCGGCATGCGCTACGTGGCGCTGCGCTACGCCAACGTCTACGGACCGCGCCAGAACCCTCACGGCGAAGCAGGAGTCGTCTCCATTTTCTCGCGCTCGCTGCTGGCCGGGAACGGCGCGCGCATTTTCGGCGACGGCCTGCAGACGCGAGACTACGTCTTCGTCGGCGACGTCGTGCGCGCGAATCTCGCCGCGCTGGGCTCGGACTACTGCGGCGCGGTCAATATCGGCACGGGACTGGAGACCAACGTGGTCGACCTGCACGCGAAGCTCCGGCGCCTGACCGGCCGCGACGTCCCTCCGGTGCATGCTCCGGCCGTGGAAGGGGAGGTGCGTCGCAGCGTGCTCGACTGCTCGCACGCGGCCCGGGTGCTCGGCTGGAAGCCCACGGTCACGCTCGACGAGGGGCTCACAGCCACGGTTGACTTCTTCCGGTCGCGGTCGTAGCCGTCGCGGTTCCCCGGCGAATTCCGGCCTCCATACGCATGCCCGTCGAACTCATCCGCAACTTCTCGATCATCGCGCACATCGACCACGGCAAGTCGACGCTGGCGGACCGCCTGCTCGAGCTGACCGGCACGGTGAGCAAGCGCGAGAGCTCGGACCAGATGCTCGACGACATGGACCTCGAGCGCGAGCGCGGCATCACGATCAAGGCGCGCGCGGTGCGGCTCGACTACAAGGCGGCCGACGGCAAGACCTACATCCTCAACCTCATCGACACGCCGGGCCACGTCGACTTCGGCTACGAGGTTTCCCGCTCGCTGTCGGCCTGCGAGGGCGCGCTGCTGATCGTGGACTCGAGCCAGGGCGTCGAGGCGCAGACGCTTGCCAACGTCTATCTCGCGCTCGACCACGATCTCGAGATCGTGCCGGTCCTCAACAAGATCGACCTGCCCGCGGCCGACCCCGAGCGCACGCGGCAGCAGATCGAGGACATCATCGGGATCGACGCTTCGGCGGCCGTCGAGGTCAGCGCGAAGACGGGCTTCGGCGTCGACAAGGTTCTCGAAGCGATCGTCGCCCACATCCCGCCGCCCGCGACCGAGGCGGGCGCGCCGCTGAAGGCGCTCATTTTCGATTCGTGGTTCGATCCCTATCTCGGCGTGGTCGTGCAGATCCGGGTGATCGACGGCACCGTGAAGAAGGGCGACCGGATTCGCCTGATGCAGGCGACGAAGGATCTCGACGTGACGCGCGTCGGCGTCTTCCGGCCCGGCCCCGTCGAGGTCTCGTCGCTCGGGCCGGGTGAGGTGGGCTTTCTCGCCGCCGCCATCCGGGACATCGCCGAGGCCAAGGTCGGCGACACGCTCACGCACGCGGGCCGGCCGTGCGCCGAAGCGCTGCCGGGTTTCAAGGTCGTCAAGCCGATGGTGTTCGCGGGCATCTATCCCGTCGACAGCGCCGACTACGAAGCGCTTCGCGACGCGATCGAGAAGCTCAAGCTCAACGACTCGTCGTTCTCGTACGAGCCCGAGACGTCCACCGCGCTCGGCTTCGGTTTCCGTTGCGGGTTCCTCGGTCTGCTCCACATCGAGATCACGCAGGAGCGGCTCGAGCGCGAGTTCGGGCTGAGCCTGATCACGACGGCGCCGACGGTGATCTACGCGGTGACGCTCACCGACGGCTCCACGATCGAGATCGACAGCCCGGCCAAGCTTCCCGACCTCGCGCGCGTGGACTCGATCGCCGAGCCCTACGTGAAAGCGACGATCCACGTGCCGGCCGAGTACCTCGGCGGCGTGCTGGCCCTGTGCGAGGACAAGCGCGGGACCCAGACCGACCTGCGCTTCCCGACGGCGGGTCGCGTGGTGGTCGAGTACGACATGCCGCTGTCGGAGATCGTCTACGACTTCTACGACCGCCTGAAGTCCACCTCGCGCGGCTACGCTTCCCTCGATTACGAGCAGATCGGCTTCCGGACCTCGCAGCTGGTCAAGGTGGACCTGCTCATCAACGCCGACAAAGTGGACGCGCTCTCGATGATCTGTCACCGTGACCGCGCGTACCCCCGGGGACGCGAGCTCGCGAGCAAGATGAAGGAGCTGATCCCGCGGCAGATGTTCGAGATCATCGTGCAGGCCGCCATCGGCAGCAAGATCATCGCGCGCGAGACGGTCAAGGCGATGCGCAAGAACGTGACGGCCAAGTGCTACGGCGGCGACATCACGCGCAAGCGCAAGCTCCTCGAGAAGCAGAAGGAAGGCAAGAAGCGGATGAAGCAGGTCGGCAGCGTGGAGATTCCGCAGGAGGCCTTCCTGGCCATTCTCAAAGTCGGTGAGTAAGAAATCCACAGACGCGGTTGCCGACAAACCGGCGGCCAGGCAGCAGCAGGCCGGAAACCGGCCGGCTCCGCAGGAGACGGTCGAGAAGTCGACGTTCCGCGAGTATGCCGAAGCGTTCGGCATGGCCATCCTGCTGGCCCTGTTCATCCGCACGTTCCTCGTCCAGGCTTTCAAGATCCCGAGCGGATCGATGCTGCCGACGCTGCAGATCGGCGACCACCTTCTCGTCAACAAGTTCCTCTACGGACTGCGCATCCCCTTCGCGGAGAAGCGCGTGATGATGGTCTTCAAGCCCGAGCACGACGACATCGTCGTGTTCCGCTTTCCCGAAGACCGCTCGAAGGACTTCATCAAGCGAGTGAAGGCCGTGGAGGGCGAGACGATCGAGATCCGCAACAAGGTCGTCTTCGTGAACGGCAAGCAGATCGAGGATCCCCACGCGTACATCGCACCGGACGCACGCGTGATGCCCGGCAACGTGCGCGACAATTTCGGGCCGTTCACGGTCCCCCCGGGCCAGGTCTTCGTGATGGGCGACAACCGCGACCACAGCCACGACAGCCGATTCTGGGGCACGGTCCCCGTCGACGACATCCTCGGCAAGGCCTTCATCCTCTACTGGTCCTGGGACTCCGAGGCCTTCCGGCCGCGGTTTTCGCGGATGGGCACCCTGATCGAGTGACTGGCGCCTGGGGCCTTGACCTCGGGCGGGGTCGTCCGTACTGTGCTCTCACCACGACAGCCGCGGGGCTGTCACGCGAGTTTCTCCTTCCGGTTCGTTCCTGACGGCGCAGCTCTCGACTTCTGACCATATCGATTTTCCGGTTCTGCGCCCCGCCTTTTTCGCAGCTCCTCCGATCATCGCTCTCCGTCCGCTCCGGATTTCCGCAGCGGACCTGCCGCCCGGCCCTGTCCGCGACGGCCACAAGGTTCTCACAGAATGAGTTTCTCCAAGCTCGGGCTTCACCCGAGTCTCCTGCGTTCCATCGAAGCGCGCGGTTTCACCACGCCCACGTCCATCCAGCAGCATGCCATCGTGGAGGCCCTCGGGGGCCGCGACGTGCTCGGCTGCGCGGCAACGGGCAGCGGCAAGACGGCAGCGTTCCTTCTCCCCATCCTTCACCAGCTGCTCGAGACGCCGCGTCGCGGCACGCGGGTCCTGGTGCTCGCGCCGACGCGTGAGCTCGCGGCGCAGATCGTCGACGAGGCGAAGAGCTTCGCGCACGGTACTCCGCTGCGCACGGCCGTCGTCGTCGGCGGCGTCGGCATGAGGCCCCAGGAGCAGGCGCTCCGTGCGGGAGTGGACCTCCTCGTCGCGACGCCCGGCCGCCTCCTCGACCACCTGCGCTCGGGCGCAGCCCGTCTCGACGGCGTCGCGCATCTCGTCCTCGACGAAGCCGACCGCATGCTCGACATGGGATTTCTCCCGGACGTACGCCGCATCCTCGGCTATCTGCCGAAGGACCGCCAGACGCTGTTCTTCAGCGCGACAGTGCCGACGGAGATCGCCAGGCTCGCGAACGACATGCTGCGCAATCCCGCTCGTATCGGCGCCGAGCGCAAGTCCGCCGCGGTGACGAGCGTCGCCCAGCACGTCTACGAGGTACCCTCGACGCGCAAGTCTTCGCTGCTCGTCGCGCTGCTCGAGCAGAACGTCGTCGGCGATGCGCTCGCGTTCACGCGTACCAAGCACCGCGCCGACCGGCTGGCCCACTTCCTTTGCCAGAGCGGCATCCGCGCCGACCGTATTCACGGCAACCGATCGCAGAACCAGCGCACCGCGGCGCTGGCTGCCTTCAAGTCCGGCGAGATTCGCGTGCTGGTCGCGACCGATATCGCAGCGCGCGGCATCGACGTCGACTCGCTAGGCCACGTGGTGAACTTCGACCTCCCGAATACCCCGGAAGACTACATCCACCGCGTCGGCCGCACCGGCCGTGCGTCGGCGACCGGGGATGCGATCACGTTCGTGGCGCCCGAGGACGAGTCGGATTTCCGCGGCATCGAGAGAGCCCTCGGCAAGGGGCCTGTCGCTCGCCGCAAGCTCGACGGCTTCGACTACACGCCGAAGGCCCAGCCTCCGGCGGTCGAGACGCGCCGCGCGGCTCCGCGCTCGGCGCCCTCCAGGCGCTCGGGAACCCCGGAAATGGCGGGCCGTCCACGTGCCCCGCGCCGAAGGGCCCAGAGGGGCTGAACCGGCGAACGGATCGCCGCGGCGGCCTTCCAACGGCCGCCGCGCGGCGTCCCGCGGGGCCACGGGGATTCGCACGCGTTCGCGACTTGCTACGAAACCGACTGGCGCGTACTACCGTTGCTTCGAGGCCGCCTCGACGCCGGTTACGTGGGGATCGATGGGGGGCGCGTGCGGCTTCGAGCAGCGAATTGGCCAGGGCCCCTCAGGTAACCATGCAACGCCTTCTTTCG
>CAYYVZ010000078.1:0-15728 GCA_964475235.1 uncultured Myxococcales bacterium | reverse complement strand
CGGCTCCCGCTTGCGCGCCGCGCAATCGGGATCCGTCCCCGATTTCGCAAGAGGAGGAACGAGGTATGGCTGGCCGTGATCTCACGCGTTCCGCGACGCTCGGCGAGGCGGCGGCCGCCATGTCGGCCGTCGTGGACGGCGACCGCAGCGTGAGCTTCTCGCGCGTCTCCACCGACAGCCGCACGGTCGCTGCCGGCGACCTCTTCTTCTGCCTCCAGGGGCCGAGCTTCGACGGTCACGATTTCGCGAAAGCCGCGGCGGACGCCGGCGTGTCCGGCATCGCGTGCGACAAGGGCAAGGCCTCGCGCGTGCGCGAGGCGATCTCGTCGGCCGCGACGACGCCCGTCGTTCTCGAGGTGCTCGACACGCTGCAGGCCCTCGGAGACCTCGCCGCCTGGACGCGCGAAGGTTTCCAAGGCCCTCTCGTCGGTGTCACCGGCTCCAACGGCAAGACGACGACGAAGGAGATGCTTCGCGCCATCTTCGTTTCGCACTTCGGCGACGGCCACGTGCTGGCGACGCACGGGAACCTCAACAACCTGATCGGCGTGCCGCTGACGCTCTTCGGACTGGCCCCGGCCCACCGCGCCGCCATCGTCGAGATGGGCATGAACGTGCCCGGCGAAATCGCGCGCCTCACCGAGATCGCCCGCCCGACCGTCGGCCTCATCACCTGCGTCGCCGAAGCCCACCTCGAAGGCCTCGGCTCCATCGAAGGCGTCGCGCGCGCCAAGGGCGAGCTCTTCGAGGGATTGCCGAAGGACGCCGTTGCGGTCGTGAACACCGACGACGCGAACGTGGTGCGCGAGGCCGACCGCTTCAAGTTTCCGGGCCGCCGTCTCACGTTCGGCCAGACCGGCGAGGTGAATGCCGCCGACGTTCGCTGTGACCGGCTCGACTCGTCGTCGTTCCTTCTCTGTTTCGCGGACCAGAGCGAGCGAGTCGAGCTGCCGCTCGGCGGCCGTCACAACGTGCAGAACGCGCTCGGCGCCGCGGCCGCCGGGCTCGCGGCCGGCGTCTCCCTCGAGACGATCGCACGAGGGCTTTCGCTGATGAAGCCTCCGCCCATGCGCATGTCGGCCGAGTCGCTGCCCGGCGGCGTTACGCTCATCAACGACGCATACAACGCGAACCCGGGCTCCCTCGCCGCCGCGCTCCAGACTCTTGGCGGGCTCGATTCCCGCCGCATCGTCGTCGTCGGCGACATGCTCGAGCTCGGCCCCCGCGCGGCCGAGCTGCACCGGCGCGTCGGCAGCCAGGCTGCGGCCATCGATCCGCTGCTCGTTTGCGCCTACGGCAGCTTCGCGAACCACGTCGCCGCGGGGGCCACGGCGGCCGGCCTCGACTCCGCGCGGGTTCGCGTGTGCGCTCGCCACGAGGACGCCGCGGCCGAGGTTGCCAGAGTGTGGCTCCCGGGCGATGCGGTGCTCGTGAAGGGGTCGCGGGGATCGGCGATGGAGAAGGTGGTCGACGCGCTCAGGATCACGGCCGCCGCATCGCCGCCCGGCGGCGCAACATCGCCGCCCGGCGGCGCAAAATGATCTACCACTTCCTCTACCCGCTCGCGGCGTCGTACGGCGCGCTCAACGTGCTGCGCTACATCACCGTGCGCGCCATGCTCGCGGCGATGATCGCACTCGCGATCTCGCTCATGCTCGGCCCCGGTTTCATCCGGCGGCTGAAGAGCGGCCAGTTCGGCCAGCCCGTCAGCCAGTACGCGCCCGAGAACCACGCCGTGAAGAAGGGCACGCCGACCATGGGCGGCCTTCTCATCGTCTCTTCGCTGCTGATCGCGTCGGTCCTGATGGCCGACCTCACCAACGTCTACGTACTCACGACGCTCGGCGTGACGTTCGGCTTCGCGACCGTCGGCTTCCTCGACGACTGGTCGAAGGTGAAGCAGGGTCGCAACGCCGGCATGTCGGCGCGCGAGAAGCTGCTCTGGCAGTTTCTCATCGCCGGCGGGGCCATGGTGGTCCTGTGCCTGCGGCCCGACTACGACACGCACCTGGCCGTGCCGTTCTTCAAGGACCTGAGGCCCGACCTCGGCTGGTTCTACGTCCCGTTCGGTGCGCTCGTCGTCGTCGGTGCGTCGAACGCGGTCAATCTCACCGACGGGCTCGACGGCCTCGCGATCGGCCCGGTGATGACGACGTCGGTGACGCTGGCGATCCTTTCGTACTGCGCCGGCCACGCCTACATCGCCGACTACCTGCTGATCACTCCGGTTCCCGGCGCCGGCGAGCTCTCGATCATCTGCGCGGCCACCGCCATGGCCGGCCTCGGCTTCCTCTGGTTCAACGCGCACCCGGCGCAGATGTTCATGGGCGACGTAGGCTCGCTGCCCCTCGGCGCGGTGCTCGGCATGGTCGCGGTGGCGTCGAAGAACGAGCTCGTGCTGCTGGTCGCGGGCGGCGTGTTCGTGGTCGAGGCGCTGTCGGTCATCATCCAGATCGGCTCGATCAAGCTGCGCGGCAAGCGCGTGTTCCTCATGGCTCCGATCCATCACCACTTCGAGAAGGCCGGGTGGCCCGAGACCCAGGTCGTCGTGCGCTGCTGGATCATCTCCATGCTGTGCGCGATCATGAGCCTCGCGACGCTGAAGCTGCGTTGAGCTCCGGGACACTCCTCGTTCTCGGCCTCGCGCGCAGCGGCATCGCGGCCGCGAAGGTCGCGGACGCGGAAGGCTGGACGGTCCTCGTCACCGACGACAAGCCCATCGCCGCCGAAGGCCTGCCGGCCTCGGTCCAGCGTATCGATTCGGCCGCGGCGCTCGCCCGTGCCGGCAGCCTCGACCTGCTGATCCCGAGCCCCGGCGTGCCCGCTTCGCATCCGATCCTCGCGGCCGCACGCGCCGCCGGCGTGAAGATCCAGCCCGAGATCGAGTTCGCTGCCGACCGGCTGACCGGGATGCTGCTCGCCGTCACCGGCACCAACGGCAAGAGCACGACGGTCAGCCTGCTCGGCGCCATCCTCGCCGAGGCCGGCCGGCGCGTCTTTACGGGCGGCAACCTCGGCGATCCGCTCTGCAACGCGGTCGGCCGCGACCTCGACTGCGTCGTCGCCGAGGTGTCGAGCTTCCAGCTCGAGCACGCGACGACGTTCCATCCCCACATCGCCGCGATGCTGAACCTGACTCCGGACCACCTCGACCGTCACGGCGACATGGCGGGATACCTCGCGGCCAAGCTGCGCCTCTTCGAGCGCATGACGCCTGCGGACTTCGTCGTGCTGCCCACCGTTGGAAACTGGACGGGGAAGGCCCGTGCCTCGACGCGCGCCGCGGTCTCGACCTTCGACCCCGGCGATGCTGGGGCGAGCAGGGCGGTCGGCGCGGCGGGCTACCGCGTGGCCCTTCCGCCGGACGGCTGGCCGGATCTTCCGCACGACCTCGAGAACGTCGCGGCGGCTGTCGAGATGGCACGCCGGGCCGGTGTTCCGGCTGGTGCCGCTGCTCGCGCCATCGCTGCATTCCGTCCGCTGCGGCACCGGCTCGCGAAAGTCGCCGAATCGGGTGGCGTGGCCTGGTGGAACGACTCGAAGGCGACGAACGTGGGGGCGGCGCTGAGCAGCCTGCGGGCGTTCGAGGGCCGGGTCGTGCTGCTGGCCGGTGGAGTTTCGAAGGGTTGCGACTTCCGCGCGTTGGCGACAGAGGCCGCGCGCATTACACTCGTCGTTGCCTACGGCGAGGCGGCTCCCGAGATCGAGACGGCCCTGGCCGGATCGGGTGTGCGCGTCGTTCGCGAGCCGGGGCTCGAGGCGGCTGTCGGGCGCGCGGCGACGGAGGCCGGGGCCGGCGACACGGTTCTGCTCGCGCCGGCCTGTGCGAGCTTCGATGAGTTTCGCGACTATGCCGACCGCGGCGCGAAGTTCGAGGCGTGGGTTCGGGAGCTGTGAATCGGGGACGGATCCCGATTTCGCCGATCGCGCGAGGCGAGGCGGAGTGGAGTGGTGGAGGTGAGGTTGTGAACAACAGCTCACGGTGGATGAGTGGTGCAGAGGTGGAGGTGAGCGGGTGAACTGGGGAAGCTCCGACGCACGATCGATCGAGGCCGCGCTGGCCCTTCCGCGCGTTTCCGTACGCATGTCCGACCGGCCCGATCCGTGGCTCGTCGGCCTCGTGGCACTCCTCACCACGCTCGGGCTGATCTTCGTCTTCGACGCGAGCACCTTCGTGTCGAACTACCACTTCGGCGACAACTACCGCATGATCCTCAAGCACACGGTGTCGGCCCTCTTCGGCGCCGTGCTGCTGTGGGTGTGCTCGCGCTGTCCGTCCGACTTCCTGAAAGAGCGGGCGTACTGGCTGTTCGCCGCGTCGATCCCTCTGGTCATCGCTACGCTCATTCCTCACGTCGGCATCGAGGTGAACGGCGCGCGCCGCTGGATTCCGCTCGGCGTCTTCAACCTGCAGCCGTCGGAGTTCGTGAAGATCTCCTTCGTGATCGCGTCGGCCGCGTGGCTCGACTCGGTATCCGACCGCGCGCGGAATCCGCTGTATACGATCTTTCCGGTGCTCGGCGCGTTCGGTGTCATCGGCGCGATTCTGCTCGGGCAGCCCGATTTCGGCACGACGGCCCTCATGGCCGGCATCGCCGTCGTCATGCTGCTGCTCGGCGGCGTGCCTCTCTGGCAGCTTGCGGTTCCCGCGATGGCTCTCGGCGGCGCAGGATTCGCGCTGATCTGGACGTCGGAATACCGCTGGAATCGCGTGATGGCCTTCCTCAACCCCGAAGCCGACCCGCTCGGCGCGGGCTATCACCTGCTGCAGGCGCTCGCGGCGTTCGGCTCGGGCGGCGTGGCCGGTCAGGGCCTCGGCAACTCGACGTCGAAGTCGGGGTATCTTCCGGAGCCCCACACCGACTTCATCTTCGCGGTGATCGGCGAAGAGACCGGGCTCATCGGCGGCACGATCATCGTGGTGCTGTTCGGGCTTCTCGCCTGGCGCGGCTTCCGCATCGCGCACCGGCACAGCGATCACTTCGCGCAGCTGCTGGCGGCCGGCCTCACGCTGATCATCGTGCTGCAGGCGATGATCAACATCGCCGTCGTGCTCGGCATGCTGCCGACCAAGGGCATCGGCCTGCCGTTCATCAGCTACGGCGGCTCGTCGATCATGGCCTTCCTTTCGATCGCCGGCCTGCTGCTGTCGCTCTCCCGCGAGCTGCGCGAGCGGTGAACGGAAATCGGGGAAATCGGGGACGGATCCCGATTTCGAGGTCGGACTCCGCTCGAATGAAAGTTGTCATCACCAGCTGCTCGAACGAAAGCCTCGTCCGAAATCGGGATCCGTCCCCGATTTCCGTGCTCTCGCGATGAAGCTGGCGGTGGCGGGGGGCGGGACGGGGGGGCACCTGTTTCCGGGGCTGGCGGTGGCGGAGCTCGCGCGCGAGCGCGGCGTCGCGACGGAGGTCGTCTTCTTCGGAGCCGAGCGCGGCATCGAGTCGTGGGCGGTTCCGAAGGCCGGCTTCGAGCTGGTTGCCGAAAAGGTCCACGGCATCGCGGGCGGTTCGCCGGTCGCCGCCGTCAAATCCATCTTCGAGATGATCGCCGCCGCCCGCCGCGCGCGCCGCGAGATCCGCCGCCGCGGCATCGATGTGGTGATCGGCCTCGGCGGCTACGCTTCCGCGCCGGCCGTGCTGGCCGCGCGCTCGGCCGGCGTTCCCGTCGTCCTGCTCGAGCAGAACCGCCGCCCCGGCATCTCCAACCGCGCGCTCGGCCTCGTCGCGACGAAGGTCTGCACGAGCTTCGAGAGCACGGCGTCCTCGTTTCCGGCCGGCCGCTCGGTCTGCACCGGCAACCCGCTGCGCCGCGGCTTCGACGCCCGCCCGACGATGTCGGGCCGCGACCTCCTGCTCGTCTTCGGCGGCAGCGCCGGAGCGAGAAGCCTCAACCGCGCGATGGTCGCCGCCCTTGGCGAGCTCGCGCGCGACACCGCCTTCCTGGCCACGCTGCCCGGCGGCAGGCTGCCGCCCGTCGTGCACCAGGTCGGCAAGCCCTTCGTGGACGAGGTGACGGCCGCCTACGGCGAGGCCGGCATACGCGTCGAGGTGACCGCCTTCATCGACGACATGCCGGCGATGTACGCGCGCGCCCGGCTCGCCGTCTGCCGCGCCGGCGCGACGAGCATTGCCGAGCTGCTCGCGACCGGGACGCCGTCGGTGCTCGTGCCTCTCGCGACCTCGGCGGGCGATCACCAGACCGAGAACGCACGCGAGCTCGAGAGCGCGGGAGCGTCGCGCCTCGTCGCGGACGACGATCGCTGTGCAAGCTCGCTGGCGCAGGTGCTGAAGGGGTTGCTCGGAGACAACGTCGCGCTAGGCTTGATGGCGGATCGCGCGGCGGCAATGGGAAGACCCGGGGCAACCGAGCGCGTACTCGACCTCGTGGTCGCGCTCGCCCGATAGTAGTGAGGCCTCGGCCGAACGCCCAACAGTAGTGAGGCCTCGGCCGAACGCCCAATAGTCCTCCCGACGACGCACTCACGGTCCCCTGAAAAGCCATGACGCTCGAAGAACGCTTCCGCAGCGGGCCGGGGTGGTCCTCTCTCCAGTTTCCGACTGACGGCGGCGAGGTTGCGCTCGAGAGAAACCTCGGCCGCGTCCATTTCGTCGGCATCGGCGGCATCGGCATGAGCGGCATCGCCGAGGTGCTGCTGACCCTCGGCTACCAGATCACCGGCTCCGACCTCGCCGACAACGACACGACCAGGCGGCTGCGCGAGCTCGGCGCCGAGGTTTTCTTCGGCCACGACGCCGCCCACGTCGGCGCGGACACTTCCGTCGTCGTGATCTCGTCGGCCGTCGCCGCGAGCAATCCCGAGGTCGTCCAGGCACGCGCGCGGCGCGTGCCGGTGATTCCGCGCGCCGAGATGCTCGCCGAGCTGATGCGCGTCAAATGCGCCGTCGGCGTCGCGGGCGCCCACGGAAAGACCACCACGACGTCGCTGGTCGCGGCCGTGATGAGCGCCGGCGAGCTCGACCCGACGCTGGTGATCGGCGGCCGCCTCAAGTCCCTCGGCGGCACCAACGCGCGCCTCGGCCGCTCGCGCTACATGGTCGTCGAGGCCGACGAGAGCGACGGAAGCTTCCTGCTGCTGCGTCCGACCGTCGCCGTCGTCACCAACATCGACCGCGAGCACATGAACCACTACGGCACGATGGAGAACCTTCGCGCCGCCTACGTGGCCTACATCAACGCGGTGCCGTTCTACGGACAGGCCGTGCTCTGTCTCGACTGCCCGGAAATCGCCGCGCTGCTTCCCCAGATCCGCAAGCCCTACGTCACCTACGGCACCTCGATGGACGCCGACCTTCGCGCCGAGAACATCGAGTTCCACGGCCTCGCGAGCTCGTTCGACGTGGTCGCGCGCGGCAAGGCCCTCGGCCGCGTGCGTGTCGCGATGCCAGGCGAGCATGCCGTGCGCAACGCGCTGGCCGCCATGGCCGTCGGCATGGACTTCGGCCTCGCGTTCGAGCGCTGCGCCGACGCGCTGGCGAGCTTCGAGGGGATTCTCCGGCGCTTCGAGATCAAGGGCGAGGCGGCGGGCATCACCGTCGTGGACGACTACGGCCACCATCCGACCGAGATCCGCGCGACCCTGAAGGCCGCACGCCTCGGTTATCCAGGTCGCCGCGTCGTCGCCGTCTTCCAGCCGCACCGCTACTCGCGGCTGGCCGATCTCTTCGACCTGTTCGCATCGTGCTTCGACGACGCCGACACGGTCGTGCTCACCGACGTGTACGCCGCCGGCGAGCAGCCGATCGACGGCTTCGACGGCCCTTCGCTGGCGCGCGCGGCGGGCGGCGTGCACCGCGGCGAGGTCGTTTTCGAGGCGGCAGGCGCCGACCTTGCCGAGCGGGTCGCGGCGCGCCTTCGCGACGGCGACCTCGTGGTCACCCTGGGGGCGGGCGACGTGACCAAGCTCGGACCTGCGATTCTTCAGACCCTGCGTTCGCAGACGCCGAGGCCGGCGTGAACCAGGCTGTAGCCGGTCCGCCGCCGGCATCCGCCGTCGGCGACCGCGCTCCCATCGACGCCGCGACGCTTGCGCCGAGGATGGAAGCCCTCGGGGCCCGCGTGGGCACCGGCGTCCTGCTGTCTCCCCGCCACTCCCTGCGCCGCTACACGACCTTCCAGATCGGCGGCGAGGCAGACCTGTTTTTCGATCCGCCGTCGGTCGAGGCGCTGGCGGCCGTACTGGCAGCGGCCAGCGAGCTCGGGGTGCCCGTCACCTGCCTCGGCGGCGGCAGCAACGTGCTCGTGTCGGACGCGGGCGTTCGCGGCCTCGTCGTGCGCCTCGGCAAGGCCTTCACCTACATCCGCGAGACCGGTGAGGACGAGACGGGTGTGCACTTCGAGGTCGGGGCGGCGACGCGCTTCATCCGCCTCGCCAAGGAGACCGTCTCGCGCGGCCTGGCGGGCCTCGAGTTCGCGGCCGGCATCCCCGGCTCCGTCGGCGGCGCAGCCCAGATGAACGCAGGCGCGTTCGGAGGGGAGATCAGCCAGTCGCTGACTTCGATGACGATGGTCACGCTGGACGGCGAAGTCGTCGAAAAGCTGCGCGAACAGCTTGATTTCTCTTACAGAAAACTGGCGTTCGACCGTCCTGCTGTGATAGCTTCGCTACGTTTCCGTCTGCTCCGCTCGTCGGTGGGTCGGCTGCAGCAGGTAGTGGCGCGAGTACAGGAAAAGCGCAGACGGAATCAGCCTGCCGGTTATCCAAACGCCGGCTCGATTTTCAAGAACCCACCCGGCGAGTATGCCGGTCGGCTGATCGAGAAGGCCGGTCTGAAGGGGACGACGAAGGGCGGTGCTCAGGTTTCCCTGGAGCACGCGAACTTCATCATCAACCTGGGCGGCGCTACGGCGTCCGATGTCCGCGGACTGATGAGTGTGGTGCAGGAGGAGGTGTGGAGGAAGTGCGGGGTGTGGCTGGAGCCGGAAGTGCGACTCATCGGCGAGTTCGGTCCGTCGGATGAAGCGGAACCACCGCGCCCGTAAGGCGAAGGCAGCCGCAGCCGTCTGGGTCCGCCGCGCCGCGGTCGGATCCGGTGCGCTCGCGCTCGTCGCCACCGCCTCGTGGGCCGCCTGGGCCCGCGTCGTGCCCTACGTGATGGAGCACGACTACTTCCGTCTCCGCACGATCCGCGTCTCTTCCGACGAAACCCGCGTCGCTCCCGAAACCCTCGCCGAGATCGCCGGTCTCTACGAAGACTCCTCACTCTGGCACGTGGACCCCGAAGCCATCGGCACGTCGCTGCGCGACGCAAGCTGGGTGCGCGAGGCGCGCGTGTCCCGCCACTTCCCGTGGCAGGTGAACCTGACCGTCTCGCGCCGCCACTCGGTTGCCGCCGCCGTGGCGGGCAGCAAGGCCTTTCTCGTGGACGAGAGCGGCGTGCTCTTCCAGGAAGTCGAGCAGTCGTCGGTTCCCGATCTTCCCTATCTCACGGGCTGGGACGTCACGGACTCGCAGGCCGAGAACGCCGTGCGCCTGCGCAAATTGCTCGGCGTGCTCGGCGCAGCCTCCACGCGGCAGATCGAGGTTTCCGAGCTGCACATGGACGACGACGGCGCCGTCTGGCTCTACGCGAGCGGCGTCAAGGCTTCGGTTCGCCTCGGCAAGCCCGAGAACGCGGCAACCGGCCTCGACCGTCTCTCGATCGCGCTGGCCGAGCTCGGCCCTCTCGCCGACCGCGCGCGCGTCATCGACACCGACTATCCCGGCCGCATCGTGATCCGCGGCGCCGACGACAAGCTGCCCGCGATGCTCGCGGCGCACACCGACAAGGCGCTCGCGCAGCGGAACGCCGTCGAGACGCCGGAGGCTGCCGGCGCGCCGGCCAGGGCTCTGACGGGCGCGTCGGCTCCCGCTCACGGAAACCCGCAACAGAAGGCAGCTCGCCGTGGCTAAGAACCTTCCGATCGCCGCCCTCGACGTGGGCACCCAGAAAGTCACGCTGCTCGTCGGCGAACGCACGGCCACCGGCCTGTCCATCCTCGGCATCGGCACGAGCGCGTCGCGCGGAATGCGCGCCGGTCGCGTGAACGACGTCGAGAAGACCGCCGCCGCGATCATGGCCGCGCTCACCGAAGCCGAGCGCATGGCCGGCAGCCAGATCCACAACGTCAAGGTCTCCGTCTCGGGCGACCACGTGAAGGGCGAGAACAGCCACGGCGTCGCGCGCATCGACAACGACGAGGTCTCGCAGCGGGCCGCCGCGCGTGCCATCGCCGCGGCGCGCGCCATCCCGCTTCCCCAGGACCAGCGCATCATCCACCTGCTGCGCCGCGAGTACGTCGTGGACGGCCAGTCCGGCATCGACAACCCGGTCGGCATGAGCGGCGTGCGCCTCGAGGCCCACCTCCACGTCGTCTCGGCGGCCGAGGCGGCGCTGCGCAACCTCGCCAAGAGCTGCAACCGGGCCGGTCTTTCGGTGACGGAGACCGTCGCTTCGTCGCTCGCGTCGGCCGAAGCCGTGCTCGAGCCCGACGAGAAGGAGCTCGGCGTGGCCGTCGTCGACATCGGTGCCGGCACCACGGACCTGGCCGTATTCCAGCGCGGATCCGTCGTTCATTCGGCCGTTTTCGGCGTCGGCGGCGTGGACGTCACGCGCGACCTCGCGCACGTCCTCGAGACGCCGATCGGGGAGGCCGAGAGCATCAAGAAGCGCTACGGCTGCGCGGTCGCCGACCTCGTGGACGAAGACATGATGGTCGAGGTCAGCGGCATCGGCGGGCGCGAGCACCGCGAAGTTCGCCAGAAGCACCTCGCCGAGATCATCGAGCCGCGCCTCGAGGAGATCTTCGAGACCGTCCTCGATTCGATCATCCGCAGCGGTTACGGCGAGCTCCTGACCTCGGGCGTCGTGCTGACGGGGGGCACCGCGATGATGGGGGGCATGGTCGGGCTGGCGTCACGCGTGCTGCAGATGCCGGTCCGCCTCGGCGAGCCGACGGGCATCGAGGGCCTCGGCGACGAGATCGACGACGCGTCGTTCTCGACCGCGATCGGCCTTGCGCTCGGGCTTCCGGAGAAGGGGATGAGCGAGCCGTGGCACGGTGGCATGGCGTCGCGCTTCGTGCCGGGCTGGGTACGACGAAGGTTCAAGGAGATGGTGTGAAGTCGGCGCGTGCGCAGGCCTGCCCACGGGATGGGTCCGGCGCAACGCCGTCCCCGCGGGACGGCTGCTGCGCACACGCGCTTGCTTCCATCTGAGAGTGATCGAGAGCATCGAAAGGGTTCTTCCCAGAATTTTCCCTTGCCGCGCTGACCACGGCGGCGAGGCTCGGCCGGTGGCGCAGGTCATCCGGGAGGTGTGGTGATGATCGAGCTGGTGGATGAAAACCTGAACAACGCGCGCATCGTAGTGGTGGGTGTGGGTGGCGGCGGTGGCAACGCGGTGTCGACGATGATTCGGGCCGAGCTCACCGGCGTCGACTTCATTGCGGCCAACACGGACTCCCAGGCCATCGGCACCAGCCTCGCACCGGTCAAGGTGCAGCTCGGCTGCTCGCTGACCAAGGGCCTCGGCGCAGGCGCCAACCCCGAAGTCGGCCGGAAGGCCGCGCTCGAGCAGGAAGACATCCTGCGCGAGGAGCTCGGCGGCGCCGACATGGTCTTCGTCACGGCCGGCATGGGCGGCGGCACCGGAACCGGCGCGGCGCCCGTCATCGCCCGCATCTGCAAGGACCTCGGCGCGCTCACGGTCGGCGTCGTCACCAAGCCCTTCGGGTTCGAAGGTCGCCGCCGTCTCCGCCAGGCGGAAGAAGGCATCCGCGAGCTTCGCGCCGCCTGCGACACGCTGATCGTCATCCCGAACCAGCGCCTCATCGAGATCGCCAGCCGCAGCACCACGGCGCGCGAGGCCTTCAAGAAGGCCGACGACGTGCTGCTCCACGCGGTGCGCGGCATCTCGCAGATCATCACCGAGCCCGGAACCATCAACGTCGACTTCGCCGACGTGCGCACGATCATGAGCGAGATGGGCATGGCGATGATGGGACACGGCGCCGGCTACGGCGACAGCCGTGCGATCGACGCGGCGACCAACGCCATCAGCAGCCCGCTGCTCGAGGACATCTCGATCCACGGCGCGCGCGGCGTGCTCGTCAACATCACGGCCAGCGAGGACTTCGGCATCCAGGAGCTCAACGAAGCCGTCGACCTCATCCAGACCCAGGCCCACGAGGACGCGAACATCATCGTCGGCCTCGTGCACGACACGAACCTCGAGGACGAGGTCCGCATCACCGTCATCGCGACGGGCTTCGGCGACCGCCTGGTGGACCGCCTGCAGCAGGGCCGCGACCGCGGCGAGAACCTGATGACGGCGATGACGGCGCCCGAGCGTCCGTCGGCGCCTCCGCCCCCGCCGCAGCGCCCGAGCTACTTCCGCTCGTCGGCTCCGCCGGCCCCGTCGCGTTCGATGGGTTCCAACATGCAGATGATGGACGCCGGCATCGAGGAAGAGCCGTACCACACGGACGAGGTCGAGCCGGAGATGCCCGCGCGCCGCGAGCCCGAGATGGGGCCGGAGGCGGTGCTGCAGCAGGAAGAGCTGGAGTTCGCGTCGGTTCCTGCCGACGAGGATGCGCGCGTGCCTGCGTATCTGCGGCGGTGGAAGCAGAAAGGGCAGCGCATGATGCGCTGAACGGCGCTTGAGATGGTGCGCTGATCTTTGGTGCACGTCACAACGAAGAACGCCCCGCCGCTTCGAGAGAAGGGCGGGGCGTTTTTGCGTCGGGTTGCTCTTGCGTCGCGGAAGTCGACGGCGAGTCATTTAGCCCGATCGCGGATGAGGCTTCCACTCGGCGGCAGCACCTCAGCCGGCGACCCGTCCCGTTGCGCGCGCCGCACATTCCCCGCGGAATGTTGCGCGACATGTCGTGACCCGGCATGGCGTGACCAGGCGGCGGAGAACCACACGCGCAAGCGTTCGCTCACGGACCCGCGTACTTCGACGGCATCGGCACGCGTACTCGGACGAGATCCTGCACAGCGCGCGTCTCCCGCCGCCGCTGCTCACGCAGCGCCTGGACGACGAGGCGGTCGCGCGATCGTTCGCCGCGACGAAGGCCGTTCTCCAGGAGTGGATCTAAAGCCTGCGCATGCAGGCCGGTGACGGTTGCCCGGAGAAGGTGACGGCGTTCCGCCCGGAAATGACCGTGGATGGCCGCCACGGAAAGCCGTGCCCGGACTGCGGCTCGCCCGTGCAGCGCATCGCGTACGCCGACGGCGAGGCCAACTACTGCGCTCTCTGCCAGAACGAGGGACGGCTGTCGTCGGACCGCCGCATCGCGCGCCCCCTGCACGATGACCGGCCGCACACTTTCTCCGAGCTCCAAGAAAAGCGAGGGCACGGCAGCGACGGGACGTAAGCGGCTCCACATCCTCCGATTTTCGTTTTTTGTTCGTATTTTTGGTCCTGATTCTACGCGCCCGATTCGTTGTAGGTCGTAATAAAATTAGATATGAATGCCTTTATATTATGGGGGCAGGGCGTCCGAAAAACAGCATCGAGTCTTCGACGTTGACGATCACCACAACGCCTCAGGTGATCCGCGCGCTTGAGAAGCTCACGCAAGCTGGGACCTGGGGAAAGAACCCGGCGGATACGGCCGAGCGAATCATCAGCGAATCGATTCGAACCTGGGTTGTTCAGGGCACGTTTCTTTCCAGCGAGGACCTGAATCCCGGATCGAGGAACAAGAAAAAAAGGGGGCCTGAGTGAGCGTGCTTCTGGAACGTGCCCCGGGAATGTACTGGCAGTTCATTGTTGAGTACTCCGCGAGCAAGTTTGCGGCACTCCCGCTCTGGAGCGCCCTGCCGATCGTTGGACTGCCTGTTGCTCTCTATTTGCTTCACCGCGGGGGCGCGTTCGACTGGCTGCTTCGGCGTCTTGGCGTCGACGCTCGCGTCCTCACTCCTTCACCGAAGATCTGGATCGCGCTCGGTTCGATTCTTGTTTTCTCGCTCGCCTCGGGCGGAATCGGTTTCGCGATTCAGGAAGGCTATCTCTTCCCGGCGACCGTCGTGGGCAGAATTAGCAGTGAAGCTTGTCGCGATCTTTCCAACGTCTGGGTAGCGGCTTTCTTCGAGGACTCGAAGCAGTCCGTTGCGACGGCTCCTGTGGATCGCAATGGGTTCTTTCGCTTCGTTGGACTTCGAAATCGTCGCTACTCGTTCGTGGCTTACGAGATCCGGGACGATCGCCTTTATATGTCGCGGTTCTCGATCGATGCGGCACGGGCTTCAGACGCCGATCCTGCTCACGAGTTCCCGCACGAGGTGTTTCGAATCGCTCCCTGCGGCCCTATCTACTACGATTCGGCCCAGTACGAGCTCGATGAGCGTGCCAGAACGGAGATCGAGACCTGTCGCGGGTCGCTCGCGGCCGAGCCTCAGATCGTGCTCTGGATCGGACATGCCGACGCCAAGGGTGGTGAAACGGCAAACCTTCAACTGGGTTCGAATCGTGCTTTCGAGGCGGAAAGAGCCGCGCGGGCTGGCTCCTTCGCTTCCGATGCGAATCAGATGATTCTTTCGTTCGGCGAGTCGCGTCCTGCCGAAAGCGGCACCCATGCCGCTGCACTCGCGTCTAACCGTCGCGTCGAGATCATCGCGCTGTATCGTGATCGACTGTCCTCACACGACAACCTGTCTTCGCCGTCTATCGCGCGAAAACGATAACGATTCTAGGGCAGCTCGCTGCGGCTCCGGAAGTAATTCGCGGTGGACGAGCCGGTCGGGAAGCTCGACGTCCAGCAGGTGTCGTTCTCGCGGTCGAGGAGCTGGACGACGTACGACGTCGCGGGCAGCAGGCCGGTCGGCAGGTTGGTGCCGCGGCCACGCAGCTTGAGCTTCGAGCGCCCGTCGCCGCCGGCCGAGATACGCAGGTCGGCGATGCCGCCGTTCGTGCCGGGCTTGTCGCGGTACTGGTAGCCCCTGTCTTCGCGCGCCTCCCACGGAGGTCCGGGCGGAACGACGACGTCGGCACCGAGCTCGCCGTTCGGGTACATGCAGAGCTCGTAGGACGCTGCGACGACGGGATTGCCGAGGCTTGACGCGTCGAAGGCTGCCCCCTTCGACCACTGCCACTTGAGCGCATCGCGACCCGGATCGCTCGACTTGGTGATGCCGATTTTCGAAAGCGCGGCTTCGAGGCAGCCCGTACGCGGCGTCTCCGGGCAGGTCGCGACGCACGTGTCGCTGCAGCCGTCTCCCGGCGTCACGTTGCCGTCGTCGCACTGCTCGACGCCGCCGTGGACCGAACCGTCACCGCACTCCGCGTTGGTGCAGGCTGACGTGCAGTCGTCGGTATCGACGCCGTTGGCATCGTCGCACTCTTCGACGCCGGCCTGCACGTTGCCGTCGCCGCAGGTCGCCGCCGTGCAGCTGGCCAGGCAGGCGTCGGTTTCGATGGCGTTGTCGTCGTCGCACTCCTCGACTCCGGTGTGTACGAAGCCGTCGCCGCAGGACGCGGCCGCACAGTTTGCCAGGCAGTCGTCGGTCTGCACGCCGTTGGCGTCGTCGCAGTCCTCCACGCCGGCCCGTACGAAGCCGTCCCCGCACGAGGCGGAGACGCAAGTCCCCAGGCACGAGTCGGTGTCGCTGCCGTTTCCGTCGTCGCACTGCTCGACGCCGGCGCGGGTGAAGCCGTCTCCGCACGTCGCCGAGACGCAAGTGCCGAGGCACGCGTCGGTGTTGCTCGCGTTCCCGTCGTCGC
>CAYYVZ010000077.1:6124-15803 GCA_964475235.1 uncultured Myxococcales bacterium | reverse complement strand
GAGACGGCCAGCAGTAGCCCGGGAATCAGCGATCGCACAGCTGTCTGCATCATGCATCCAACTACCCGCTGGCAGCCGTTGTCACCAGCAGGGCGACCCGCGAACGACGTGTGTCTCTGGCCGGTGCGATCCACGCATCCAGCGGCGGCTTGACCCACCCCGCGACCGCGAGATACAGCGGGCGCGATGATCGCACGGCCCGATTCCGCGCGAATTGCACTCGGAGTCGCGTGCCTGTTCTCGGCGCTGCTGTGGGTTCTCGGCGAAGCCGCGCCGGCCAAAGCCTCGTGCAACATCATTCCCGGCGCTGCACGTTCCCTGCGAGGGGCCGTCGGCAGCATCGACCGGCCGTTCGCGACTCCGGGGACGTGGATCGAGCTATCGGCGTTGCCCTCCTGTACGGGACAAGCGAGCCTTCCCGCTTCGGCGGCGGACGCGGTCGTCACGATCGTCTTCGAGCCTCCGGGCGGCGACAGGACTGTCGTCGTGCTGTCGCCGGATTGCGACGCCACGCACGTCCCCGGTCCGCTCGCCTCGGACATCCGGCGTTGTGAACGCGAAGCGGGCGTCACGCAGGTCCACTGCATTCACGCCGAGGCCGACGCTTCTCCTCTGGATCTCGTGCTGCGCCCGCGCGACGGAGAGCCGCGGCTGTTGTTTCGTTTTCCCGATACCGATGCGCTCTTCGGCGAGACCGTCGACGATCGAACGCTGACGGGACCCGCGGCCATTGCCGTCACCGCCCGCAATCAGGCGCTCCCTTGCGAGCTGGCGGCGGCGACCTGTGCGACCGCCGGCGACAGCACTTCGGTCTGCATCGACGAGCTGTTCGCGGTGGACGGCAGCTGCAGCACCGCCGCCCATCCCTTGTTCTCGCACTTTACCGCGCTGCCGCCTTCCAACGACTACCAGGGCCTCTGCACCGCTCCGTCGCCTCCGTGCACCGGTACCAGCCGCGAGGTGCGCATGACCACCGATCGCGACGGCAACCTGCTCGTACCCCTGGACTGGCGCGGAGTGCTGCCGGAGATCGACCTTCCGATCGCGCGACTGCTCGGCGGCGCAACGACGGTCGAGGCGTTTCGCGGAAGCGGGGCGCCTGTCCGAATCCCCGGTCCGTCCTTCCTCGAGTCGTTCGCGCCCGAAGGTGCGCTGCTGCCGCCGATCTTCCGGCCTCGCGCGGAAACCACCGAATCGAGCTCACTCACGCTGTTCGGCTCGGTCGATGCTCCCGAAACCGTTCTGCGAATCCGGCGGCGGTCGCCGGCGCTGCTGCAGTGCGACGACGGCGACAACGCGGGCTCCCCCTGCCTCGAGCCCACCGACTGCCCGGGCGGAGCCTGCGCGGAATCGACGTGCAGCGGCGTGACGGAAGGTGCCGGGCCTTGCTCGTCCGATGCGCAGTGTGGCGAAGGCGAGTGCGGGCCGGGTTTGTTCGAGTTTCGCGATCGGCTCGACGGCGGTGTCGGCCCGATCCTCATCGAGCGCGCCCTGTCGGCGGACGCGGAGACGGGCGGAGTCTGCGCCGACGGCGCCGAGCTGGGACAGGCGTGCGGCGCCAACTCCGATTGCGGCAGCGAGAGCCTCTGCGCCGCCTACGCGTGGGGCGTCGCCGAGCCGGTGCTTCTCGACAGCCTGGCCGAGACGAGGGAGATCTCTGCGTTCGTCGTGTCGGAATCCATCGAAGGAGTCGACTCGAACGGCGACGCGGACACCCGGGACTTCGTCGCGACGCTTCGCGAACGCGACAGCGGGCGCGTGCAGGCTCTCGGCAGGCCCGAAGGCTGCGATCTCGACGACTCCGCCACAGGTCGTTCGATCGTCCGCGGCCTCATTGCTCCTTTCCGCTACGCTGCGATTGCACGCGAAGGCGACGTGCTGGCCTTTCTCGAGTCCGAGCCCGCCCAGAACCTTTGCGACCTGAACGGCGACGGCGATAGCGACGATGCCGTTCTTCGCGCGTTTCGTCTCGACGGCGGCGAGCCGACAAGCCGCCTCGACCCGCCGCGCGCGGTCGACGCGAGCCCGCTCGTCAACCGTCGCCCGCTGGCGCTGGTGAACGGGCGCCTCGTCTATCGTGTGGGAGAAGCGTCGATGGTCGGGCGCTCGCTTCGTGTCGTCAGCTCGTCGACGGACGGTGTGCCGGGCAACGCCCCGAGCTTCCAGGCGTCCGTGTCTGCCGACGGCCGATATGTCG
Source organism: uncultured Myxococcales bacterium (assembly GCA_964475235.1). Lineage (GTDB taxonomy): Bacteria > Desulfobacterota > Binatia > UBA1149 > CAITLU01 > DATNBU01. The sequence continues at coordinate 13,606 of CAYYVZ010000077.1, read as the reverse complement.
CGTTTCGCAGCACGGCGACCAACCTCGTAGCCGGCGCATCGAACGGGTTCGCCCCGATCTCCGTGAAAGACCGGGACACGGGCGGGACCGAGCGGGTCAGCTCGAACGACCAGGGGGTGCCCGGAAGCGGTGCCAGCACCGAGCCGTCGATCTCCGACGACGGGCGCTTCGTCGCCTTCTACAGCCGAGCGGAAAACCTGGATGCGTCCGATGCCAACGGGATTGGCGACATTTTCGTCCGCGACCGCAGGCTCGGCGAAACCAGGATCGCCAGTGTCGGCTCCGGTGGCGAGCCGTCGAACGGCGCCGGAAAGTCGGGCCAGCCTCGTCTCAGCGCCGATGGACGATTCGTCGTTTTCCACAGCGATGCGAACAACCTTGACGCTGGAGATGCGGGCGATGGCCTCGATATCTATCTGAGAGATCGAGAGCTTGGACGCACGTTCCTCGTCAGCGTCAACTCGCAGGGCGAGCGCGGCAACGCCGGGAGCGTACTGACGGCCGGTGTTTCGAAGGACGGGCGATTCGTCGCGTTCGCGAGCCTGGCCGACAACCTCGTCGCCGGCGACACGAACGGTGTCGCCGACGTCTTCGTACGCGATCGCCGCCGGCAGGCGACCGAGCGCGTTTCCGTCGGCGTGTCCGGAGAGCAGGCGGGAGGCGGCGGCGGAGGCAATGTCGGAGGCAGCATCGTGCACGGGCTCTCGGCGGACGGCCGTTTCGTCGCGTTCCAGCACCTCGCTTCCAACCTGGTGCCGGGCGACACCAACGGCGTGACGGACGTCTTCGTACGCGACCGCGTAGCCGCCACGACGGAGCGCGTCAGCGTCAGCTCCACCGGTGTCCAGGCGGACGGACCCTCGCACGGCAATGTCGCGGTTACGCAGGACGGCCGTTACGTCGTGATCCAGAGCATCGCACGTACTCTTGCCGATCCTCCGCTCGCGCAGACCGCAGGCGAGCAGATCCATCTTCACGACCGCGTGACGGGATCGACCTCTGTCGTCAGCCTGACCGCCGCAGGCGGTCTCGCCGACGGCGGAGCGTTCGGACCCTCGACGAGCGCGGACGGGCGCGTCGTTACCTTCTACAGCCCGGCATCGAATCTCGTCGCCGGCGCGTCGGGCGGCCAGGTGTTCGCCAGCACCGAAGCTCGAGCTCCCGCCGCCGATCGCGATCTGTTTCCGGACGGAGCCGCCGACGACGTGGTTCTGGAGATCCTCGACACCGAAGCGGGAACGAATACCACGCTGTGTCCCTCCGACCGCGCAGCGGTCTGCGGCGAGACGATCGCATACCTGCGCCGCGAGTCGGCGTTCGGGACGGCCTCGTGTCCTGCCGGCTCGCTGAATGAGGACAGCGACGTCTCCGATGCCGTCGTGTCGCGCTGGCGGAACGACGGCAGTCACGAATCGCTCGAGCTTGCGGCCAGCGACGTCGTCTGCTCCGACTCGTGGATCGCGGCGCTCCTGGAGGAAGCCGGTAACGGCGGAGTCGATCGCAACGGGGACGGGGACGCCGAGGACCGGATCGTCGCGGTTCATGGTGCGGATGCTGCTGCCGGGGCCTGGAGCGTGCTCGGCAACGAAGCGCCGGCGCTCGCTGCTTCCGAGCTTCGTCTGGCGGGAGATCTCCTCGCGTTCTCGATCAGCGAGAACGACCAGGGATCTCGCGATCTCAACGACGACGGCGATGCCGACGATCTCGTGATGGCGATCGCCGAAGGATCGCAGCCGCTCGCGCTGCCGCAACGGCTGGCGGTTTCGCACTTCGAGGTGAGCCGCCGCCTGGCGGCGTTCCTGGTGCCGGAAGCGGCACAGGGCGCCGACCGAAACGGCAACGGCCGGCTGGGCGAGTCTTTCCTCTATGTGTACGACTCGGCGTCCCATGCGCTGATCGACACCGGACAGACCGCCGTCGCGTGCGACCTCGAGGCCTGCGATCCCACGCGGCCGTTCCAGGTCGGCGAGTCGACAGTGAAGTTCCTCACGATCGAAGCCCACGAGGGCAGCGCGGGTACGGACCTGAACGGTGACGGCGACAGCAACGACCTCGTGCTGCAGCTCTTCAATGCAGACCGGCGCTCCGGCGTTTCGCCGGCGGACCGTCGCGCGGATGCCTCGCCGGCCGGCCGGCCCAAGGACGCCGTGCGCCTGAGCTCGACTCTACTCGATCGCACTCGGGTCTTCGGCGATCTCGTCGAAGCAGGCGACCTGTCGACGTTGTCTTCGACAGTCGCCGGCGTCTGCAGCAGCAGCGGGCAGCCTTGCATCGACGATGCGCAGTGCGGAAGCGGCAGCTGTTTTCTTCCCCCGGGGCAATGCGTTCGGGACACCGGTGTCGTCTGCGATCCGGCTTGCGAGAAGCCACTGGGCCATCCCGAAGCATGCTGCGGCATCGACCGGTTCTGCTTTCCGCGTTCGGCTGCCACCGGCGATTTCCGTTGTCATCTGAGCCTTCCTTCGACGTGCAGCTTCGACGGGGACTGCGCGGAAGCGGACGCGGCGTGCCGGGGACGCCAGCTCGCGGTCGCGGAGCTTGTGGCTCCGCTGACGGCGGACTCGGCTGTCACGCTGCCGAGCGACGGCCGCTGCGTGGAGCGGACCGACGCTGCGTGTGCAACCAACGCCGATTGTCCGACTTCCACTCGTTGCGACTCCTCCGGCTTCTGCCAGCGGGACCACGGTCGTTGTCGTGCGCACGAATCGTGCGATGGTGGATCGCGTGCCGGCGAGGCTTGCGACGACGACACCGACTGCCCCGCGGGAAACTGCGCCAGCTGTCCGCCGGGTTCCCGCTGCATCGACGATCTCGTCGTTGCCGTCTCCGACGATCGCGACCACGACGAGATTCCGGACTCGGTGGACAACTGCCCCGACACGGCGAACTCGGACCAGGCAGATCTCGACACCGACGGCATCGGCGATGCGTGCCAGCGCGCGCGAAACTGCGGCAACGGAGTCGTCGAGACCGGGCTGGACGAAGAGTGCGATCCGCGCGCGAAAGGAGCAGCGTGCTGCTCGGCCGACTGCCGGCTGTCGGACGACGGATCCCGCTGCGACGACGGACAGTTCTGCACCGGCAACGACCGATGCCGGAGCGGCCGCTGCGTGGGAGAAGAGAGCACGTGCGACGACGGCAGCGCCTGCACGACCGATTCCTGCAACGAAGGTGCCGACCGCTGCCGTCATCAGCGTGCCAACGACGGAGCGGCCTGCGACGACGGCGAGTTCTGCAGCGTGGGCGACTCGTGCGCAGGAGGCGTCTGCGAGGCCGGAGCGGCGAGGGATTGCAGCTCGGCGAACAGCCCGTGCGCGCTGGGCCGCTGCGACGAGGACTCGGGGAGCTGCGTCGCCGACCCGGTTCGTGAGGGCGAGGTTTGCGACGACGGCGACGGCTGCACGGCCGGCGATCGCTGTCACGAAGGCGTCTGCGCCGGCGCCCCCTCCTGCAACATCTGCGGAAACGGCATCCTCGACGAGGATGAGGACTGCGACGACGGCGACACGCACTTCCGCTTCGGTGAGTACTGCCGGGCAGACTGTTCGCGGGTTCCTTGCGGAAGACCCTCGGGGCAGCCCGGCGACCGGCCGTCGGCGAGCGATGCCCTGTTCATTCTGAAGGTTGCCGTCGGAAGCGCAGCCTGCGACATGCGGGTGTGCGACGTGGACGGCGACCTGGCCGTGAGCACCAGCGACGCGCTTCGAACGCTCCGCGCGGCGGTCGGCCAGCCGGACACGCTGGAGTGTCCGGCTGCGCTCTGACCTCGGCCCGGGTACGTTTCGTTCGCAGCGGACAGAATGGAGAACGGAGTGCGCAGCATCGGTACGAGCACGACCAAGTCGGATTCCGGGGCCGTTCCGTTCGGTCCCGCCGTGGAGTCGGTGTTCGCGGGGCTCTGCCGCCTGGCGCTCTCCCGCATTGCCGGCCTGCCGATTGCCGTCGTGCTGCCGTCCGGAACCGAAGTCGCGGTTCACGAAGGCGGCGTGCGTTATCGGATCCTTCTCCGGTCGCATCGTGCGGTGCTGCGGTTCGCGACCCTGACGGCGACGAGTCTCGGCGACCTCTACCGCGATGGCGAGCTTCACGTCGAAGGCGATCTCGTGGAGCTGCTGGCCGAGGTCAATCGGCGCGCGGGAACGGCCTCCCCGGTCTTCGGCACCTTGCGCAGGATCCAGGCCGTGCGTCGCGCCATCGGTCGCGAACGGGCCGTTCGCAACGCGAAGCACCACTACGAACTGGGCAACGACTTCTTCGCCGCGTGGCTCGATCCCGAGATGACCTACACGTGCGCCCTGTTCGCGCACGCCGGCGCGACACTCGCCGAGGCCCAGTCCGCCAAGATGAAGCGCATCTGTGCCAAGCTCCGGCTGTCCGCGGGCGAGCGCGTGATCGAAGCGGGATGCGGGTGGGGAGCCCTCGCGCTCCACATGGCCAGGAACCACGGAGCACGCGTGCGCGCGTTCAACGTTTCCGCCGAGCAGGTCGACTGGGCCAGGCATCGCGCCCGGACGGAAGGGCTGGAAGGGCTGGTCGAGTTCGTGTTCGCCGACTACCGCGAGATTTCAGGCGAGGCCGACGCCTTCGTGTCCGTCGGAATGCTCGAGCACGTCGGACCGCGACACTACCCGGAGCTCGGTGCGACGATCTCGCGCACGATCGGTGACCGAGGCCGTGCGCTGCTGCACACGATCGGTCGCGTGCAACCGGTAGCCACCGACCGGTGGATCGACCGGCGGATCTTCCCGGACGGCTATTCGCCCTCGGTCGGTGAGTTGTCGCAGGTCTTCGAGCCGAACGACCTCGCGGTCCTGCATCTGGAGAACCTGCGTAGCGACTATGCGATGACGCTCGCGCACTGGTTGCGAAACTTCGACCGCGCGGCCGAAGGTGCGCTCGCTGCGTACGATCCGAGGCTGCTGCGCAGCTGGCGGCTCTATCTCGCGGCAAGCCAGGCTGCGTTCCTCACGGGCTGGGCGCAGCTCTATCAGCTCGTGCTCACGTCGCGCCGCAATACGGCCTTCCCGGCTCCGGATCGCACGTGATATTGCGGCATCTGCCTCGTCCGGCGCCTGCCGGCGGCAACGGAGCTTCGACACGACCATGAATCCACCGCTGAAGGACTTCCCTTACCGTCTGCTTTGCACGCTGATCGGGCTTCCGCTCGCGTGGATTCCGTTCTACCTGCACGGGCCGATCCCCGAGAAATACGACATCCTCCATATCCAGGGCGCGATCGCGGTGTGGGGCTGGTACACGGCCCGCATGTCGATCGGCTTCTGGTTCGGACTGGCGACGTGGCCCCGCCAGTGGTGGATCCGCGGCGCGCTGTGCGGATTCGTCGCGATGTTCCCGCTGACCCTCGTCAGCCTCGCAACGCCGGGATGCGGGCAGCCGTGCATGGGATGGAATCTCACGACGGGTACGGCGATCGGTCTCGCCGTGGCCGGCCTGGTGTTCGTGCTGACCGGGAAGGAGCACGCGTAGTCACGCGGGAGTCGAGCGACCGTCAGTGCGACTGCGCGGCGGCTCGTTTCGCCTCTGCCCTACGCCTGTCCGGCTCGGCACCGAGCGAACGCGCAGTCTCTCCAAGGGACGACCAGTGCTGGCGAGCCGTCCTCGCATCGCCGCTCGCTTCCGCGAGTCGTGCGGCCATCTCCTCGATCAGGACGCGGTCGCGTGCCACCTTCCGGGAGAGCGCGGTCGCCCGCTTCAGCAGACGCTGGCTTTCCTTGCGGAGCTGTTGCGTACCGGTTGCCTTCTGCGCGACGCCGATCTCGTAGCGCGAGACCGACGACAGCAGCGCGGCGCTCACGTAGGCCGATTCGTAGTACGGCGGAATCCGTCCGGCGCGGTCCATCAGTCTCTGCGCCAGCCGCAGCGTCTCGCTCGCATCGGCGTGGTTTCCCATGCGCGTTTCGATCTTCGCGCGCGTACTGAGGGCAATCAGCCGGAGCGTGTCCTCGTCGCGGGCTTCGTAGTAGCGGTTGATGGCAGCGAGAGCATCGCCGAGCTCGTCCCTCTCGGCGAGCAGGTAGGCGCGATTGGCCAGCACGTTGGCTGCAGAGAAGGTGTAGCCGAACTGTTCGTTCAGCCTCTCGAGGACGGCAATCGTGGCGACGGCGTCGTCGTAGCGGCCCTGCTTGATCTCGAGCTCGGCGCGAAGCCCTAGATACACGTCCGCGTCCCACAGCAGGCCCGACCGCATGCCCCGCTCGAGCAGCCGGGGCGTCATCTCGTCGGCGCTGTTCCAGTTGCCGCGGAGGTATTCGGTGACGAAGCGCATGGCCGCGTACTGGAAGCGGTCGGCATCGTTGCCGGCCTCGGCAAGCCGCCGGGCGATGCGCAGGAATCGCTCGGACATGTCGAAAGACAAGCCGGAGAACGCGAAGTACGTGCCGGCGGCGGCGTAGATGCCGCAGGAGTGCGGGACCGTCTCCACGTCGAGGTGCTGGAGGTGCCGGATGGCCGCGACGTTGTCGTAGAACGCGCGCCGCGGATCGGTCGGGTTCTGCGCCCGGCATCGGTAGTACAGGATCGTGAACAGCTCGCGATCCTGCTCGCGTTCCCTGGGCTTTCGTGGACGATCGCCGCGCCAGTAGAGCTCGTAAACGATCGCCGCAAGGTCGCTCACGACCTTCAGATTGAGCTGCAGCGGTGTCTCGGGGACGTACTCGCCTCGCAGGCGCAGCGACGCATTCAGGTGCGGCACGCTCTCGACCAGCCGGCCGGTGTTGAGGAGCGCAAGACCGATCTGCATCTCGAGCAGCGCACGGCGCCTGGGATCGCCCTTGTCGCCGTGCATGCTCGCGTACGCCTCGTACGCGTCGCGGAAGTAGCGCAATGCCTCTCGCGAAGCGGCCGACTCCGCCGCCCGCTCGCCGGCGCGGAACAGGTAATCCTCGGCGCGTTCCGGAATGTTCGCCTGAAGGTAGTGATACGCGAGGGTGCTGTAGACGGGCGCGAGATCGCCGGCGTGAAACGACTCGATCGCGCGGGCGCAAGCCGTGTGAAGCTCGCGGCGCCGCTTCTTCAGCATCGCCTGGTAGAGGCTCTCCTGGAACAGGGCGTGGCGAAACTCGAAGAGATGGCGCTCGGGGCCGACCTCGCGCGGGCCAACGACCGGGTGGGCACGGACGATGAAGTCGGCCTCGAGGAGCTCGGCGAGGCGGCCGTTGAGATGCTCGGGATCGTCTTCGATCTCCGCCAGCAGATCGCGGTGGAACTGCCGGCCGATCACGGCGCAGCGCTCGGCCGTGGCCCTCGCCTCGCTGCTCAGCCGTTCCGCGCGCGAGAGAATCACGCCCTCGATGGTCTGGGGGATCGTGAGAATGTCCGTGCTCGCGGCAACGGCAACCTCTCCGTCCACGAGCTCGAGAGCGTCGCGCTCGATCAGGTCCCCGACCAGCTCCTCGATGAACAGCGGATTACCGGCGGTCTGCTCGTAGATCGTATCGACCAGGGAGTTGAGCACGGAGTCGG
>CAYYVZ010000077.1:0-6114 GCA_964475235.1 uncultured Myxococcales bacterium | reverse complement strand
CGCATGAATATCGCGGTATCCGCCCGGGTGAGCGAGGCGAGGGGGATGTCTCGCCAGGATGCGCCGAGCCTTTCGCGGCCGATGATCGCGACCCGTTCGGAAGTCTCCTCGTAGCCCGGACGCGACACCAGCAGGAATCCGATCGGACAGCGCCGAACCAGCGGGAGAAGGTATTCGAGCAGCGTCAGCGAAGAATCGTCGGCCCAGTGCAGGTCGTCGAGGATGATCAGCAACGGGTTGGCGGTAGCAGCCGCTTCGAGCAGTCTGCCGAACGCGACGTGGACGAACCGCTCCTGCGCGTCGGGACTCATCATTCCCCACGCCTCCCGTTCACGCTGCGTGAGCGGGAGGCCGAGCATGATCGCGAGCGACGCCTCGACCTCGCGGTCTTCGGAGCCGAGGATGCGGCGGCTGAACGTCTGGCGGGCGTCTTCGGCGGCCGCCCTTTCCGCTCCGAGCGACTGGTTCATCCAGCCCTGAATCAGCGCGGCGAACGGATGAAAGCTCAGGCTGCGTCCGACGGGAATGGCCTGGCCCATGTGCATCTCGAGCGCGTTCTGCCGCATGCTTGCGACGAACTCGGTGACGATGCGGGTTTTGCCCATCCCGCTTTCGCCCCAGAGGGAAGTCGCGCCGCCGGTGCCCTGGGCGACGTGCTCGCAGAACTCCTGCAGCCGGTCCAGTTCCGAGCGACGGCCGATGAGAGGAGCCTTTTTCGTCCGGCGTCCGCCGACCTGGCGGAAGGAGAGGTTCCCCTGGCTGTAGCCCTCCAGGTAGTAGGCGCGCACGGGCGTCTCGACGCCTTTCACCTCGAGCTCGACCGGCTCGGAGAAGAGGAAGTCGTTTCGCGTCCACCTCCTCGTTTCCGCGCTGACGAGAATCTGGCCGTTGGTCGCCTTGGACTCGAGCCGCGACGCAAGGTTGACGGCGTCGCCCATGACGGTCTGGTGCCGCCGCGATTCGCCGCCGACCTCGCCGGTGACGACGAGGCCCGTGTTGATGCCGATATGCGTGTCGAGAGAGGTGCCGGCGCCGTGGCTGCGGCTTACCTCTCGCACCGCGTGGCGAATCGCCAGAGCCGCGTCGCATGCGTACTGCGGAGCTCGCTCCAGCGCATGCGGAGCGCCGAACAGCGCCATCGCGCAATCGCCGATCCAGTTGTCGATGACACCGCCGCGCTCGTGAACGATCTTCTCGATCCGTTCGAAGCACGCATTCATCAGGTCGCGGACTTCCTCCGGTTCCTTCGTGCGCGACATGGCGGTGAAGCCGGAAATGTCGGCGAAGACGATCGTCGCCTGGCGAAGGTGCTCGGCTTTCTCCGGGGTGGGCTTCGCGGGGTCGTCGGACATGCTCGTGGTGGGGGCGTCGGCGAATCTATGGACTGGCGCGGCTGATTCAAGCCTTCCCGAGGCCGGCCTGGTGGTGGCGAGGAAATCCGGCCTCCTCCCGTCGTTGTGGGGAATGTGACACTTCGCTTTCTGCGACGTTGCCGGTCCGACCGCCCGTTTGCCGAGATTCTCGACTACCGGCGGCTGCCTCGGACTTGCGCTTGCCACGCCTCGGACTTTCCCGCACGACAGGCCGCTGGGTGGAGCAAGCTTGAAGCCTGAGTCAGTGAAGCGAGAGCGGAGAGGGCGCGCGGTTGTTGCCGCCGTTGCTGCCATTGTGGTTCTCACCCCGCCACCTGCGCGAGCTTCCTGCAACGTCATCCCCGGCATCCGTCAGGCGTTCCTCGGCCAGCACGGAGTCATCGACCGGCCTTATGCCACTCCCGGCGACTGGCCGTCGATCTCGCCTGCCTGTGGAGAAGAAGGGTACGGGCCGTTCACGGGCGAGCCGGAAGACTTCGTCGTCAGCGTGGCGTTCCTCCACGAGGACGGCGGCTCGAACCTCGTCACGATCGCCGCCGACTGCGGGGCGCTCGAAGACGACGGCGAAGCCTGCCAGGACACCGAGTGGGCCTGCATCGAAGCGACCTCCATCGGCGGCCAGAACCTCTACCTCGACCTCAAAGAGAGGGAAGGGAAGGGAACGCTCAGGTTCAGCTTCCCCGACACCGACGCCTGGCTCGGAAGCGACAACGACGGGATCACGCTGGCCGGTCCTGCGCGCATCGCCGTTACGAAGGCCGGACAGCCGCTGCCCTGCGCCGTCGTCCAGAACGAGTGCGCGCAGATTCCGGGTCTCACGGCCTGCATCGACCGTCTCTATGCGAACGGCGGAAGCTGCGAGAAAGTGGAGGGCCCGTTCTTCTCCAGCTTCACGGCTCTTCCTCAACCGAACCTCTATCAGAACCTCTGCGTCACGCCGGAGCCTCCGTGCGACCCCGACGTGAACGACGTGCTGCGTTTCGCGACCGACGCCGACGGCAACCTCATGATCCCGATGAGGTGGGAAGGCGTGCTGGTGCCGATCGACAACGAGAGCGAGCGGCAGAAGCTGCCGTTCGCGAGATTGCTCCGGGCGGAGATCTTCCTGAAAGCCTTCGGCGAGCCGGGCAACGAAACGAGCGTGACGGTGCCGAACAGGGATTTCCTTCACTCGTTTTCCTTCGAAGGCTCCCTGCTTCCCCCGGTATTCGAGCCCCAGGTCGATCCGGCCTCGCAGCAGCATCTGTCGCTGTTCGGCACCGCGGACGCTCCTGCAACGGTCCTTACGATCGCGCGTCGCGCGTCGAGCTACATGCACTGCAAGGGAGGATCGGAGAACGGAACGGCCTGCGCCGTCAATTCCGACTGCGACAGCGGGGAATGCATCGAGACCGAGATCTTCGACTTCGGCGGTCGCCGCCTGCAGGGCTCCGGTCCGGTCGTCGTCGGCCGGCTGCTCGAAGGCAGCAGCGAAGTCGTGGCGACCGGCGCCTGCCAGAGCGGCGGCGAGCTCTCCGGAGTCTGTCGTTCGACGGCAGACTGCGACTCCGGGACCTGCGTCGCGTTCGGGTTCGCCGCGGATCATCCCGTAGCCCTGGATGGGATTGCGCAGGGGTCGGACGCGAACTCGTTCGTCGTCGCCGAAGGCCTCGACCTGCAGGATCTCAACGGCGACGGCGACGAGGACGACGAAGTGGTCCTGCTGTCCGATCGAAACACGGGCGAGGACACGCCGATCGGCGCGGACTGTGAGCCCGGCGAGACCGCGGACCAGTGCTTCCCCGGCCGAGCGGTAACGCGCCTCTACCCGGATCGTTTCAGTTTCCCGGCGGTGGCGGCCGAAGACGACCTCGTGGTCTTCCTCGAGCCCGAGGCCAGGCAGGGCAACTGTCCGCTGGTCGGCGATTGCGACCAGAACGGAGACGGGGACGGGTTCGATACGCTTTTACGGGCTTACCGCATCGCCGACGGCCTGGCGTCTTCGCTGACGGGCAGCGAAGACATCGCCGTCGATGCGAATCCCGTCGTCAATGGAAGGAGCGCGGTCCTCGCCGACAGCCTGCTTTTCTACCGGCGGCCGGAATGGGGCGGGCTTCCCTACGAAGCGAGGTGCGCGAGCTGCACCGTCGAGCAGTGCCCGATCGGCGGCGACTGCACGGAGGACGATTGCACGGGCGACGAGCCTTCGATGTCGGCCGACGGCCGCTTTGTCACCTACACCGACGCCGACCGCACGGGATGGCGCCTCGATCTGCGTTCCGGCAACCGGAAGATCGTTTCGCGCGGCACCTTCAACGAAATTCCCAACCAGGTCCTGCGCGTCGGCGAGGAAGACAAGCCCGGTGGAATGACGATCGACGCGACGGGCCGCTACGTCGTCTTCGCTTCGGTCGGTCAGGGCGTGATTCTCCGCGACGTCACCGGCAACGTCTCCCAGCGCGTCGATGTCTCCTCCTCGGGCACCCCGGCTGCGGAAGCGGGCGGCTCGCCCACCGTTTCTTCCGGCGGCCGCTTCGTCGCGTTCGAAACCGGAGCGAGCAACCTGGCCGCAGACGACAACAATCTCACCGATGTGTTCGTTCGCGACACGCAGCTGGCCAAGACCGTTCGCGTCAGCGTCGCGAGCGACGGAACGCAGGCAGAGCCGAACAGCTTCGGAACGACCCTCGGCTCTTTCGGCGCCTTTCTTTCTGCCGACGGCCGGTACGTGTCGTTCTCCAGCGATGCAGCCGGTCTCGTCGAATCGACTCCCGACTGCTCGCCCCTGGTTCGCGCCTACGTACACGACCGGGATCTCGATGCGGACGGAATCTTCGACGAGCCCGGCGCCATTTCGACCGCCCTGGCCGAGGGCCAGCGTTCCCAGGAATGCCAGTCGCTCGCCTGGTCGCTCGACACGGCCGTTTCGTCGGGAAGTGCAGGCGTCGCCTTTCGAAGCGGCCGCACCGATCTCGTTCCGGGCGACACCAACGACCAGTTCGACCTGTTCCTTCGCAATTTCGCGACCGGGCAGATCCGGCGGCTCAACCTCGATTCCGAAGGCGACGAAGCCCCCGGCGGAAGCCAGGGATCGTTTCCCGTCGTTTCGGTGTCGAGCAGCGGGTTCCTTTCGCGCGACGGCCGCTTCGCGGCATTCGAGCAGGAGTGCTGCGCGCTCGGCTCTTCCTTCGATCCTGATTTCGAGGGCCAGTCCGTCTACGTCCACGACGCGCTCACACGGCTTACCCGTCGCGTCGACGAGACACTGGCGACCGGCTCGGTGGCCTCGCAGTCGCTGGCGCCGGTGCTTTCCCAGAACGGCGCGATCGCGACGTTCGAAGGCCAGTTTGCAACCGGATTCCCCGACCCGCGCTGCAATGTCGCCGACCCGAACGCAAAGCTCGGATCGCACGCGGTCACGATGCGCCCGAAAACGGGCAACCTCGCCGCGGACGACCTCAACGACGACGGAGACGTCCTCGACACCGTTCTCGAGGTGCGCGACTTCTCGGCCGGGGCTTCCTCGACAGCCAAGGCTCTCCAGCCGGCGACCACGGTTTCCGTATCCGGACACAACGCCGCGTTCCTGGTTCCGGAAGCGGACGTCACGCTGGGCAACGGATCCGGCAGCGTGCTCAACGGCGACGGCGATGCGAGCGACGACGTCGTGTTCCTCTACGAGCACGACGGAACCGGCACGAGCGAGAACCTGCAGCGCGCGGCGACCGACGTCGTCATGGGCGCCCAGTACGTCGCGGCGCTGGTCCCGGAAGCGGGCCAGGCGGGCCAGGATCTCAACGGCGACCTCGATACGAACGACACCGTGCTCGAAGCCTACGGCCCCGTCGACGGCAGCGGAAGCTGGGTATCCTCGGGAATCGCCGCGGATGCGGCTGCGTTCGCCGGTTCGACCGTCTTCTTCACGACGCCCGAGGGGGCCCACGGCCACGGTCCGCTCAACGGGGACGGCGACACGCTCGATCGCATCGCCTACCTGTTCGCACCTGCCAGTTCGCACGTCGAGAAGCTGCACAACGACGAGGTCCCGAACGGGATCGCCGTCCTCGATTTCGTGGCCGGCCAGCGACTGGTCGCACTGCGAGTGTCCGAGAAGGGCCAGGCCCAGAAGCTCAACGATGACGCGGACGAAGCCGACGATGTGCTGTTCGTCTACGACACGGTGTCCGGCACGCTGATCAACACACGGCAGACGGTCGTTCCGTGCACTCTGGAAGCGTGCGACAGGCGTCAGCCGTATCGGGTGCTCGGCAGCACCGTGCGTTTCCTCACGCTGGAAAGCGACCAGGAGGAAGACCTCAACGACGATGGCGACGACGAGGCTCCGAACGACCTCGTCGTGCAGATCTTCAACGCCGACGCCGCCGGCGAAGAGATGTCGCTCTCTTTGCGTGCCGGACGCACGAGGGCGGGCTTCGCGCGAACGGTGCGCGGCGCGGCCAGCGTGTTCGCCGGTGCCGTGACGACGACGAGCAGCGTGAGCGCCGGAATCTGCAGCGAGAGCGGAGACGGTTGCGCGAGCAACGCCGATTGCGAGGGCGCAGGCTCCTGCTTCGTGCCGCCGGGCCGCTGCGTCGTGAACACGGGGACGCCCTGCACACCGCCGCAAAAGCCCTCCTCGCTTCCCGAGGACCAGAGCGGCTGCGCGGCCAGCCAGTTCTGCCGGCCGTTCGCCGAGGATCCCACTTCAGGAACCTGTTTCGCCGTGGAGACCGGAGACGGAGGAGCGGCGCTCTCCTGTCAG
>CAYYVZ010000076.1:0-15847 GCA_964475235.1 uncultured Myxococcales bacterium | reverse complement strand
ATCCAGAACGACGTGCTCAAGGAGTACATCGCGCGCGGCACCTACATCTACCCGCCGGCCGCCTCGATGCGCATCGTCGCCGACATCTTCGAGTTCTGCACCCAGTCGGTTCCCAAGTGGAATACCATCTCGATCAGCGGCTACCACATGAGGGAAGCCGGCTGCACGGCCGTGCAGGAAGTCGCGTTCACGATCGCCAACGGCATCGCCTACGTCGAAGGTGCCAAGAAGCGCGGCCTCGACGTCGATTCGTTCGCCAGCCGCGTCGCGTTCTTCTTCAACTGCCACAACAACTTCTTCGAGGAAGTCGCCAAGTTCCGCGCGGCGCGGCGCCTGTGGGCGAAGATCATGAAGAACAGGCTCGGCGCAAAGAAGGAACGCAACATGATGATGCGCTTCCACACGCAGACGGCCGGCTCGTCGCTGCAGGCCCAGCAGCCGCTCAACAACGTGGTGCGCACGACCGTGCAGGCGCTGGCCGCCGTGTGCGGCGGCACGCAGTCGCTGCACACCAACGGCTACGACGAAGCACTCACGCTTCCGACCGAGACTGCCGCGACGACGGCATTGCGCACGCAGCAGATGATCGCGTACGAGAGCGGCGCCGCCGACACCGTCGACCCATTGGGTGGTGCCTGGTACATCGAGCAGCTCACCGACGAGATCGAGCGACTCGCCGAGGAGTACATCGCGACCATCGACAAGATGGGCGGCTCGGTCGCGGCGATCGAGAAGGGCTTCCAGCAGCGCGAGATCCAGCAGGCCGCCTACACGCACCAGCAGCTCGTCGAGTCGGGCGACCGCGTGATCGTCGGCGTCAACAAGTTCCAGGGCAAGGAGACGATGAAAGTCGATCTCCTGCGTTTGAACCCCGCGCTCGAGAAGCAGCAGCGGGCCAGGCTCGCCGAGATTCGCGCGACCCGCAACGCGGCCGACGTCAAGCGGACGCTCGCGGAAGTGACCCGCCGCGCGGGCACCTCCGAGAACCTGATGCCGGCCATCATCGACGCCGTGCGCGTGTACGCGACGCTCGGCGAAATCTCGGATGCGATGCGGCCGGCGTTCGGTGAGTTCGACGCACCGGTCTTTCTCTGAAGCGGAGCGCCGAGCTGGCGAGGCGCGAGTCCGGTTCCTTTCCGTAAGGAGCGCGAAGCGCGACCGTGAAAAAGCGTAAGAAGGGAAAGGAGGGGCGGAAATCCCGCAACCGGGACCGCCACTCTGCTCCTGGCCGCGGCTTTGCGCCTCGGCACGAACGCAAGGGACACTCTCCGGTTTCCACGGAGAATGTCTCCCTTTCCGCGCTCGCCTCCCGTCTTCTCGGCGTTCTCGCAGCCGCCAAGCGCGCGGCTTCCACCGAAGAACAGCTCGCGCGCGCGACCGGCGACTCGCTGGAAGACATCGCGGGCGCGCTCGACGAGCTCGAACGAGCCGGCGCCGTCGTGCGCATGCCGAAGCACCGCTGGGTCGTCGCCGAGCGCTCGGGCATGCTCACCGGCCGCGTGAAGGTCGAGCGCTCGGGCCGCGCGCTCGTGATCCTCGACGTTCCGGACGCACCACTGGTCGTCGAACGCGGCGCGCTTCGTCCCGCCATGGACGGCGACCGCGTGCTCGTGGAGGAACAGCGCTACGCGCGAGGCGGCCTCCACCATGCGCGCATCCACCGCGTGCTCGAGCGGGCGCGCCGCACGATCGTCGGCGTCGCGTCGCCGATCGCGAAGCGCCGCCTGCTTCCCACCGACGACCGCATCGGTCCTTACGTCGTCGTGCTCGACGACGACAGTGATCCCGCGCCGCCCGGCATGGCGGTTGCCGCGACGATCGTCGAGTATCCGACGGCCCACCGCGACATCGTCGTGCGCGTCGATCGCGTGCTCGGGCCGATGGGCAAGCTCGAAACCGAGATCCGCAGTGCCTGCGTGCTGCGCGGCATCGAGGAGTCCTTCCCCGTCGCGGTGGAAGAAGAGGCCGCGCGCTGGCGCGAGCCCGGCGACGCGGAGTGCGACGGCCGCACGGACCTGCGCGAGGCGCTCACCGTGACGGTCGATCCGGCCGACGCGAAAGACCACGACGATGCCGTTTCGATCGAGGAGACCGCGCGCGGATGGCGGCTCACCGTCTCGATCGCTGACGTTTCCTGGTACGTGAGGCCGGGCACCGCGCTCGACGCGGAAGCCTACGAACGGGCCACCAGCGTCTACTTCCCGGGCCAGTCCATTCCGATGTTGCCGGAGAAGCTCTCGGGTGACCTTGCGAGCCTTCACCCCGGCGTCGATCGCCTCGCCGTGTCGGTCTTCCTCGACATCGACCGGAAGGGCAACGTGCACGAGACGTCGTTCGCTCGCTCGGTGATCCACAGCTTCGCCTCGCTCACCTACGACCAGGTGCAGGCCGTGCTCGACGACGAAGGATTCGTCGCCGAGAGTACGCACGACGAAGACGACGACGGAAAGCCGGACGCGATCCCGACCGACGACGAGACCGAGGCGCCTTCGCCCGAACACGCGGCCACCGGCCTGCCCGCGTCGCTCCCCGGTGCATCGCCGCAGCACGAGCAGCACGCCGACGACCCGCGACGCATCGGCGCGGACGTACGCGCGTCGCTCGTGCAGATGGCCCGCTGCGCGGACGCGCTTCATCGCCGCCGCATGCAGCGCGGCGCCGTCGACATGGACCTCCCCGAGGGTGCCATCGAGCTCGACGAAGCCGGCGAAGTGAAGGCGATCCGCCGCCGCCCTCGCCGCTTCGCCCACCGTCTCGTCGAGGAGTTCATGCTGGCCGCGAACGAGGCCGTGGCCGAGCGCATCGACTCGGCGGGCGGCGCGTTTCTCTACCGCATTCACGAGCGTCCCGACGACGAAGCGCTCACCCAGCTCGCCACGCGCGTGCGCGCCCTCGGCCTTCGTCTCCAGCGCGAGGGCGGCCTCGTTACGCCGATGGTGTTCCAGAAGCTGCTCGAGGACGCCGCGGGCCGGCCCGAAACGCGCCAGGTGAACAACATGGTGCTGCGCACGATGACGCGCGCCCGCTACTCGGCCGACAAGGAGATCCACTTCGGGCTTGCGAGCCGCTGCTACACCCACTTCACGTCGCCGATCCGTCGTTATCCGGACATCGTCGCGCACCGGGCCCTGCTGGGGCTCATCGGCGCGAACGAGCCGCGCCAGGTGCTGCCCACGAAGGAGATGCTGCGACCCGCGGCAACGCACACCTCGGACCGCGAGCGCCGCGCCATGGACGCCGAGCGCGACGTCACCCAGGCGGCCGGCGTCCTCTACATGGCCCGCCACGTCGGGCGCCGCCTCGAAGGCACCGTCAGCGGCGTCGATCGCTGGGGCTACTGGGTGGAGCTCGACGTCGCGTTCGTCGAGGGCTTCGTCCACATCGGCAAGCTGCGCGAGTACTTCGACTACGTACCGGAACGGATGGAGCTGCAGAGCCGCGTATCGTCGGCCGTCGTCCACATCGGCCAGCGCGTCCGTGTCCGCGTCGCCTCCGTCGACCTCGCCGCCCGCCGCATCGAGCTCGAGCCTGCGTAAATCGGGGACGGATCCCGATTTCGCCGACGGCCATCGCAATGGTGGCCAAGGCCACCGGCGAAATCGGGCTACGTCCCCAGTTCGCGCGCAATCGGGATCCGTCCCCGATTCATGGCTTCCACCGATACGCGGCGTTCCGAGTAGCGAGCCGTGCCCCCCTCGAATCGTGAGATCCCCGCTTTCCCCCGCTATACTCCCCCGCTGCAATGAAACCTCCGATCCTTCCTACCCTCGCCCTGCTCCTCGCCACCACGACCCCGGCCCTCGCCACCGGCGAAGGCGGCGTCACCGACGACCTGCGGCGCTCCGTCGTCGTCCGCACCGTCGAGCGTGCCGCCCCCGCGGTCGTCGCCGTCTACACCGAGAAAGAGGTCGCCGAGACCTCGCCGTTCCGGTCCTACCGCGACATGCCGTACGCCGATCCGTTCTTCGCGCCGTTCTTCGGCGGCCCGCGTCCGAGGCAGAACGCCCCGCGCCAGACTCACCGCGAGCGCGTCTCGATGGGTTCGGGCGTGATCGTCGAAGCCACCGGCGTCGTCGTCACCAACCAGCACGTCATCGTCGGCGGCGACACGATCCGCGTGCAGCTTTCGGACAATCGCGAGTTCGAAGCGGAGCTGGTCGGCGGCGACTCGGACTTCGACCTCGCCGTGCTCAAGATCAAGGACAGCGGGTCGCTGCCGTACATCCCCATCGGCAACGACGACTCGATCCTGATCGGCGAGACGGTGATCGCGATCGGCAACCCCTACGGCCTCGACCACACCGTGACGACAGGCGTCGTCAGCGCGCGCGGCCGCACGCTGCAGACCGGCGACCAGACGTACCAGGACATCGTGCAGACCGATGCGTCGATCAATCCCGGCAATTCGGGCGGTCCGCTGCTCGACATCCGCGGACGCCTCATCGGCATCAACACGGCCATCCACCGCGACGCGCAGGGAATCGGTTTCTCGATTCCGATCTGGCGCGTGCGCAACGTGGTGGACCAGATCCTCGCGCACGGCTCGGTGCTGCCGACGTGGATCGGCCTCGAGATCCAGGACCTGACCGGCGAGCTCGCGTCGCACTTCGGCGCCAAGGCGGGCAGCGGCGTGCTCGTTCGCGGCATCGAGCCCGGAAGCCCGGCCTCGCGCGCCGACGTGCGCACGGGCGACATCGTCACGCGAGTACAGGGCGAGCGCGTCGGCAACACGGCCGACTACGACCGCCGAGTACGCGGCCTCGCCTCGGGAGAACGCCTGCGGCTGTCGCTCTCGGACGATGCCGGCGAACGCATCGTCGAGCTCGACATCGCACCGCTTCCGGTCGAGGTGATCGACCGCTTCGCCTGGCAGAGCATCGGCTTCGAGGTGGTCGACGCGCGCGGCGACGTCGCCGTCAAGCGCGTGCGTCCCGGCAGCGCCGCCGACGAGATCGGCTTCGCTGCCGGCGACGTGATCGCCGCCATCGGCGGCCGCGAGATCCAGGGCATCGACGGCTTCCGTAAGGAGATCGGAGCCGCGCGCTCGAGCAGCACCGTGCTCGTCTCCGTGGTGCGCGGCCGGCGGCTCTACCGTGTGGTCGTGCCTCTCGGCGAGAAGCGCGCCGCGCCTCGAAGCCGATGAGGAACTTCGATCGGCAGCCGCAGAGCGGCGCGCGACCCGGCCTGCCGGTGCGCCTCGCCGTCAACCTGTCGCTCGCTCTCGTTCTCGTGGCGGTGCTGCTCTACCGCAACGGCGCGATCCAGGTCCTGCGCGTTTCGTCGATCAACATGGCCCCCACTCTCGAGCTCGAAGACCGCGTGATGGTCCGCGCCTACGGCGGCGAGCCCGTCCTCGGCGACGTCGTCGTGTACCGCTCGCCCTTCGACCCGGAGCACCTGCAGGTGGGCCGCATCGTCGGCGTCGCCGGCAACCGCGTCGAGCTCACCGAAGGCGGGCTTCAGCTCGACGGCAAGCCGGCGGCCGTGCCGATCTCGGGCGAATGCGAGGAGGACGCCTGCGAGGCGGGAGCGGCACCGGAGGACGGCGGAACGTGCGCCGCCTCGCACGACGCCTGCCGGGTTGCCGGCACCCTCGTCGGAGCCGAAGCCGTCGGCGACCGCCGTTTCTTCACGCGGCGGCCGGGCAGCCTGTCGCGCCTGCTCTTCCCCGCGGTCACGGTTCCCGACCAGCACTTCTTCGTGCTGAGCGACAACCGCGTGGACGAGCGCGACTCGCGCATTTACGGCGCGATTCCGCACCATGCCGTCGTCGGTGTCCTCTCCTTCGTCTACTATGCATCGGACGAGACGGGGATCCGCTGGGACCGCATGAGCCGACGGGTCTCCTGAGCGGACCTCCCGATCGCAACTGCGACCCCATCCATGCAAGAGGACGAGCGCCGCGACACGACCGCCACGACCACGACCGGCGTCCACGCGGCGCTGGTTGCGGCGGGCATTCTGCTCTCGCGCATCGTCGGGCTCGTTCGCCAAAGGGTGTTCGCGCACTACTTCGGCCAGTCGTTCGCGGGCGATGCGTTCAACGCCGCGTTCCGCATCCCGAACTTCCTACAGAACCTGTTCGGCGAGGGCGTGCTGTCGGCGTCGTTCATCCCCGTCTACTCGCGACTGATGGCCAAGGGCGACGAGGCCGGCGCGCGGCGCGTGGCCGGTGTCGTCGGTACGCTGCTTGCCCTTTCGACTTCCGTCCTCGTGCTCGCCGGCATGCTCGCGACTCCGCTGCTCGTCGACGTGCTCGCGCCGGGCTTCGAGGGCGCGCGCCGCGAACTCACCGTCGAGATGGTCCGCATCGTCTTTCCGGGCACGGGCCTGCTGGTCCTGTCGGCGTGGTGCCTCGGCATCCTCAACAGCCATCGCCGCTTCTTCCTTTCGTACACGGCGCCGGTGGTCTGGAGCCTCGCGATGATCCTCGCGATGCTCTACTTCGGCGGCTTCGTGCGGACCGAAGACCTCGCGGTGAAGATCGCGTGGGCCTCCGTGGTCGGCTCGCTGCTGCAGCTGCTCGTGCAGGTACCGGTGGTGAGGCGGCTCGCGCGCGGCGTGCGTCCTTCGCTCGACCTGCGCGACGAGGGCTCGCGCACCGTCGTTCGCACGTTCGGGCCGGTCTTCGTCGGGCGCGGTGTCGTGCAGATCAGCGGCTACGTGGACTCGATGCTCGCGAGCCTGCTGCCGGTCGGGGCCGTGACGGCGCTCGCCAACGCGCAGACGCTCTATCAGCTTCCCGTCAGCCTGTTCGGGATGGCGGTATCGGCGGCCGAGCTTCCGGCCATGTCGAGTATCGTCGGCAGTGACGACGAAGTGGCGCGCGCGCTGAGGGCGCGGCTCGACGCGGGACTCGGGCGCGTGGCGTTCTTCATCGTGCCGTCGGCGATGGCGTTCGTTGCGCTCGGTGATGTGATCGCGGCGGCGCTGTTCCAGACTGGAAAGTTCACGGCCGACGACGCGGTCTGGGTGTGGGGGATTCTTGCCGGTGCTTCCGTCGGGCTTCTCGCGTCGACGCTCGGACGGCTCTACGCGTCGGCGTTCTATGCGATGCACGATACGAAGACGCCGCTGCGCTTTGCGACGATGCGCGTCCTCGCCGGTATGACGCTCGGATACTTCGCATCGCTGCACCTGCCTGCGCTGATCGACGTCGAACCGAAGTGGGGCGTTGCGTTTCTCACGGCCGCGTCGGGCGCGGCGGGGTGGATCGAGTTCACGCTGCTGCGGCGCACGTTGCATGCGCGCATCGGGAGGACGGGGATCGCGCGGTCCCGCCTCGCGACGCTGTGGGCGAGCGCGGCGGCGGGTGCGGCGGCTGGACTGGTGGCTCGTTCCTTCGCGGGACCGCTTCATCCGATTCCGCTCGCGGGGGTCGTGCTCGCGCCGTACGGAGTCGTGTATCTCGGAGCGACGTGGGCCGCCCGGATTCCGGAAGCGCGCACCATCGTCGGGCGAGTGATGGGACGCGTCCTGCGACGCGCCTAGAGACGTGCTCTTGCATCGCCTCGGACGCTGACGGACTGATCGCGGCCATGCTTGCCGGCCACTACACCACCGCATTCGTCGCCAAGGCCGCTTCGCCGCAGACACCGCTGTGGGCTCTTCTGCTCGCCGCGCAGTTCGTGGACGTACTGTGGGTGCTCGCGATTCTTGCCGGCATCGAGAACGCGCGCCTCGATCACTCACTCTCGTCCAACCCGCTGGATCTCTACGACATGCCGTTCACGCACAGCCTTGCCGGTACGCTCGTGTGGGCGGTCGTGGCCTTCGCGGGTTCGAAGCACGTGCTGAAACTGGAAACCGGAGCGGCACTACTCGTCGCCGCGGTGGTCACGTCGCACTGGTTCCTCGATCTTCTCGTACACCGGCCCGATCTCACGATCGCCGGTGGCGAGTCGCGTCTGGGGCTTGGCCTCTGGAACATGCCGCTCGCGGCGTACGCGCTCGAGGTCGTGCTGGTCGCCCTGAGCGTGGCCATGGCGATGCAGAGTTGCGTGAAATCGGAAGCTTCGCGGCGCGCGTGGCTCGGGCTCGGTGCCGGTCTCGTCGCGATGCAGACCGCCGCGACGTTCGGTCCTGCTCCGGCGTCGCTCACCGGAATCGCGCTGAGCACGCTCAGCCTTTACGTGCTTGTCACCGTCGCCGGAGCCCGCGTCGACGCCCGCTGAAGACAGAGTGCTGGTCCGGTCCTGGCGTAAGCTTCCCTATTCCCCGAACACTCGACACTTGCCTCATCCGGCGCTGGAGTCGCGCCACCGACCGAGGGTGCTCCCGTAGCTGCAGCCGTCACGCGACGGCCATTCGCAGGAACTCGGCGCCTATCTTTCGCGGCCGCGGCGAGTCGAAAAACTCGACTACAGCACGATCGTCATTCCCTCAGCGAACGTAGGCGCCCGTCCGACGCACGAAACCACACGGGCCCGGTGCGCAATTCCGGACTTTGTGAACAGTCTCACGTACACGACGAAAGCGAAGCGTTTCCCATGGTTCCGGAACCATGGGAGAAGCCTTCGCATGACGCTGAACGCCTCGTCCGTCTCCCTGCTGCTCCGCCACGCTCGCGTGGGCACGCTCGCCTCCACTCTCGCTCCGGCCGGTCGTCGGAATCGCACCCGCCTCTGCATAGCCGCCACCTTCGCGGCCTGCCTGGCAACGCTGGCCGTGGGCGTCCAGTCCGCAATGGCCAGCCATTTCTACGGCGGTACGCTCCGCTGGCAGCGAGACATGACCTACAATCCGACTGGCACGGGCCCCGACATGCGCTTCTTCGTCACGTTGGAATCGGCGTGGCGCTGGTCGTTTTCCTGGCCGACTTACGGCGCCAACCCGCCGCTGGGGGCCACGGTCGCTCTCGACCCCATCGCCATCAACGGACCTGGACACAGCGTGAACTACAGCGTGAACGGCACGGTGGTTTCGATCTTCCCCGCCCAGGACTACTTCGTCGCAAACGCCGTCCTGACCGTACTCATCCCCACGGCGTCTCTGCCGGCCACTGCTTCCTATTCCGGGTTCGCTCGGTCTTCGTCGTTGCTGGAAGGCAATGCCAACTCTGGCTACGTCCTGCGAACGGAGATCAACCCGTCCCTGGCGACACGATCGGGACGCTACCACGGCCTGAGCCGCCTCGTCTTCGAGGCGGGGGTGCCTGCCACGGTCAACTTCCTGTCGTCGGCCTACGACGGCCTTTCCAACAGGTTCTACTTCGCGAGCACCGCCAACAGCAGTCTCGTCGATGCGGTACCGGATGGGGCAACGCTCTCGACGTCCGGGACCTTTCAGTGGACGCCGACGACGCAGGGGCTGTATGCGATGCAGACCGTCGTGCAGAGCGTAGACTTCAGCGCCGTTCCGCGCGTTTCGATGCCGGCCGAGATCCTGCTGCAAGTCGTGCCGGCGGGGCCGCGACCGGTCCTCAGCGTCCCATCGACCATCACGGCCTACGTGGGCAACCAGATGAGCCTGCCCGTCGATGTCACGTACTCGCAGCCCAGTACGTTGTCGCTCAGCAACTCGGGCGTCTTCACGGGCTCCTCGTGGACGAACGGCACCGGACTTTCTCCGCTGTCGGCCAGTCTGAACTGGGTGCCCGCGACCACCGACGCCGGCAGTCACGTGGCCTGCTTCGTCGCGACGGCGGCCGACGGGACGAT
Organism: uncultured Myxococcales bacterium; assembly: GCA_964475235.1. Taxonomy (GTDB): domain Bacteria; phylum Desulfobacterota; class Binatia; order UBA1149; family CAITLU01; genus DATNBU01. The sequence goes on along the minus strand of CAYYVZ010000076.1, from coordinate 6,188 downwards.
CAGCGCCGGGCAGTCCTGCACGAGAATCACCGTGACGTCGGCCTGTGCTCCGGGTTCGTTCAGCGGATCGGGAACCTATCCCTGCACCGCGTGCGACACGTGCGGCCCGGAGCAGTACGAAGCCTCGCCCTGCACCGCGACGTCGAATCGCACCTGCCAGGCGTGTTCGGCCACCTGCCCGGCGGGCACCGGAATCAACGGCAGCGGCGGCAGTGCGTGCGATGCGGACAGCAATCGCGTGTGCGGACCGTGCGTGTCTCCGATGGTGAATGACGGGTCTTCCCTGTCGTGCGCCGCGCCTCCGCCGACGACGACCACCACCAGCACGACGACCAGCACCACCACGAGCACGACGTTGCTGCCCACGACGACGACGACCACCACCACCACGCCGCCGACGACGACCACCACGCTGCCGACGACGACGACGACGACTTCGACGACGACGACCACCACCACGACGTTGCCGGCGAGCTCGACGACCACGACGATGGCGACAGAACCGGCGTGCCCGGCAGCTCCCGTCACCGGATGCCATACCTCGGCGATGGCGCAGTTCGGCGTCACGGGCGGCTCCGAGCCCGACAAGAGCTCCATCAAGTGGCAATGGAAGAAGGGCGCCGAGCTGCTCCACGACGCATTCGGCGAACCGGGTGGATCGACGTCGTTCGCCCTGTGTGTCTACGACTCGGTTGCGTCCGTCTTCAGCCTCTCGGCCTCGATCGAAATCGCCTCCGGAGCGGGCTGGACCGACAAGGCGCCCAAGGGCTGGGTCTTCGCCGACAAGGGCGGCGCGCAAAGCGGCGTCAACACGATCAAGCTGGTTCCCGGCGACGCCGGCAGGTCGAGCGTGATGCTCAAGGCCAAGGGGGCGAATGTTCCCGTTCCGGTCGCGGTTGGCGAAACCTACTTCAGCCAGAACCCGGCGCTGACGGTCCAGCTCCTCAGCAGCGACGGTGATTGCTGGACGAGCGAGTTCGACGTTCTCTCGACGAAGAAGTCCACGGGCGAGAAGTTCAAGGCGGTGGTGAAGTAGAAGCGAGCCTCTCGCCAGGCCCGCTCGCGGAGAGTGTGACGCCTTGGCAGTGACGCGGTCCGTCACCGACGCATATCGCGAAAACGCAGCGGTGTGTGCGAGGCTCTGGTGCATGCCCGGAAGCCGTTCGGCAAGGCGGATGGGACCGACACCAGAGATTCCCCTGGGGCTCGCGCGTCGTGGCCAGTCGAAGGTCGGCTGAGTTTCGGCACCCTACGGGATTCCGGCGAACCGGCGGGTGTCGGCGTCCCGGTGCGCCGGGCAGGAACGACCCTTCGTCATCTCCCTTGAAAGAGAGGGCGCCGCTTCTCCATGAACGCCGTCATGCCCTCGACCTGGTCCGCCGAACTGCTGCATCGCCGGACGGCGTCGCGTTCCAGGCGAAGCGACTCCTCGAGTGGAAGTTGCTCCGCCCCGAGCACCGCGCGCAGAACGCCGGCCACTGCGATTGGAGGCTGGTTCGCAAGCTCGTTGGCAAGCTCGAACGCTCGCTCCTTCAGCTCGGGTAGCGGATGCAATTCGTGAACGAGACCGATCGCGAGCGCGGCCGGTCCATCGATCTTCTTTGCCCGCAGGATCATGTCGAGTGCGTGCGCGCGTCCGACGGTTCTCGTCAGCCGGGCGGTTCCACCCCATGCAGGCACGGTCCCGAGATCCAGCTCCGGCAATCCGATGCGCGCTCCCTCAGCCGCCGCGAGACGAAAATGACACGCGAGCGGAAGCTCGAGGCCGCCACCGAGACAGTACCCGAACATCGTGGCGATCACCGGCTTGGCGAGGTTCTCGATCGAGGACAACACACGCAGCCTTTGATCGAGAATCGATTCGAAACCGCCGCGAGCCTGTGCGCCCGACATCAACTGCTTGAGGTCCATGCCGACGCTGAAATGCTCGTCTCCGGCGGCCGTGATGACGACGGCGCGGATATCGCGATCATCGCGCAGCGTGGCGATCGCTCGTTCGAGCTCGTCCATGAACTCGAACGTCATGCGATTGCGCGGTGGATCCTGGTTCTCCAGGATCGCCACCCGGCCGCGACGCTCGATTCGTAATGCTACCTTGTCCACAAGGTTTTCCTCCGTCAGATCCTGCCGGCACGACCGGCTAAGCCACGTTACGCTCGATCACGAACACTGCTCGCTGTCGTCGCGTCGACGGGTGAATCACAATCCGAGGATCCTGGCGACCGCCTCTCTCAACGCGCGTGCCGGGTCGGCTGCGCTGTGAGGATGACGCCACGCGACGATCCGGTCCGGTCGGATCAGCAGACAACCGTCGTCGTCAATCTCGCGCATGCGTGACCAGCGGCCGAGCACGTCGTTGTGATCCTGCCCCAGGCCGACGAAAACGGGCTCGATGCGGACTCCTGTTTCGCGGCTCACTGCCACGGCAGCCTCGGCCCATGCAGAGCCGGCGATGCCGGTGACGAGCGTCAGGCAATCGTGGCGGCAAAGATCCAGTGTCGAGATTTCTTCGCTCCCGCGCTGCAGCCAGACGTGCGGCAGAGGCGAACCGGGATGCGTCGTGGGCTGATAGTACAGGTCGGGGTCGCGCTCGAAAGGCGGGAACGGCGTGTCATCGTCAACCACCGCGCTGGACACGTACCGCTGGCCCATCTCGACGCCGTGAGCATTGAACTGCCCGTTCAGCAGATCGAGCGCGGAAAGCAGAGCCTCTCGCTGTCGCTCGCCGTCCGGGCCGTGCAGTAGATCGATCCTCTTCTCGGCCTCATCCGCCGTCTCGCCCGGCTGGAACCCCAGTGCGAGCATACACGGCCCCATCTCGGCCACGCTGCGGTTGGCGCGATCGACGATGCGTCGACCAACCGGCTGCCGCTCAGCATTGTAGCTGTCGAGCAAACGATCGTGCGCACGGCCAGAGACGACCAGAGCCAGTTTCCAGGCAAGATTGTAAGCGTCCTGGACCGAAGTGTTGCTCCCCAGGCCATTTGCCGGCGGATGACGGTGCGCCGCATCCCCGGCAAGAAACAGCCTCCCGCGACGGTAGTGCGCTGCGATCACGTGATGGAACTGCCACTCGCTGATCTTCTTGATCCTGATCTCGACCGAGGGATCGCCAACGGCGGCACGAACCCGCGGCATGACGGATTCCTCCGAGAGCTCGGTGGCGTCGAGTCCCGCACGAAGAAAGATCGTGCTCCACTCGTTCCACGGCTCGACGCAGGTCCAGATGCTGAGCAGGTCCGAATTGCCGGGGTTTCGCACGAAGAACAGGGCACCCGAGCGGTGCTTCGTGTAGCGCGAAAGATCTGCTTCGATCCAGACGGTAATCGCGTTCCCGAGCCCGGCCTGGCCCTCGTACTCGAATCCGCCCTGCTCGCCTACGATCGAACGGGCGCCGTCACAGCCGACGAGATAGCGGGCGCGAATCTCGAATTCCGTTGCATCGAGTCGTCGGCGCACTCGGGCCGTGGCGTGCCCGTCGGACTGATGCACCGCCACCACTTCGTGATCGAAACGAATGTCGGCGCCAAGAGACCGAGCCCTGTCGAGCAGGATGGGTTCGAGAATGTGCTGCGGAGCGTTGCACATCTCGCAAGGGCTGGCCGACGCGTAGTCGGCGCGTCGGTCGTCGCCCGTGCCCCACGTCATCATTCGGCAGATCTCGCGGCCGGCAAACGACGTGGCGAAGACCTGCTTGCCCATCAGTCGCTGAGGCAAGGCACGGTCCATTACCCGCCCCTCCACTCCCAGGTCGCGGAAGACTTCCATCGCGCGCTGATTGGTGAGGTGCGCGCGCGGCGAGTCGGCCGTTGCGCCGTACTTTGTGACGGTGAGCGATCTCGTGCCGCTGCGGGCGAGCAGCGCAGCCGCGGTGAGGCCGGCGGGGCCCGCCCCTACCACGAGGACGTCCGTTTCCATCGTCTGCAACTTGCCTGCCCTCCCCCGATCGTCCGGCTTCGGGAGCCGGCCGGCGCGAATTTCGTTAGGCAAACGACCAATGAAGGCTTGCTCTTCGTTTGTCAACTGAATAACGTAACGGAGTGAACAGCCGTGCGGCGCAGCGCGAGGATACACGCAGCCGGATCGTAGCGGCGGCCGCCAGGGCGTTCTCCGAACTGGGGTTCCGCGCCGCCAGCACACGCGACATCGCGGGTCGCGCCGGCGTCAACCAGGGCCTGATCACCTACTACTTCAAGAACAAGCAGGAGCTCTGGAAGGCGGCCGTCGAGCAGATCTTCGATCGACTACGCGAGTCGCTCCAGCGGCCACTTGAAAACATCGCCGCCGGTAACGGTCGCGAACGTGCGCGCGAGCGCATCCGCGAGTACGTCCGCTTTGCCGCCGCCCATCCCGAGTTTTTCCGTCTGATGGTCGAAGAGGGAAAGCATGCCGATCACCGGATGCGATGGCTCGTCGATACGCACATGAAGCCGTTCTACGCGCAGTTCGAACAGTTGGCAGTGCAGACCTCGAACATCGATCGCGCGCTCGTGCCCCACGCATTCTACGCAATGGCAGGCGGGGCCTCGATGATCTTCGCGATCCGCCCGGAGTGTCGCCGACTGACCGGGGTCGATCCGGCCGACGAAGATACCATCGAGGCGCACGCGGAGTTCATCGCCCGCCTGATCGTGCCCTGATGTCGGCTTTTCGGCCTTTCGCGCCTCGAAGACTTCTACACGCGTGTCCTCATGCGGTCATGGTTTCGTGGCGATCGCGGCTCGCGGTCGCACTGCTGTCCGCCGTGGGACTTCTCTCACCAACGACGGCCGATGGTGGCGGCCCGGACTGCGTAACCACGACCGCCAAGCTGCCCTGAGGGCGCGACTGCCTGTGGCGGCGCTATCCATGATTGCGCCGCCATCTCGTTCCCTCAGGGACGCTGGTTCAGTGCGCGGGGACCACTACCGTGTCCGTGCCGTCGCCGGAGCTCGACGGATAGACCGTCATCGTCGCAGCCGACTTCTTCGGCGTGGTGCCGGTGAAGCGGCACAGCACCTGGGAGCTCGGACCCTGGTTGAAGATGAACGTGTAGCCTCCGGGCTGGACGGTGATCAGGCCGGAGGACTCCAGCACGGTGTTCGATTCCACGGCCACCATCTCGATCAGGACGTCGTAGGGTTTCGTCGAGGAGTTGTAGAGCTTGCAGGACAGCGAGTGATCGATGCCTGCCCACATCGGACCCGCCACCATGGGCGACGCGGCCAAGGCCGTCGAGGCAACGGCAAGAAGCAGGGCGGGAACGATGGAAAGGGCGACGCGGCGGTGGCTCATGGTTGTCTCCTGGGGTTGCGGTCGCCTCCGGGGCCGGTGACATCACCGTCCGGGGCAAGTTGGGCGCAGAGTGCCCGTTCGCGACGCCGGAGTCTGGAAAGAACTCGGCAAGTTCTCGGAAATCGACCGCTCGGCGACCAGTCTTGTCGATGAGTTGCACTAGCCCCGCCCGGCTGGGCACTTGCCGAAAAACGGGGCTCGCCTCCACCGGTCCCGAGTTCGCGATGGAGACGCAATCTGGTGAAAAAATCCCGCGCCCGTCTGCTTGTCGCCGTCCTTTCCTTGCTTCTGTTCGCGCCGCAAACGGCGCGCAGCTCGTGCAATTCGATGCCCGACGCGGGTCCCGGTGGCCCTCCGGGCGACTCGAGCTCGAAACCGCTTGGCTACAAAGGTGCGCTCGGGCGCATCGATCGTGCCTTTTACGTCGCCGGTACCTCGCGCAGCATCGTCGTCATGCCGGACGAAACCTGCGTCGCTCAGCCGGCGCCGCCGGTCGGCTCGCTTTCGGTGAAAGACAAGCCCAGCGATCTCGTGGCTCTCCTGGTGCTTGCGTCGGCCGACGGCAGCAGGACATCGGTTCGCGTCTGGGCCGATGAAGAGGTGTGCAAGTCGGTGCCCGAACAGGCAGGCGGCGCGGCGGCATCGCCGGCTGCAGAGAAGGATGCTCGCGCGATCCAGTTCATGAAGACCTGTTCGCTCGAAGGGATGGAGCTCGTCTCCACCGAGAAGAAGCTGGAGTCCGCAGGGCTGCACGATGCCGTCAAGCTTACCCTGCCTTCCCTGGAGGAGTTGCAGGCGGTGGTGGTGGTTCCGGGTTAGGTGGTGCTATTTTCATTCAAAGTAGCGGCACCCTGACCATCGTGAATGCTCAACAAATTTCCAACAATAGCGTCATTGCTGGTATAGGTGGTTCT
>CAYYVZ010000075.1:0-15958 GCA_964475235.1 uncultured Myxococcales bacterium | reverse complement strand
CACGCGCGGTAGGTCTTCTCCCAGTGCTGGGGCACGAAGCGCGAGCGGCCCTCGTCGAGCGCGCGCAGCGTTTCGTCGGCCAGCTCGTGCACCTGCAGGAACCACTGGTCCGACAGCAGTGGCTCGACGACGTTCTTGCAGCGGTAGCAGACGCCGACCGCATGGCGGTGGTCCTCGGTGCGCTCGAGCGTGCCGTCGGCGGTGAAGCGCTCGACGAGGGCCGCACGGCACTCCGTCGTCGTCATGCCCGCGTACGGACCGGCCTCCGCCGACATCGTGCCGTCCTCGTTCATCACCGAGATCATCGGCAGCTTGTGGCGAAGCCCGGCTTCGAAGTCGTTGGGGTCGTGGGCCGGCGTGATCTTGACGGCCCCCGAGCCGAACGAGCTCTCGACGAAGGTGTCGGCAATGACAGGGATCACGCGGCCGAGCACCGGCAGCACAACGTTCTTCCCGACGATGGCCTTGTAGCGCTCGTCGTCGGGGTGAACGGCCACCGCGGTGTCACCGAGCATCGTCTCCGGGCGCGTCGTCGCAACCGAAATGAACCCGCTGCCGTCCTCGAGCGGATAGCGCAGGTGCCAGAGGTGCCCTGCCCGGTCCTCGTGCTCGACCTCGATGTCGGACAGAGCCGTGAGGCAGCGCGGGCACCAGTTGATGAGGTAGCGGTCGCGGCGGATCAGGCCCTGCTCGAAGAGCGTGACGAAGACTTCGCGCACCGCGCGCGAAAGCCCCTCGTCCATCGTGAAGCGCTCGCGCGACCAGTCGCAGGAGACGCCGAGGCGGCGCAACTGCTCGATGATCTTGCCGCCGGACTCCGCCTTCCATTTCCACGTACGCTCGACGAAGGCTTCGCGGCCGAGCGCATGGCGGTCGGTGCCCTCGGCGTGGAGTTGGCGCTCGACGACGTTCTGCGTGGCGATCCCGGCGTGGTCGGTTCCGGGCACCCACAGCGCCGCCTCGCCGAGCATGCGGTGGTAACGCACCAGCACGTCCTGCAGCGTGTTGTTGAGCGCGTGGCCCATGTGCAGGGAGCCGGTGACGTTCGGAGGCGGAATGACGATCGAGAACGTGCGCTCGCCTTCCTTGTAAGGAGGCGGCGCGAAAGCGCCGGATTCGGTCCAGCGCTCGTACCAGGTCGCTTCGAAGGATTTCGGATCGTAGCCGGCCACGGGATCGCGCCTTTACCCCGGCTTGGGCGGGCGTTCAAAAGACCGACGGCCGGACGGCGGTTGGGAAACGCCACGTCGTCTGTTACGAGGCGCCGCTGACGGGCGCGGCCAGTTCGCGCCAACCGCACCAGGAGGAGTTCCCGTGAGCAACCGTCCTTTCCGCGTCCTCGGCATCCAGCAGATCGCCGTCGGCGGCCTCGACAAGTCCCGCCTCAAGAAGCTCTGGATCGACACGCTCGGCCTCACCGTGACCGGCACCTTCCAGAGCGAGAAGGAGAACGTCGACGAGGACATCGCGGTCGCGGGATCGGGACCGCTCAAGGTCGAAGTGGATCTCATGCAGCCGATCGACGCCGACAAGAAACCGGCCGTCCACAACCCTCCCCTCAATCACATCGGCCTGTGGATCGACGACCTGCACGCGGCCGTCGCGTGGCTCGAAAAGCAGGGCGTGCGCTTCACGCCGGGCGGCATCCGCAAGGGCGCCGCGGGCTTCGACGTCACGTTCATCCATCCGAAAGAGAACGAGCAGTTCCCGATCGGCGGCGAGGGCGTGCTGATCGAGCTCGTCCAGGCGCCGCCCGAGGTCGTCGCGGCCTTCGAGAAGGTGGCCACTCTCTGAGCCCCTCTCCGGTCGCGCCGTCGCTCGACCGGAGCCCGGCGGCTCCCGGGGACCGGAGCCGCGACCGTTTCACCCTGCTCTCGAGCGCGTTTCTTCGCGCGCTCGCCACCGGGCTCGTCGGCGTCGAGCTCGGTCTCTACCTCACCCATCTCGAGCTCGGGCCGGCCCAGGCCGGCGCCGCCATCGCGGCAGGCCTCGTCGGCGCCGCGCTCGCGGCTCTCGGGGCCACGCTCGGTGCGGATCGCTTCGGACGGCGGCGCTCCCTTCTGCTCCTGACGGTCGCGGGCGCGGCCGGCTGCGCCGCGGCGGCGTTCTCGTCCACGTTCGCCGCGATCGCGGCGGCGAGCTTCGCGGGCATGCTCAACGGGATGGGACGCGACCGCGGTGCCGCGCTCGTGATCGAGCAGGCGATGCTGCCTTCGACGACGACGCCCGCGGAGCGCACGCAGGTGTTCGCGTGGTACAACGTCGCGCAGGACATCGGGCACGCGCTCGGATCGCTGCTCGCCGGCCTCTCGACGCTGCTGGTCGCGTGGAACGTCGCCGACTCGCTCGGCGCCCACCGCGCGACGATGCTCGTCGCGGCCGTGCTCACGCTCGCACCGCTTCCTCTCTACCTCGGGCTCGGCGAATCGGTCGAGGCGCCTTCGTCCGGCGCCGTGCGGCGGCGTCTCAGCCCCGAAAGCCGCAGCCTGCTCGTCCGCATCTCGGCGCTCTTCGCCGTCGACAGCCTCGCCGGCGGCCTGCTCGCGACGTCGCTGCTGTCTTGGTTCTTCTTCGAGCGCTTCGGGGCAAGCGAGGCGACCATCGGCGCGCTGTTCTTCGGCGCGCGGCTCCTCAACGCGGTCTCCCACCTCGGCGCGGCGTGGCTCGCGCGCCGCATCGGGCTCGTGAACACGATGGTGTTCACCCACATTCCGTCGAGCCTGCTGCTCGTGACCGTGGCTTACGCGCCGACGTTCCCGATCGCCGCGGCGCTCTTCCTGCTGCGCGAAGGACTCGTCGAGATGGACGTGCCGACGCGCCAGTCCTACGTGCTCGCGGTCGTACGCCCCGAGGAAGCGACGGTGGCCTCCGGCGTGACGAGCCTCGTGAGGATGGCTGCGTGGGCCGTGGGCCCGGCCGTCGCGGGCGTGTTCATGCAGTCGGCGTCGCTCATGACGCCGCTCGTCGTGGGCGCCGCGATGAAGATCGGCTACGACGTGCTGCTGTGGAGGGCGTTCCGCGCCGTCAGGCCGCCGGAAGAGGCGTGAGACGAGGTCTCACTCGAGAGTCGTGGTGGTCGTCTCGTCGGGAAGCGTCGACGTTACCGAGATGGCAGCACTCGGCGACGGGCACTTCGGCTCGACGGGCTGGCCGACGGCGGCACGCAGGATGAAGTTGGCATCCGTGGCCGTGAGTCTTCCGTCGCCGTTGTAGTCGCAGATCTCGAGCTCGCACGGCCTCGTGCCGACGGCAGCGCGCAGCGACGCCTGTGCGTCGGTCGCCGTGATGTTTCCGTCGTCGTTGGCGTCGCCGCAGAACGCCGAGACCAGGGTCGTCGAGGTCGTCGTCCCCGTGCATTCGGCCGACTCCGCCGGAACTCCGTTGCAGGTGCCTGCGTCACACGAGTCGTCCGTCGTGCACGGGACTCCGTCGTCGCAGCCGCTGCCGTTCGGATCGTCGCCCGTGCAGGTGTCGGCGGATTCGCTGCACGACTCGGAACAGTTCCCGTCGCCGTCGGCGCCCGGACACGGGTCGCCCGAGTGGCTCGAGCACGCTCCGCCGCTGCATGAATCGGCGCCGTTGCAGAAGGCGGCATCGTTGCACGTGGACCCGTCGGGATCCGGGGCCGTGCATGCGCCGGCCGCCTCGTCGCAGGTCTCGGAGCACGATCCGTCGCCGTCGGGGCCCGGACACGGGTCGCCCTCGTGCACGCTGCACTCGCCCGCGCTGCACTGGTCGGGGCCGTTGCAGAACACGCCGTCGTCACACGGGCCGTTGCCCGTGATCGTGCAGCCGGACGAGCAGCAGTCTCCATTGGCCTGGTTGCCGTCGTCGCACTCTTCCTCGAAGTCGACGTGGCCGTCTCCGCACTCGCCGCAGGTGTTGGACTCTTCGACGCAGGCGCCGGCCTGGCAGGTCTCGCCGAGCGTGCACGCGATGCCGTCGTTGCAGGACGAGCCGTTCGGGTCCGGCGCCGAGCATGCGTCCGCCCCCTCGTTGCAGGTCTCCGTACAGTCGGCGTCGCCGTCGGCACCGGAGCACGGATCGCCGGCGTGCAGCGAGCACGTGGTCGCCGCGCAGGTGTCGACGCCGTTGCAGAAGACGCCGTCGCTGCACGGAGCCGAGTTCGCTTCGTGCTGGCACGCGGTCGAGACGCCGTTGCAGACGTCGTTCGTGCAGACGTTGTTGTCGGTCGTGCAGGGCGTGTTGTCGGACGCGAGCGCGTCGGCAGGACAGGTCTTGGCGCCGTTGCAGGTTTCCGCGACGTCGCACGCTCCGGCGCTCGAACGGCAGGTCACGGCCGACGTGGCGACCGAGTCGGCGGGGCACGACGCGGACGTGCCGCTGCAGGACTCGGCAAGGTCGCAGACACCGCTCGCCGCCCGGCACGGCGTGGCCGACGATGCGAAGGTGTTCGAGGGACACGAGGGTGACGTGCCGTTGCAGGTTTCCTGCGTGTCGCAGACCCCCACCGACGCGCGGCAGACAGCGCCGACATTGCCGGCCGCGTGCGTGCACGCAGCCGAGCTTCCGCTGCAGACGTCCTCCGTGCACGGCAGTCCGTCGCTCGTGCAGGACGTCTCGGCAGGCACGAATTCGTTGGCCGGACAGGCCTTGGCGGCTCCGTCGCAGGTCTCGGCGATGTCGCACTCGCCGGCGCTGCTGCGGCAGACGACGGAATCGGAAGCGACGGCGTCGGCGCCGCACGCCGCCGACGTACCGCTGCAGGTTTCGGCGACGTCGCAGACACCGTTCGCGCTGCGACAGGTCGTCGTGGAAGCAGACAGCGTGTCTCCGGGGCACGTCGCGGAAGCCCCTGTGCAACTCTCGGCGGGATCGCAGACTCCGGCCGACGCACGGCACGAAGTCGTGGACGGCGCGAACGTGTTCGCGGGGCACGCCGTCGAAGTGCCGTTGCACGTTTCCTGGCTATCGCAGACACCGCCGGAGGCGCGGCAGACGGCGCCCGCGTTGCCGGCCGCGTGCGTGCACGCAGCCGAGCTTCCGCTGCAGACGTCTTCCGTGCACGGCAGTCCGTCGCTCGTGCAGGTCGTCTCGGCGGGAACGAATTCGTTGGCCGGACAGCTCTTGGCCGACCCATCGCACGTTTCGGCGACGTCGCATTCCCCGGCGCTGCTGCGACAGACGACGGAATCGGACGCGACGGCATCGGCGCCGCATCCCGCCGACGTGCCGCTGCAGGTCTCGACGACGTCGCACACGCCGCTCGCGCCGCGGCAGGGAGTCGTGGAAGAGGCCAGAGAGTCGCCGGGGCACGTCGCCGAAGCGCCCGTGCAGTTTTCCGCCGGGTCGCAGACTCCGGCCGACGCACGGCACGAGGTGGTGGACGGAGCGAGCGTATTGCCCGGGCACGCGGTCGCCGTGCCGTTGCACGTTTCCTGCGGGTCGCAGATGCCGGCCGAAGCACGGCAGACGGAACCGGCATTGCCCGCCAGATGCGTGCACGCAGCCGAGCTTCCGCTGCAGACGTCTTCCGTGCACGGCAGGCCGTCGCTCGTGCAGCTCGTCTCGGCGGGGACGAACTCGTTGGCCGGACAGCTCTTGGCCGACCCATCGCAGGTTTCGGCGACGTCGCACTCGCCCGCGCTGCTGCGGCAGACGAAGGAATCGGACGCGACCGCATCCGCGCCGCATGCCGCCGACGTGCCGCTGCACGTTTCGGCGACGTCGCACGCACCGTTCGCCGCTCGACATGGAGTCGTCGGCGAAGCCAGGCTGTCGCCCGGACACGCGCTGGACGTTCCGCTGCACTGCTCGGCGGGGTCGCAGACTCCCGACGAAACCCGGCAGGTCGTCGCCGTGGTCGCGAAGCCGTTGCCGGGACACGCGCCCGAAGTACCCGTACAGGTTTCGGCGACGTCGCAGACGCCCGAAGCCGGCCGGCAGATCACGCTGGAGTCGGCGACGTTGTCGGCCGGGCAACTCGCGCCCGCCCCGGTGCAGGTCTCGGCAGCATCGCAGATGGAGAGCGCTCCGCGGCACAGCGTCGTCGACGGCTCGAACGTATTCCCCGGGCACGCGCCTCCCGTGCCGGTGCACGTCTCCTCGCTGTCGCAGACTCCGGCCGACGGACGGCAGACCTTGGTCGTGGCAGCGAAGCCGTCTCCCGGACAGGAGCCGCTCGTGCCCGTGCACGTCTCGGCCGCGTCGCAGATCGATGCTGCCGTGCGACACACGGTCGTCGAAGAAGCGAAGGCGTCGCCGGGGCACGACGCGCCGTTGCCGGGGCAGAACTCGACGCCGTCGCAGACCGACGACGAGCCGCGGCACGGCACCGTCGATGCGGAGAACGCGTTGGCCGGGCAGTTGGCACCGGTTCCCGCGCACGTCTCGACCGGATCGCAGACACCGGCGGAGCTGCGACAGGTATTTCCGAAAGCGAACACGTCCGCCGGACACGTGGCACTGAGGCCGGTGCACTCTTCCTGCGTGTCGCAGACGCCTGCCGATGTGCGGCAAGGCGTAGCGACCAGCTGGAAGAGATCGATCGGGCAGGCGGAAAGCTGTCCCGTGCAGAATTCCACGGCGTCGCAGCTTCCGGCCGCCGGGCGGCAGACGGTTTGGGCGTCGGCGAGCGCGTCGCGCGGACAGCTCGCATCGGTGCCCGTGCAGCGCTCGGCGGAGTCGCACACACCGCCCGCGACTCGACACGTGGTGGTCGTCGGAGCGAACGTGTCGCCGGGGCAGGTCGCGGCCGTGCCGCTGCAGCGCTCTTCCGGGTCGCAGACGCCCGACGACGAACGGCACACCGTCGCACTCGTCTGGAAGACGTTGGCCGGGCACGCACCCGACGCTCCGGTGCAGCGCTCTTCCGCATCGCACGCGCCGACCGCGTCGCGGCAGACCGTGCCCGAGCCGGCGACGCCGTCGGCCGGACAGCTCGCCGCATCGCCCGGACACTTTTCCTCGACGTCGCAGATCGACACGGCGCCGCGACAGACCGACGTGCTCGCGGCGAACCCGTTGGCCGGGCACGCGTTGCTCGTGCCGCTGCAGGTCTCCGCGGTGTCGCACGCCCCGCCCGACGTGCGGCAGACCTTCGTCGTGGCCGCGAAGCCGTCGCCCGGACAGGCCGCGGCGGCGCCGGTGCAGTTCTCCGCTGCGTCGCAGATGCCGTTGGCGCTGCGGCACGTCGTGGTGCTCGACGCGAAACCGTCGCCCGGACACGCTGCCGTGGATCCCGTGCAGTTCTCGACCGCGTCGCAGACACCCGCCGAGCTTCGGCACGGCGTCGTGTTCGACGAGAAGGTGTTCCCGGGGCACGCGCCCGACGTTCCCGTGCACAGCTCGGCCGGATCGCAGACGCCGCCGGAGACGCGGCATGCCGTCGATGCCGACAGGAAGGTATTGGCCGGACAGGCCGTGCCCGTGCCCTGGCAGACTTCGGCCGGATCGCAGACTCCGCTCGAGCTGCGGCAGGTCGTCGTGGTGCCGGCGAAGCCGTCGGTCGGACACGACGTGCTCGTTCCCGAGCACGTCTCGGCGACGTCGCAGATTCCGCCCGCGGCGCGGCAGACCGTGCCGCCGTTGCCGGCCGGATGCGCGCAGCTGCCGCTGCCGTTGCACTGGTCGAGCGTGCACGGGTTCGAATCGCTGGTGCAGGTGGTGCCGGCGGTGGTCGCGCAGTTGTTGTTGGTCTCGTTGCACGAGTTGTTGCACTCGCCCCCGGTGACGCAGGGGTTGCCGGTGCCCGAGCAGACGCCGCTTCCGTTGCACGTGTCGGTGCTCGTGCAGAACAGGCCGTCGTTGCACGGCGAGCCGTTGCCCTCGTATCGGCAGGCCGACGAGCAGCAGTCGCCGTCCGCGACGTTGCTGTCGTCGCATTGCTCGTCGCCGCCGACGTTGCCGTCGCCGCACGTGACCTGCGCGGTGCCGCTCGCCAGCGACCAGTCGCCGCTGCCGCTCACGCGCTTGACGAAGAGATAGCGCGTTTCGTTGGAGGTCGGAGTGAACGTGATCGTCTCCGTCGCGCCTAGGCCGGCGTTCGTGCTCGACTCACGGATGACGGGGTTGCCCTTCGCGTCGGGGTTGCCGCTGTAGAGGTAGAGGTCGTAGTCGGCGGTCGAAGGAACGGTAAGCGTGAGCTGCACGGCGGGGCCGCTGGTTACGCCGATCTTGCGACCCCAGGCGCGCCGGTCGAAGGCGCCACCCGCGGTCGTTCCGCCGATCGTGCCGCCCGAATAGATCGTCGAAATCGCCTCGATGGCGGCGTCGGGATTGATGGCGCCGTATCCCTCGAAGAGGTCCTTCGGAGCTGCCCCGCGTCCGAGCGTCGGGTTGGATCCGCTCGATGCTTCGCGCACGGCGTTGGTCTCGGTGGACGACGCGCAGAACATCATCTTCACGAACAGGGGCTGGGCCGGGGAGTTGAAGGCCCACGACGTGCCCGACTTCTGCATCGCGTCGATCATCAGCGCGGCGGCGCCGGAGACCAGCGGTGCCGCCACCGAGGTGCCTTTCGCGCTCGTGTAGTCGTTCGCCTGGCGGTCCGCGAAGCCGTTGGCGTTCGCGTCGGCGTCGTTGCTGTCGACCGACATGATCTGCGAGTAGTAGTCGGAGCCGCCCGGCGCGAGCAGGTCGGGCTTGGTGTCTTCGGTGGCGCCCGGTGCCGAGAAGCCGGCGCTCGAGTAACGCGACAGCGCGTTGTTGTCGTTGTGTGCACCGACGGTGAGGACCAGCGCGGCGCGCCCCGGGTCCGACACCGTGTTGCCGGTGGCCGATCCCGGCCCGAAGTTGCCGGCGGAAGCGACTACGACGATGCCGTTCTCCACGGCCGTGTTCACCTTCGTGCGAAGGGTGGACGCCTGGACACCGCCGGCGGCTCCCACGCCGCGGTCTCCGATGCCGAAACTGAGATTCATCACCTTGATGTTGTGGGCGACGCGCTGCGCGACCAGATCGTCGACGGCCGCGCTGGCCGCGCTCTCCGTCAACGCGTTGGCGTTGGTGACGACCTTGGCGCCGGCCCACTTCACGCCCGGCGCAACTCCGCGCATCGCATTGAAGCCGTCACCCACGGGCTGGTACGGCGACAACGAGACCGTCGTACCGTAGGTCGTGACGCCGGAGCCCGACGCGCTCTGGGGCAGCGCGGTCGAATACATCTGCGTCAGGTTGCCGTTGGTCTGGCACGTGAGCGAGATCGGCGAGCCCGTCGTCGCGCTGTTGCAGATCGAGATGAATCCGCCGGTGACTCCGTTGGTTCGCGACGCGATACGAAGCAGCGTCGAGCCCCCTCCGTTCCAGGCCGCGTTCATCGTGAACGTCAGGAACTGGGTCGGCATGTGCATGCCGTGGAGGAGGAACTGGCTGGCGGCGACGCCCGTCAGGTTGCCGCTGTCGGTGTACTTGAGCGTTCCGGGCCCGACGCCGAAGACCGACCCCGTGCCGAGCGCGATGCCCGCCACGTGGGAGCCGTGCTGGACGACGTCGATAGGATTGGCGGCGTTGTCGCCCGTGTAGTCCTTCCAGTACTGGAGGCGGCCCGCGAGGTCGGGATGCGAGTCGTCGATGCCCGAGTCGAGGATGCCGATGGTGATGTCGCTCGTGCCCGAAAGACCGTTCGAGTGTCCGGCGAAGCCCGAAGCCCAGATCGGCCGGATGCGGCCGCCGCGCGTGGCCTCGTCCATGTGCAGCACGCCCGGCCTGTCTTCGACGACGACCAGCAGCGACTCGCCGAGCGCGGCCGGAAGCGCGTCGAGCGAAGCGCCCGGGAGCGTTCCGTTCCAGCCGAAGCTGACGGCCTTGTAGAGGTGACGGATCTCCCCGCCGAGTGCGAGGAAAGCGTCGATCTGCTGCTGAGTGACCTGCTCGGAAAAGACGACTTCGATGCTGACGGGAGCGACCAGACCGGCGGCGTGCTGCCGGCGCCTGGCGGAATCCTTCTCGCGCGCGAGATCGCGGCGGAGCGCGCCGATGCGACGGCCGAGCTCGTCGTCGATGCGGTCGTTGTCGAGGTCGATCCCGTCGCGCGAAGGAAGCGAGGGGCGGATCGCAGGCTCGGGAGGCGCCGACCACTGTTGCGGGCCGGGCTGTGCGAGCGCCGTCGTGGCGAAAGCCACAACACCCACCAGTGAGCGCACGAGTACGCTGATCGTCGTCCCTCTACCGATCCGAACAGACATGGGCCCCCTGCGAACCAGGTCGCCCGGAATCCTACACGGGGGGACCTGCCAAAGCAGCCGGAATATCGCAGAAAAACTCTTTGGCCCTACTATGTTTACATCGCTTTTCGTTTGCTGACGCTCGAACTTTCGTGACGCGGGAAGCAGACGACGAAGCGCGGTGCGTCAAGAGGCCGCTAGGCCGCGGTACGACCCCCGGAAGTAGAGCAGCGGCGCGTCCTCGGGACGCAGGGCAAGCCCGTCGACGACCTTGCCGAGGAAGATCGTGTGGTCGCCGGCATCGACCTGGGCGTGCGGGAGGCACTCGAGCCAGGCCAGCGAGCCCTCGATGAGCGGGCAGCCCGTCGAGCCGACGCGGTAAGCCACGCCGCCCCGCAGCCGCCCGGGCTCCGGCTCGCCGGTCTTCGCGAAGAGCGACGAGACGTCCTTCTGCTCGGCCGACAGCAGGTTCACGCCGAAGCTCTCGCAGCGCAGCAGCTCGGCGTGGCCGTGCGCCGTCTTGTCCACGCAGACCAGCAGCAGCAACGGGTCGAGCGAGACGCTCGTGAAGGAATTGGCGGTCATGCCGTGGAGCATGCCGTCGTTCGACGTGGTCACGACGGTGACGCCGGTTGCGAAGTTGCCGACCAGCCGCCGGAACGAAGAGGCATCGATCGGCACGCGGGATCTCCCGGAAAATTGGTTGGTGCGAAAGGGGGGACTTGAACCCCCACGACCTTGCGGTCACAGGAACCTGAATCCTGCGCGTCTGCCAGTTCCGCCACTTTCGCGTAAGGCTGGCGGATCATAACGGAACCGGCTTTGCGGGCAAGCGTTTCTCGAAAGCGCGAACAGTCGTTGGTGATCCTTCGCAAAGCGGCTTTCGTCCCCGTACAATCGCTTTTCGAGCCGCCGTTCCGCATGCCGCGCAGTCCCCGATCCATCGTCCCCGAGGAGCCGAAGGAAACCTCCGCCTGGAGCGCCGTCGTGCTGATGGCCTCGTCGGTCGGTGCATTCGCTTTGCTGGCCCTCTTCCTCGCCAACAACCACGCCTGGACCGACGCCCTGCTCTCCCGGCTGCCGGCGCCGGACGAGGCGCTGAGCCTTGCGGGCGACGGGATCGTGGCCGAGCAGATCCGCATTTCCGAGGTGCGGACCGAGCACCTGACCCTGTCCGACCGCTCCGTCGCGCTGCTGTTCGAAGCCACCGTGACCAACGATTCGTCGATTCCTGTGCGCGGCATCATCCTCGAGATCGAGGGCTTCCGGGAGGGCAACCACGTGGCCGGCGCCCAGGGTACCTGCGGGAAGAACGTGAGCGTGAGGCTGCTCAAGCGCCTGTCGCGCGACGAGGTGGTCGCGCTGATGGAGATGGAGACGCCGGAGAACCAGACGCTGGCTCCGGGAGAGAAAGTGGGCTGTCAGGTGGCGCTTACGCAGCTAAAGACGGAGGTCGAGGAGGTCAGCTACACGATCGCTTCGGCCGAGCCTATTTCCGGCCATCCTCTGGCCGAGGGCGATCCGGGTCTGCCGGGCGCGGAGTGACGTCGATTTCCTCGGGCTTGACGGCCTTGCGGAAGTTCTTGATCCCGCGCCCGATGCCGTCGCCGAGTTCGGGCAGCTTCCCGGCCCCGAAGATGATCAGGATGATCACCAGGATGATCAGCAGCTCTGTGAAACCGAGTCCCATCACGCTCCGACTATAGGCCCGTCTCGGGCCGCCGCCAAGTCAGGACCGGGAAGCGGGCCGCCTTCGTTTCGTCGAGGCGGGCGAGGACGGTCTCGTGGGGGGCTTCGCGGACCGTGTCGGGGCTGGAGTCGGCTTCGTCCGCCACGGCGAGCATCGCGTCGACGAAGGCGTCCATGGTTTCGAGGCTTTCCGTCTCGGTGGGCTCGATCATCAGCGCGCCGGCGACGACCAGCGGGAAGTAGATGGTCGGCGCGTGGAAGCCGTGGTCGAGCAGGCGCTTGGCGATGTCGAGGGTCTTGACGCCCTGCTTCTGCTGGATCTTGTCCGTCAGCACCACCTCGTGCATGCACGGCCGGTCGTAGGCCAGCGCATAGCGCGGCGTGAGGCGGGCCTTGAGATAGTTCGCCGCGAGCACGGCCATGCGCGTCGTCTCGGTGAGCCCGTCGCCGCCGCACGCCGCCATGTACGACCACGCGCGAACGAGAATGCCGAAGTTGCCGTAGAACGAGCGCACCTTGCCGATCGACTGCGGCCGCTCGTGGTCCCACGCAAGCTTGCCGTTCTTCTCGACGATGCGCGGGCGCGGCAGGAACGGCTCGAGCGTCGCGCGCACTGCCACCGGTCCCGCACCGGGACCGCCGCCGCCATGAGGTGTCGAGAACGTCTTGTGCAGGTTGAACTGCAGCACGTCGGCGCCCATGTGGCCGGGCTTGGCCACGCCCACCAGCGCGTTCATGTTCGCGCCGTCCATGTAGACGAGGCCGCCGCGCTCGTGCACGACGGCGGCGATCTCCTGGATGTCCTCTTCGAAAAGGCCGAGCGTGTTCGGGTTCGTCACCATGAGCGCGGCGACGTCTTCGTCCATGCGCTCGCGAACCGCGGCGGTCGAGAGCAGGCCGCGCGCGTCGCAGGGCACCGATACGCTGTCGTATCCGCAGAGCGTCGCGCTGGCCGGGTTGGTGCCGTGCGCGCTCTCGGGAATCAGGACTTTCTTGCGCGCGCGGCCGTGGCTCTCGTGCCACGCGCGCACCATCTTCATGCCGCAAAGCTCGCCCTGCGCTCCGGCGGCGGGCTGCAGCGACACCGCGTCGAGGCCGCTGATCTCGCAGAGCCGATGCTCGAGGTCGAGGAGCAGGCGCAGCGCGCCCTGCGTCATGTCTTCCGGGGCGTAGGGATGAAGGTTCGCGAAACCCGGCAGCGCGGCCGCGCGCTCGTTGGCGACCGGGTTGTACTTCATCGTGCAGGATCCGAGAGGATAGAAGTTGGTCGCGGCCGAGTAGTTGAGCTGCGAGAGCCGCACGTAGTGGCGGATCACCTCGGGCTCGCTGACCTCGGGGAAATCCTCGAGCTCGTCGCGCAGGAGGCTCGCGTCGATGCCGGAGTCCGTGCCGCCGGAGACGTCGAGACCGCTGCGGCCGTGGCTGCCCTTCTCGAAGATCACTGGTTCGAGGGTGCGCTTCATGCCGCTCTCCGGTTCACCAGCCGCATTACGCGGCCTTCCTGCTTGCGAGCCGCGAAACGAGGATGTCGATGTCGGCCGCGCTGGTGCATTCGGTCACGGCGACCAGCAGCCGGTTCCTGTGCGCGGATCCCGGGATCAGGTCCGACACGCGCACGCCGGGCACGAGCCCGTCGGCCGTGCAGCGCGCGAACACCGAGTCGAGATCGGGGACGTCCACGCAGAACTCGTTGAAGAACGGCGATGCGAACGACGCCGCGATGCCGGCCTCGCGCCGGAGCCTCTCGGCAACCAGGTGGGCCGAGCGCGCGTTCTCGATCGCCAGAGCGCGAAGTCCGTTCTTGCCCGCGAGGCTGAGGAACACCGTCACGCAGAGCGCCGCGAGGCCCTGATTGGTACAGATGTTCGACGTCGCCTTCTCGCGGCGGATGTGCTGCTCGCGCGTCGAGAGCGTGAGCACGTAGCCGCGCCGTCCTTCTTCGTCGACGGTCTCGCCGACGAGGCGGCCCGGCATCTGCCGGAGGTGGGGCTGGCGCGTCGCGAAAAGGCCGACGCCCGGCCCGCCGAACGACGGCGCGAGGCCGAAGCTCTGGCCCTCGGCCACCGCGATGTCGGCGCCGCAGCTTCCGGGCGAGCGCAGCAGCGCAAGCGAGAGGGCTTCGCTCGTGACGCTGATCGAAAGCGCCCCTGCCCTTTTGGCGAGCCTCGACGCTCCGCCGAGGTCGTCGATGATGCCGAAGAAGTTGGGATACGCGGTGGCAACCGCGGCCACGGCGTCGCCGAGCAGGCCTTCGAGCGCCGCGAGATCCGTGCGTCCGTCCGCGCCGAGCGGAACCTCGACGATTTCGCCGCGGCCGTAGCCTTCGAGATAGGTACGCGCGACCTGGACGTACTCGGGGTGCATGCCGGCCGAGACGAGCAGGCGCGAGCGGTTCTTGTGGACGCGCATCGCCATGAGCAGCGCTTCGGCGAACGCGGAGGCGCCGTCGTACATGCTCGCGTTGGCCACATCGAGGCCCGTCAGGCGCGCGATGTAGGTCTGGAACTCGAACGACGCCTGCAGCGTGCCCTGGCTGACTTCGGGCTGGTACGGCGTGTACGACGTCGCGAACTCGGAGCGGCCCATGATCGCCGACACGGCGGCGGGCACGAAGTGACGGTAACAGCCGGCGCCCTGGAAGCTCGCGGACACGCGGTTGTCGGCGGCCATCGCCGACAGCGCCTCGAAGACTTCGCGCTCGCCGAGACCGGACTCGAGGTCGATGCCCGCCGTCGCACGAAGCGCCGCGGGGATGCCGGGGAAGAGATCGTCCACGCTCGACTTGCCGACGGCGGCGAGCATGCGGGCGACGTCGGAGGGGGTGTGCGGGAGGAATCGCATCGGCGTCTGTGTGCAGCCGGAGGTCCGGCTACTCTCCGAGCTCGCCGACCAGCTCTTCGTAGGCGTCGGAGTCGAGAAGCTGCTCCACTTCCTCGACGTTCTTCGGCTGGAGCCTCACGAGCCAGCCGTCGCCGTAGGGATCTTCGTTGATGGTGTTCGGGGAGTCGGGAATCTCCTCGTTCACCTCGATGACCTTGCCGCTGATGGGAGCGTAGATGTCAGAAGCCGCCTTCACGGACTCGACGACGGCGAAGGGTTCGTCACGCGTGACCTCGGGCTCGTCGGCCGCTTTCGGCAGCTCGACGAAGACGATGTCGCCGAGCTGGGACTGGGCGTAGTCGGTGATGCCCACCGTGACGGTGCCATCGGGCTCGACCCGTACCCATTCGTGCTCGGACGTGTAACGAAGATCGTCAGGGATCTCCATGAACTGGCCTCCTCCAATTGCGACGTTCGGCGAACGCCTCTCGCTTGGGACGTTCGGCGAACGCCGCCTCTCGCTCTACGATTGCGGGCGCTTAACACAGAACGGAAGGCCCGTCACGGGAGCCGCTCTGCGTTTCCCCCTTACTTCCACTTCGAAGGCCGGCTGCCCCGACGCGGTCGCAGAATCGCCGGCCGCAGGTGCCGACGCGGCCGCCGCTTCCTTCGTGACCAGGGCCATCGCCACGGCCCTGCCGAGGGTCGGCGAATGTGTGCCGCTGGTGACATACCCGACGGCTTCCGACCCACCTGATGTGAACACCGGCGCACCTTCGCGAGCGATGCCCCCCTCGACGAAGAGGCCGACGAGGCGGCGCGGCGCCGTCTTCGCCGCACGTTCGAGCGCCGCGAAGCCGACCATGTCGGCACGGTTGCGTTTCACGGCCCAGCCGACGCGGACTTCATAGGGGCTGATGTCGCCGCCCAGCTCGTGGCCGTAAAGCGGGAGCGCGGCTTCGATGCGCAGCGTGTCGCGCGCGCCGAGGCCGCAAGGCACGAGGCCGTCGTTCCTGCCGGTCTCGAGCAGCATGCGCCACAGAGCGACCGCCGAATCGGCGGGACAGAACACTTCGACGCCGTCCTCGCCCGTGTAGCCGGTGCGCGCGACGACGACGCGAACGCCGCCGAGCTCGCGCTCTTCGCAGGCGAAGCGCGCCAGCGACGACACTCCGGGCGCGATGCGCTCGACGATCGCGACGGCCTTCGGCCCCTGCACGGCGAGAAGCGCCGTGCGGTCGCTGAGGTCGGTCACGGTCGCGCCGTCCAGGGGGCGCGCGCGAATCCACGCGAGGTCCGTGGCTGCGGTCGAAGCGGTCACGCAG
>CAYYVZ010000074.1:6578-16042 GCA_964475235.1 uncultured Myxococcales bacterium | reverse complement strand
GATGACGTTCTCGTGCACCCCTACCGTCTGCCAGTCCCGCTGGCCGTCGGTGGTGTCGACGAGCACCCGGGTCACCGCGCCGGTCCCCTTGACGCCGTCGACGATCCGAACCTTGTAGTCGGTCAGCTCCAGCTTGCCGAGCTCCGGGAACGCGGTCGCCAGCGCGCTCCGCAGCGCCTGGTCCAGCGCGTTGACCGGGCCGTTGCCCTCTCCGACGGCCACCCGCCGCTCGGAGCCCACCACGATCTTGACGATGGCCTCGCTGTTGACGCTGCCGTCGGCCCCCTGGCTCACGATCACGCGCCACGACTCGACGTCGAAGTCGCGCACCTTGCGCCCGGCCCGCGCGTCCAGGACGAGCAGCTCGAACGAGAGCAGGCCCGGCTGGCTCATTCCGATCAACGGTGTGTTGAACGACTGGTGCGCGCCGCCCTCGGGCGCGAGCGCGAGGCCGGACGGCGTTGCGACCAGCAGGAAGCGCGCGTCCTGGTAGCACGCATAGTTCAGCGCATCGAGGCCGCGCGCGATGAACGGATCGTAGACGGTGCCGATCGGCAGCAGGCGCGCGCCGAACAGCGAGTGCGAAAGGCCGAGCGCCGCGAGCGTGAGGAAGAGGTTGTTCTCGGCGATGCCGAGCTCGATGTGATGGCCGCTCGGCGAGGCGATCCAGCGCTGCGTCGTCGCCACGTTCTCGTCCACGAAGGAATCGGCAGCCGGCTTGCGGTCGAAGAGGCCGCGGCGGCTCACCCATGCACCGAGGTTCGTCGAGCTCGCGACGTCGGGCGAGGTCGTGACGATGCGGTCGGCAAGCTCGCCGCCCGTTCGCGCGAGGTCGCCCAGGATGCGGCCGAAGCCCTCCTG
The DNA here is from genome assembly GCA_964475235.1 of uncultured Myxococcales bacterium. Classification (GTDB taxonomy): domain Bacteria; phylum Desulfobacterota; class Binatia; order UBA1149; family CAITLU01; genus DATNBU01. The sequence continues at coordinate 15,181 of CAYYVZ010000074.1, read as the reverse complement.
CGTGGACATCGAGTCGGCCTTCGGCGCCGCCAGAACCTCGGGAACCGGGATCGCCGGCGTCTCGAAGCGCCGCGGAGCCAGCTTGTAGTGCGGGCTCGCCGCGACGAAGCGCTCGAGCCCGGCGGCGTCGAGGTTCGCGCCTTCCCACAGGTCCCACTCGTGGCCCTCGCGCACGCCCATCGACGCGCGGAAAACCTGCATCTGCTCGGGGCTCATGAGGCCCGCGTGGTTGTCCTTGTGGCCGGCAAACGGGAGGCCGTAGCCCTTGATCGTGTACGCGAGGAAGCACGTCGGCGTCTCGTCGGTCGCGCCGTGAAACGCATCGAGGATGGTTTCCATGTCGTGGCCGCCGAGGTTCGTCATGAGCGCATGAAGCGCGGGGTCGTCGTGCTCGTCGAGGATCTCCCTGATGCCGGACGTTCCCGCGAGATCGCGCACGAGGTGCTTGCGGAAATCGGCGCCGCCCCGGTAGACGAGCGTCGAGTAGAGCGAGTTCGGGCACTTCTCGATCCAGGCCTGCAGGGCGTCGCCGCCGCGGCGCGCGAACGCCGCCTCGAGGCGCCGCCCGTACTTCATCGTCACCACCTTCCAGCCCATGCTCTCGAACAGCGAGTCGATGCGCTGGAAGAGCCTGTCCTCGATCACGAGGTCGAGGCTCTGGCGGTTGTAGTCGATGATCCACCAGAGGTCCCGGACGTCGTGCTTCCAGCCTTCGAGCAGGCACTCGAAGACGTTGCCTTCGTCGAGCTCCGCATCGCCCAGGAGCGCGATCATGCGACCCGCGGGCGCGTCCTCGGCGACGAGCTTCTTCGCGTGCACGTAGTCGCGCACGAGCGCGGCGAAGCTCGTGACGGCGACGCCGAGACCGACCGAGCCCGTCGAGAAATCGACGTCGTCGTGGTCCTTCGTGCGCGACGGATACGACTGCGCGCCGCCGAACGCGCGGAAGCGCTCGAGCGAGTCGCGGTCCTGGCGGCCGAGCAGGTACTGGATGGCGTGGTAGGCAGGAGAGGCGTGGGGCTTTACGGCGACGCGGTCTTCGGGTCTCAGGCTGTCGAACCACAGCGCCGTCATGAGCGTGGTGAGCGACGCGGAAGAGGCCTGGTGCCCGCCCACCTTGAGACCGTCGCGCTTCGGCCGGACGTGGTTCGCGTTGTGGATCATCCAGCAGGCCAGCCAGAGGATGCGGCGCTCGAGGTCTCTCAGGAGGTCGATCCGGGCTTCGGGGCCGGCCGTGGGGAGGTTTACGATGTTACCCGAAGACGACATGGCGCAATTCTATACCATCAGTCCGGCTGGCTGCATTGCGAATCTTTCCTTGAATCAGGTTATTCACGCAATAAACCCACGCCGATCCGTGGAGGAACGGCAGGATCGCGCGCAGCCGGCGCACACTCCGGTGGAATCGGAATCGGGCGAGCCGAACGGAGCTCAACCGCCCGGCGGCGGGACCGGCAGGTCGGCGTCTTCGGGATCGATCTTGAAACCGGCGGCAAGGTTCCCCGGTTCCCGCAGCTTCAGCCCGGGATGCGGCTCCGGCGTGCAGGGTAGCTTCGCGTACCAGCAGACCTGGTATTCGGGGAAGCCGACCACCAGACCGCTCGGCAGCGTCCGCTCCTCGACGCGCGGCAACGGGGCCGACTCGAATTTGGTGTGCGCCGGCCATGGCTCTTCCCGCAGCGCCGGGACCGAGGCCGCCGCGACGGCAACGATGGCGACCGCGGGACCGAGCACGCGCGGATGCCGCGCGACGACGGTCGCGATCGCGAGCACGATAAGCTCGATGCCGAGAATCCATAGCGCCGCGCCCTGGTAGCGGGGCATCGGCGTGTTCGCGAAGCTGAACAACGACGCCGAGATCGGAACGAGCACGACGGCGAATGGCAGGATGTTGCGGTAGCCGCGCAGCCGTTCGACCGGCCGCGCGACCAGCCAGATCGCGAGGCCCGCGGCGACGAGCATCAGCGGTCGCGTCGCGTCCAATCCCTTCCAGCCGAGCGAGTCGAGGCGCGTCTGCCACCAGTCCCACATCGTGAAGATGGTGTACATCGGCACCATCGACATCGGCTTCTGGATCCAGGCCGTCGCGTCCACGCGCGAGATCCAGTCCACGTCGAACGGGAAGAGCACCGCGGGGTAGAGCGGATAGCCGCTCGAGATCACGTTGCGCGCCAGCCACGTCGTGATCGGAACGACCGCGACCGCGGCCGCGAGAAGCAGCCCGCGAAATGCCGCGACGGCGCCGCCCGAGCTGCGCCACGCCCACCACGTCCATGCGAGCAGGCCGGCCGCGACGGCGAGTCCGCCGAGCGAGAGCTTGACGGTCACACCGACGACCGAGAGGAAAACGAGCCTCAGCATCGCCGCACGCGACGGCTCGCGGTCGCTCATCAGCGCGAGGAGCTCGCCTGCGAGCACGATGCCGAACAGGCACACGGCCGTGTCGGGCATCATGCTGGTCAGATAGAAGCCGTTGTAGGCGAACTCCGACACGGGGAGCAGAATGAGCGCGTAGAACAGCTCCACCGGCACGTTTTTCTCGCGGCAGGTCACGAGCCGCACGAGGGCAGCGACGCTGCGTGCGATCACGGCAAGGAAGAGCGCGCTGTTGACCGTGTGGTAGAGCCGTCCCGCCACCGGCCCGTAGTCGAGCATCGCCGCGTAGAGAAAGTACGACAGGTTGTTGCCGAGCGGTACGTACAGGTTCGCGAGGCCCGGAACCGACGGATAGCTCTGGATCCAGTGGACCTGGGGAATCAGGTACAGGCCCACGTCGCCGAAGCGCGGACCCGACATTGCAAGGCGCGACAGGATCCACGCGAGCGGCGCGAGCGCCGCCATCCAGACGACGGCGCGCGGCCACTGGCCGAGGCAAACGCGCACGAGACCCGCTCCGCCGGCCAGCCAGCCGACAGCCGCCACGGTGACGGCGGCCATGCGTGCGTGATCGTCGACCGGAAGGAAGACGTGCCAGACCTGGAGGCAGGCGAGGAGAAGCGCCCAGCCCGTCCAGAACGACGTCCAGAGGTCGTCGGTCCTCTCGAGGGCCGGTCCGAAGATGCGCCGCTCGAGCAGGCCGAAGCCCAGGCAGACCGCCGCGACGACGGCCCAGACTTCGACGATGAGCTTCTGAGCCTCGAGCAACCCGCGCTCTGCTTCTATTCCAGGCGCAGACCGCCGTTGGCCTGCAGCACGACGCCGGTCACGTAGGCCATCAGCTTGCCGTCGGCGAGGGCCGCGACGGTGCGCGCCATCTCGACCGGCTCGCAGACGCGGCCGATCAGCGTCGCGCGCGCGAACGCGTCGATGCCTTCCTTCGGAACCCCGGCGAGCATCGGCGTGTTGACGGGGCCGGGCGCGATCGCGTTGACGCGCACGCCGTAGGGCGCGAACTCGCGCGCCGCGGTCTTCGTCATCGACTCGATGGCGCCCTTGCCGGCCGTGTAGTCGATCTGCCCGACGTTGCCGTTGCGTGCGCTCACCGACGAGAAGTTCACGACGAAGCGGTTGACGCCGTCGGTGAGCTGCTTGTTGCCGTTGGCCTTGAAGCGCGGGTGCCAGTCCTGGAACGCGACCTCGCGCATGAACAGGAACGTGCCGCCCATGTGCACGCTGAGCACGGCCTGGAACTCGGCGTAGTCCTTCTTGACGATGCGCGCGTCGCGCGTGATGCCGGCGACGTTGACGACGCCGTTGATCTGGCCGCCCGCCTCCAGCGCGGTCGCCACCGCGGCGCGGACGTCCTCTTCCTTCGCGACGTTGGCGGGAACGACGAGGGGCTCGACAGGCGCGTAAGGCTTCATCTCGGCACGGGCTTCCTCGAGCTTGCCGCGGTCGAGGTCGACGAGCGCGACGCGCGCGCCGTGCGCGGCCAGCACCGCGGCCACGCGGTTGCCGATGCCCTGCGCCGCTCCAGTGACGATGTGCGTCTCGCCGTCGAAGGCGCCCTTGCGAAGTACCAGCTCCATTGCGTTCTCCCTTGTGATGCGGGATCCGGGCCCGCGAAGTCGATTGCGCGTTATGGCCGGGGATCGGCGCCGCGACAAATCGGGCCGCTTCCCCTTGCGCAGGCTCGGCACGGCCAGCAGATTGCCCGCCGTGGCGAATGCCGAGCAGAGCGAGCCGCCGCGCGCCCTCGACGAGATCGACCGGAAGATCCTCGAGGTCCTGCAGGACGACGCGCGCATCTCGAACGTGGACCTCGCCGGTCGCGTCGGCCTGTCGGCGAGCCCGTGTCTCCGGCGCGTGCGCGACCTCGAAGAGCGCGGCATCGTGCGCCGCTACGTCGCGCTGCTCGACCCGGTCGCCGTCGGCCTCGGCGTCAGCGTGTTCGTCCAGGTCAGTCTCGAGCGCCAGGCCGAGCGCGGGCTCGATGCTTTCGAGAAATACATCCTCGACCGCCCGGAAGTGCTCGAGTGCTATCTCATGACGGGCGACGCCGACTATCTGCTGCGTGTCGTGGTTCCCGACGTCGCGGCCTTCGAGCGTTTCCTTCTCGACCATCTCACGCGCATTCCCGGCGTGGCGAGCATCAAGTCCAGTTTTGCGCTCAAGCAGGTGAAGTACCGCACCTCTCTTCCCCTGCGGCGCGACGGAGGAGGAAAGTGAACGCAATCCGTCTTCTCGACGGCGACTTCTGGGCGCGCGAACCCTACGCGGAGCTTGCGTGGTTGCGCGAGAACGATCCCGTCTACTGGGACGAAGCCGGCAGCGTCTGGGGCGTCACGCGCTACGACGACGTGCTCGCCGTGTCGCGCGATCCGAAGACCTACACGAACGCAGGCGGCAACCGGCCCGACGCGCCCGCCTTTCCGTTCATGATCAACCTCGACGACCCGCTGCACAAAAGGCGTCGCAACCTCGTGAACAAGGGCTTCACGGTGCGACGCGTGCAGGAGCGCGAGCCGCGCATCCGCGAGATCTGCATCGAACTCATCGAGAAGGCCCGCGCGCGCGGCCGCTTCGACTTCGTGATGGACGTGGCGGCCTGGCTGCCCCTCATCGTCATCGGCGACATGCTCGGCGTGGAGCCCGAGCACTACGACAACATGCTGCAATGGTCGGACGACATGGTGCGCGGCACCGGCACGACGGACCCGGAAGTGTTCGCGCGCGCGGAGGCGGCGTTCTCCGCGTTCATCGAGCACGCGTACCGCGTGCTCTACGACCGCCGCGCGCGGGATCCCCAGCCCGACCTCCTGAGCATCCTCGCGCACGCGGAGCTCGACGGGGAGAAGCTCGAAGACGCGGACATCGTCTCCGAAGCGTTGCTCATCCTCATCGGCGGGGACGAAACGACGCGCCACGTGCTCAGCGGCGGCATGGCCCAGCTTCTCGCCGAGCCGGCGCAGTGGACGTGGCTCTGCGAGCACCCCGCGGGCGTCTCGACGGCCGTCGAGGAAATGCTGCGCTGGGTGACACCGATCAAGAACATGAACCGCCGGCTGTCGCGCGACACCGAGTTGCGCGGACGCAGGCTCCGCGAGGGCGACAACCTGCTGCTGCTCTACCCCGCCGCCAATCGCGACCCGGCGCGCTTCCGCGATCCCGAGACGTTCAACGTGCGCCGCACGCCGAACGAGCATCTCGCCTTCGGCTTCGGCGCGCACTTCTGCCTCGGCGCGAGCCTTGCGCGCCTCGAGCTCAACGTGTTCTTCGAGGAAGCGGTGCGCCGGCTCGGCGACATGCGCCTTGTGTCCGAGGAGCCGCCGCCGCGGCGCTCGTCGAACTTCATCAGCGGGATCGAGCACCTGCCGGTGCAGGTGGGCTGAGAGGCTCTTCGACGGCGATCGTCCGTGCCGCACCGGGTGCGCCGGGGCGCGGACATCGAGGCCGCCTCCCGGCCGGCTCTTGCCGGGGCATCCGCCCGGTGATCGCCCGAGCGATATCGGACCTCGGGGAACGGCGTCTCCAGGACCAGCCGGGTTCGAATCGTGGGCCGCCAGGCCCGCTGCGGGTTGCGGGCGGACGGCCTCGTGTGCATGGTGGGGGCAAGGTCACAGACGAGTGCTTCGCCGATTCCTAGCCGCCGCGCTGGCCCTGTCCATCGCCGTTCCCCTGCCCGCCTTCGCGGCGCTGGCCGGAGGCGGCTGTACGATGGACGTGCCGATGCTCGCGTCGGAGCGCTGCGACTGCTGCACGGCGCCGATGGCCGGAGGGCCCTCGCCTTGCGGCAGCGCCGCCGCTGCCGGGTCAGGGTGCGGATGCGAGCTCCGGGCCGACACAGGCTCCGATCACCGCACTGCCGTCACTGCGCAGCCTCCCGCGGTAACGTTCGGCATAGAAGCAACGCTGCTCGCTGCCGAGCTCACGACCCCGCGACGAACCCAGCGTATCCTCGCACTCGCGGCGTCTCCGCCCGGCGCAGGCGCCGTCGTCTCCCGCCCCGTCCTCTGCTCCTGGATCATCTGATCCGCCTCCCAGGCACTCCAACGCCGACGCGCTGAACCGGCGCGGCGGCATTCGTGCATCCGGCTTCGTCGCACACGCGGCGAGCCCGATCGGCGTCGCGTGCGCATTCGAGCGCACGCAACGCCCTCGGAGTGGTTCGATGACAATTCTTGCAATCCGCGCGCGCCGGCGAATCCTCGCCGCCGCAGCGCCTGCTCTCCTGATGCTCGCGTCCGGCTGCTCGCTCACGCCACGCGGCCTGCGCGCCGAGCGCGCGACTCTTCAAGCGGCCGCGGCCGAGTTCCGCCGCGGCCCCGATCGTGCCGAGCTTCCCGTTCCGCGCGACGGCAACGACTGGCGCACGCTTCTTCGGCGCGCGCTGATTGCCAACGGCGACGTGCGCGCGGCGTGGTTCGACTGGAAGGCCGCCGTCGAGCGCGTTTCGGGCGCGTCGGCATGGCCGAACACCAACATCGCGCTCGGCTACTCCTACCTCTTCTCGGACGAGAACATGAAGACGTTCGACCGCATGAGCTTCAGCGCGGGTTTCGATTCGATGGAGAACCTGTCGTTTCCCGGCAAGGCGATGGCCGCCGGGCGCGTCGCTCTGGCAGACGCGCGTGCGGCCGGCGAGCGCTTCCGCGCGGCCAAGTTCTCCGTGCAGCGGCGTGTGATCGACGCGTGGCTCGACCTCGCGCTCGCGTCCGAGAAGGCGCGGATCGCCGACGAGGCCGCGACGCTCGCGGAGATCGGTTCCGACGTCGCCGACGCCACGCTGAGAGGCGGCGGCGAGCAGGCAGACGCGCTCGGAGCGCGCATCGCCGCGGCACGCGCCGACGACGCCGCCGCGATCGCACGCGCGGAGATCGCCGCCGCCAGGGCGACGCTGGCGGCGCTCACGGCGACGAAGAATCCCGATTCCATTCTCGCGCCGACGCGCCTCCCGCTTGCCCGCGAGCTTCCGGCCGACCGCGACGTCCTCGTCGAAGCGGCGCTCGCCGGCCCGGAGGTCCGCGGCCTCGAAGCCGACCGCCGCGCACGCAGGGAGGAAGAAGACCTCGCCCGCCTGCAGTGGGTTCCCGACGTGAACCCATACGCGATGGTCACCGGCAGCATCGAGCAGGGCGTCGGCGCCGTGCTGGTGCTGCCGAGCGCGATCGCGGAGATCCGCTCGGGCATCGACGTGGCCAAGGCGATGCGCGGCGCAGCTGCCGCCCGCGTCGTGCAGGCACGCCGCGACCAGCGTGGGGAGATCGCGGCTACGCTTGCGTCGGCGCGGAACGCCGAGCGCGCGCGCGATCTGCTCGAGGGCCGCGTGCTCGTCGCCGCCGAGGCGGCTTCCGCGAGCGCGGCAGGCTCCTACAGCGGAGGCGGGACCACCCTGTCCGAGCTCCTCGAAGCGCGCAGTCTCCTTCTCGAAACGAGAATGCAGATCGCCGAGGCGGCGATCGAGCGCGAAAAAATGCTCGCCGAGATCGAAGAGATCCTCGGCGCCGATCTCGAAACGTTTGCCGCGGAGCCCAGCCGAGTCGCCGCAGCGAAAGAGGAGGTGCTGTGATGCCCCGAGTCGCGTTCCGTTTTGTCGTCGCCTGCGCCGTCGTCGCGCAGTTGTGTCTCGCACCGCTCGCCAACGCAGAGCCGACGGGGGCTGCGAAGGAACAACCTGCTGCACAGGTCCAGCTCTGGACCTGCGGCATGCATCCGCAGGTCATCCAGGACCACCCGGGCGAATGCCCGATCTGCCACATGGAGCTCACGCCGCTCGAGAGCGAAGCCACGCAGGCTTCGACCGCCGGGAGCGTCGTCTCGATCGATCCGGTGGTCGTGCAGAACATGGGGGTGCGCACCGCGCGCGCCGTCGAAGGTCCGCTGCGCCGCGAGGTGCGCGTCGCAGGCTTCGTCGAGGAAGCCGAGCCGCTCATCCGCGACGTCAGCCTGCGGGTATCCGGCTGGATCCGCCGCCTCTACGCGCACACCGAAGGACTTCACGTCGGCAAAGGCGATCCTCTTTTCGACATCTACAGCCCCGAGCTGCAGGTCGCCGTCGAGGAGCTGATCGCGTTGCGCAAGCGGCGCAGCGGAAACGATGCCACCGTCGACGTTCTGCTGGCGGCGACCCGGCGCAAGCTCGAGCTGCTCGGCATCGAGGACACGGAGATCGCCCGTCTCGCGAGGCTGGACCGCGCGCCCGACACGATCACGCTGCGAAGCCC
>CAYYVZ010000074.1:0-6568 GCA_964475235.1 uncultured Myxococcales bacterium | reverse complement strand
TTACCGAGAAGCCCATCGTGGAAGGCTCCGCGTTCGCTTCCGGCGAGAAGCTGCTGCGAATCGTCGATCACTCGACACTGTGGATCGACGCGCGCGTCTACGAGCAGGACTTCGCGCTCGTGAAGGTGGGGCAGAAGGCCGAGGCGCGTGTCGCAGCGCGCGCCGACCGCACTTACGCGGGAGAGGTGGTCTTCATCCATCCCCACCTCGACGAGACGACGCGGACGGCGAGCGTGCGCATGGCCGTCACCAATCCGTCCCTCGAGCTGAGGCCCGGCATGTTCGCGAGCGTGGTGCTGACGGGCGAGCTCGCAAGCAGCGCCGTGCTGGTCCCGCGCGAAGCCGTCATCGACACCGGCGACCGCCAGGTGGCGTTCGTCGTCGGCGCAGCCCCGGGCCATTTCGAGCCGCGTCGCGTGACGACGGGATGGACGGCCGAAGGCGGCAACGTGCAGATCCTCGAAGGTCTCGCGGCCGGCGAGGAAGTGGTCGTGAGCGGCCAGTTCCTGCTCGACGCAGAAAGCCGACTCCAGGACGCTCTGCGCAAGTTCATCGCGCAACGGCCCACCGCCGCCGCGGGAACTGCAGCGCCCACGCCGGTCGCCGGAACCGCGACGCCCGGACAGGCGACGGGCACGCCGCCGGTCGCCATCCCGCCGGCCGCGTTGCCCGGCGGCCACCAGCACTGAGGGAACGGAAATGATCGCAAGACTCATCGCACTCTGCGTGCACAACCGTGTCCTGGTGCTGATGCTGACGGGCGTGCTCGTCGGGCTCGGCATCTGGAGCACGGCCAACATCCGTCTCGACGCCATTCCCGACCTCAGCGACGTGCAGGTCATCGTCGTCACCGAGTACCCGGGCCAGAACCCGGAAGTCGTCAACAACCAGGTCACCTATCCGCTGACCACCGCGATGCTGTCGGTGCCCGGTTCCACCGTGGTGCGCGGCTTCAGCATGTTCGAGCAGTCGTTCGTCTACGTTCTGTTCGAGGACGGCACCGACATCTACTGGGCGCGAAGCCGCGTGCTCGAGTACCTGAACTTCGCGCGCGACCGGCTTCCGGCCGGCGTCGAGCCCAAGCTCGGCCCCGACGCGACCGGTGTCGGCTGGGTCTACCAGTACGTGCTCTACCCCGGACACTTCTGCGCGGACCACCCGAAGGGCATCTGGCGCGACACCGAGGACGGAACCGAACGCTGGTACGCCGCGCCGGCCGACGCGCCGGAGGAGCGGCGGGGCGGGCTCGAGCGCGTCCGCGCATTCGAGCAGCCGGGCAATTGCCCGCTCGACGGAACGCCGCTGCGCGCGGCGGGGTTCGACCTCGCGGGCCTTCGCAGCCTCCAGGACTGGTACCTTCGCTATCCGCTCACCGCCGTCGAGGGAGTTTCGGAAGTCGCGAGCATCGGCGGCTTCGTGCGGCAGTACCAGGTCGTGCTCGATCCGCTCCGGCTGCAGGCCTTCGGTCTCGCGGTCGGGGACATCGCCGAGGCGCTCGAGCGCTCCAACAACGACGTCGGCGGCTCGGTGGTCGAGATGTCGGAGCACGAGTACATGGTGCGCTCGCGCGGCTACCTTCGAGGCACTGCGGACATCTCCAACGTCCCGGTGGGCGTCGGAGAGCGAGGCACGCCGATCCTGCTCGGCAACGTCGCGACGATCGAGATCGGCGGCGAGGCGAGACGCGGAGTCGGCGAATACAACGGCGTCGGGGAGGCGGTCGGCGGCGTCGTCATCGCCCGCTTCGGCGAGAACGCCTACAAGGTCATCCGCGATGCGAAGCAGAAGCTCTTCGAGCTGGAGGACGGCCTTCCGCCCGGCGTCTTCGTGCGCACGACCTACGACCGCAGCGCTCTCATCGAGCGGTCGGTCGCGACGCTACGCGACACCCTGATCGAGGAAATCATCGTCGTCGGGCTGGTCTGCATCGCGTTCCTGCTGCACGCGCGCAGCGAGCTCGTGGCCGTGTTCGTGGTGCCGTGCGGCGTGCTCGTTGCGCTGCTGGTGATGCACCTCGGCGGCATCAACGCGAACATCATGTCGCTCGGCGGCATCGCCATCGCGATCGGCGTGATGGTCGATTCGTCGATCGTGATGGTCGAGAACGCCCACAAGCACCTCGACCGCGAGGAGGAGCGGCTGCACCGCGCGGCGGCGGCCGGCGAGGCGGCGCTTCCGCGCCCGCGCGTGGACGTGATCCTCGAGGCGGCGCAGGAGGTGGGGCCGACCCTGTTTTTCTCCCTCGCGATCATCACCGTCAGCTTCCTGCCCGTGTTCGTGCTCGACGGCGAGGCCGGAAGGCTGTTTCGTCCGCTCGCGATCACCAAGACTCTGTCGATCGCAGCGTCGTGCTTCCTGGCAGTGACCATCATCCCGGTGCTGATGGTGCACCTCATCAGCGCCCGGGTGCTCCCCGAGGAATGGGGGCGCCGGCGCAACACCCTCTACACGCTCGCGGCGATGCTCGTGCCGGCGCTGCTGTTGTGGTGGGTCTGCGGCCGCATCGAAGTGACCGGACCGTACCGGAACTGGATCGCCGCCGGTTGGGCGGTGCTGATGGGCATGCTGCTGATTCCCCAGCGCATCGTCCACGAGGAGCGAAATCCCATCAGCCGCGCGATGCAGGCTGCGTACAACCCGGTCTTTCGCGTCGCGATGCGACACGGCGGCCTGGTGATCGCGCTGGCAGTGGTGGCAATGATCTCGACGGCCTGGCCGGCCATGAGGATCGGCACCGAGTTCATGCCGCCGCTCGACGAGGGCGACCTGCTCTACATGCCGACCACCGACCCGAGCATCAGCATCACCAAGAGCAAGGAGCTGCTGCAGCAGACCAACAAGCTCATCAAGACCTTCCCCGAAGTGCACTCGGTGCACGGGAAGATCGGCCGCGCGGACACCGCGACCGATCCCGCGCCGCTGTCGATGATCGAGACCGTCGTGCAGCTCGAGACCGACGAGACGAAGTGGCGCACGCGCACGCTGACGCGCTTCTTCTCGTCCAGCTCCTATTGGCCCGCGCCGATCCGCGACGCGCTCGCCTGGTTCTGGCCGCTCGAACGCACCATCACGACGGACGAGCTCAAGTACGGCTGGCAGGACGCCGACGGGACGATGCACTCGGGCCTCAACTCCATCGTATCCTTGCCGGGTGTTGCCAACGCCTGGCCGTTCCCGATCGAGAACCGCATCAACATGCTCGCCACCGGCATCAAGACGCCGGTGGGCATCAAGGTACTCGGCCCCGACCTCGCGACACTGGGCGAGCTGGCCGAAGGCGTCGCGAACGCCGTGCGCACGATCGAGGGAACCATCAGCGCATACCCCGAACGCACGATGGGCGGATACTACCTGGACTTCCAGATCGATCGCGTCGAGGCCGCACGCTACGGCCTGACCACCGGCGACGTGCAGGACGTCGTGCAGACGGCGATCGGCGGCATGAACGTCACGTGGACGGTCGAGGGCCTCGAGCGCTACCCGCTCAACGTCCGCTACGCGCGCGAGCTGCGCGACGACCTGCCGGCGCTGCGCGCCGTGCTCGTGCAGACTCCCGCCGGCGCGCAGATTCCGCTGGGGCAGGTCGCGCGCCTCGAGATCCAGCCGGGGCCGCCGATGATCAAGTCGGAGAACGCGCAGCCTACCGCGTGGGTCTACGTGGACATCGCGGGTCGCGACCTCGGAGGCTACATCGCCGAGGCGCGCCGCGTGGTGGCAGAGCAGGTCGCGCTGCCACCGGGCTACACGCTGCTGTTCTCGGGGCAGTTCGAGTTCTGGGAGAAGACGCTGCCGCGCCTCGTCGTGGCTGGCCTGCTCACGCTGATTGCGATCGTGCTGCTGCTCTACATGTCCACCGGCAGCTGGCTGCGCGTGGGCATCGTGATGCTGGCGGTGCCGTTCAGCATGATCGGAGCCTTCTGGATGCTCTGGTACCTCGACTACAACCTGTCGCTGGCCGTCGTGATCGGCATGATCGCGCTGGCGGGCCTCGATGCGGAAACCGGGCTCGTGATGCTGCTGTACCTGGAGAACAGCTTCGATCGCTCGGTGGCGGAGGGTCGGATGAACGGCCCGGAGGACCTGTGGAAGGCCGTGCACGAAGGTGCCGTCATGCGCATCCGTCCGAAGGCGATGACGGTGGCCACGGATTTCATCGGCCTGTCGCCGTTGCTCTGGGCCGACGGAACCGGGGCCGACGTGATGCGGCGACTTGCCGCACCGCTGCTGGGCGGCCTGCTCGTCAGTTTCCTGATGGAGCTCCTCGTGTACCCGATCCTCTACTACCGGGCCCGGGCGTGGCAGTGGCGAAACCGGTGGTGAGGTGCGTCCGCGGTTTGACGGTCCGGACCGGCCGCCCTACCTTGCCGATCGCTGCGGGCACCCCGCCACGCGGCGCACACCAGTCGATGTCGAACGCTTCCCGTTTCCAGCTCTGTTCCCGGCGAGCACTCGCCGCGGCTTTTGTCTTTGCGTCTTGCGTGTTGCCGCCTCTCGCGGCTTCCGCGCAGGACCAGTCTCGCACGCACCCCGCGGTCGAGCGCTACAACAAGACCGCACGCGGGGCCAACGTCGAGGAGTGGAAGCGGCGCCTTTCCGAGCCGGACGTGCGCACTCGCCTCGAGGCGGTCGATTCGCTCGGAAGCAAGGGCGGCGACGAAGCGATCCGTCCCCTCATCGAGGCGACGGCCGACGCCGACTACCGCGTCCGGACGCGCGCAATCGACTACCTCGGCACGCTGCGCGCCAAGGAAGCGGCCCCCGTGCTGATGCAGCTCCTCTTCCTCACCGACGTCGGCCGCGAGGAGAAGCTGCGCGCGCTCACGTCGCTCGGTCGCATCGCGGACCCTTCGACGAGCGAGCGCCTGGTCGGCTACGCCGCGACCATCAACGACAACGACCTCGCGTGCCGCGCGATTTACGCGGTAGGCGAGATTTCCGACCCCAAGTCGAAGGCGAAAGTCGCATCGCTCAAGGGCACTCGCCCTGGGACCGACATGGATCGGCTCGTCGACGACGCGCTTCTCAAGATCGACGAGAAGGCGAAGTCGAAGCCGGCGGCGCAGCCGACCCTGCTCGAGCTCGAGCAGAAGCTCGCGCGACAGCAGGAAGCGGCGCAGAAAGCCGCGCAGAAGCGCTGACGAGCCGCCCGCGCCTTCCGCCCGCGCCCGCAAGGGGACGGCGCCCCAAGATGTGGACCGCGCTTCGCCCTGCCCTCCGAAGGCAGATGGCCGTCGCCCGGGTCGAAGCGTCGGGACCACAGGCTGCGGCCCAACCGCTCGGAATGCATGGAGCCGCCCGCGCGCCGGCGGACCGGCCCCCGGGCGGCGGATAGACTCGGCGCCTTCCCGTGACTACTTATGGCGGAATCGAAGCCGCCGGAGTGGTGAAATTGGCAGACGCGCCGGACTCAAAATCCGGTGGAGGCAACTCCGTGTCGGTTCGAGTCCGACCTCCGGCACCAGTCTCCGGCCCGAACGAGACCGAAACTCTGCCGCACGAAAGGCCGCGACCAGGAGAACGCCATGGGCAAGATCAAGGAACTGACCGACGCCACGTTTGACCAGGAAGTGCTTCAGTCGAAAGAGCCCGTGCTCGTCGACTTCTGGGCCCCCTGGTGCGGCCCCTGCCGCGCGATCGCGCCCCTCCTCGAAGAGCTGGCCGGCGAGTACCACGGCAAGGTCAAGATCATGAAGATCAACGTGGACGACCACCAGACCTACGCGAGCCAGTTCGGCGTGCGCAGCATCCCGAACCTGCTCGTGTTCAAGAACGGGAAGGTCGCCGACCAGATCATCGGCGCCGTACCCAAGAGCAAGCTCGCGCAGGCCCTCGACAACGTAACGGTGGCCTGACCGACGCCCGACACGCGGGCGGCCTCCTTCCGGGGCCGCCCGCTTTCCTTTCAACTCCCGGAGCCTTTAACCCGCCATGCTCGATTTCATGCGTCGCAACGCCCGCTCGTGGGGCATCAAGGCCGCGCTCGGCGCGATCGTTCTCACCTTCGTCTTCTTCATGGGCGGCGGCGGCCAGCTCGGCGCCGGCCCCAAGGCCCTCGTCACCGTTGGAGACATCGAGGTGACGAGGCCCGAGTTCGATCTCGCCCAGCGGCGCAACGAGAGCTACTTCCGCCAGCAGTTCAAGGGCCAGGTGAGCGACGTGATGATGAAGTCGCTCAACATCCCGAAGATGACGCTCGACCAGCTCGTGGACGGCGCCGTGCTCCGCTCCGAGGCCCACCGCCTCGGCCTGTCGATCACCGAGGACGCGATCAAGGAACAGCTGATGCGCGTGCCGGCCTTCCAGTCGAACGGCCAGTTCTCGCCGGGCCTCTACCGCGAGACCCTTCGCGCTCAGAGCATGAGCCCCGGCGCCTTCGAAGAGACCGTCCGCCAGGATCTGCTCGAGTCGCAGCTCGCCGACATCATCCGCCGCGGTTCGCACGTGAGCGAGGAAGAGGCCTGGAACGACTACCAGAACGAGAATCGCCGCATGTCGCTGAGCTACATCGCCTTCGACTCGGCCGACTACGAGAAGGCCGACCGAACCTCGGTGACCATCGACTTCGACG
>CAYYVZ010000073.1:9846-16077 GCA_964475235.1 uncultured Myxococcales bacterium | reverse complement strand
CCCACCGCGCGCTGGCCGGCGACTGCGGCCTCGCGCCTCCAGCCGAAGCGCTCTTCCTCGGCGAGGCGATCGCGAGCGCCTTCGATCTCTATCTGATCGGACGACTGCTCGGGCATTCGCCTGACTCTTCCTTTCTCGAGACCCAGGTTCCCGCCATGGCCGAGGCGTCGGGCCTGTCGGCTGACGATTTCGGCGTCCTTCTCGAAGGCATCGCGCGCGATCCCGAGCGAGCGTTCTCCGACCTTCGCGAGTTGCTCTGCGATGCAACCGCAGCGTTATTCGCGTGCGACTCTGCCGAAGCGGCGCTCGGCGAGCTCACGAGGCTCGACGGTCACCGCTTCGCGTCGCTTCTGCACCACTACGAGCTTTCCTCCTGGGTACTTCCCGCGCGCGCGTACGGACCCCCGTCGGCGGACTTCGCGGCGCGCGCCCACGCCGTGGACGTCGCGAGGCGGGCGGCCCCGGGGGCGCTCGACTGGCTCATCGGCGAATGGCTGACCGTGCCGGTCGGGCATCAGGCCTGATTTCGCCGACACCTGTTTCGCGTAGCGGTTGAGAATCGCCGCGTCGCCCGTGAGTGCGAGGTGACGCAATGCACAAGCAGCCGACAAGGCTGGCCTCACCGGGGCGCGACAAGCAGAATGCCGGGCTCGGACGGTGGCGACCGGACGATTGTCGTCACTCGGATGATCCCGGCTTTTCCCACTTTCAAGCCACTCGAGGCAACGGACCAGCAGGAAGTGGAGTCCTACGTCGCGGGATTCGCGCCCTATTCGAATTTCAACTTCGTCAGCCTGCTGACCTATGACGTAGCCAGCTCAGTCAGACTTTCGTTTCTGAACGGAAACCTGGTCGTGCAGATGCGGGACTACCTGACGCAGGATCGGTTCTATACGTTCATCGGCAAGTCCCAGGTCGGGAAGACGGCGCTGGCGCTTCTCGAACTGGCTCGTGCAGAGAGAGTCGCGAACGCACTCCGGCTGGTGCCAGCCGAGACGATTGAAGCGCTCAACGGCTCCAGCGCTGGCGCTCTACAGGTTACTCCCGACCCGGCGAGCTTCGACTATATCCACTCCGTGACCGAACTTGTCGCCCTCGGCTCTTCGCAGTTGGCCCGCAAGCGGAGGACCGTCCGCACGTTCATTCGTAATCACTCCGGGTGCAGAGTCGCATTGCTCGATCCGGGTGCCGAGCAGTCTCTCGAAGCGGCAAGAGCTGTCGTGTCGGGGTGGGGCGAGTCCAAGAAGCGATCCCGGGAGGACGTTGCAGTCGAGGCGCAGGCGATCGACCGATGCTTCACGCTGGGAGTCGACTTACGTCTGACGATAGTTGGCGCCTGGATCGGCGACCGACTTGCGGGATTTACCGTCAACGAAACACTCGGTGCGGGCTACTACATGGGGCATTTCGGCAAAGCGCTTCCGGAGTTCCGCGGCCTATCGGACTTTCTGGAACACGAGACGGCGAAAGTCATGAAAGAGTTCGGCTGTACCCTGATGAACAACTAACAGGACCTCGGGCTTCCCGGACTACGAAGAGCCAAACGCGCCTGGCGGCCCATTGCGTATCTCGAGAAGTATACCGTGGGGCTGCCTTCGTGAGCGGTCTCGGTCTTGGGCTGGCGTATCAGGTCGTCGTAGCCATCGGATTCGTATGGGTCGCGGGAGTAGCCCGGAATGCGAATCCGTTCCTGAAAGCGAACGTGATGCTCGCGATAGCGGGAGTGATCGCGTCCGTTGTCCTCGTCGTATTTGGAGTGAGCAGGCGTGCGGAGTTCGCAGAGATTGCGCCAGCAGATCTCGCTCAGTTGTCGCTTGGAGCGGTGCTTGTCCTTGTTCTGGGAGAGTCCATCTACATAGCCGGGCTGTCGGCGTCGAATGCCACCACCATGGCGTACACAGCCCTGGCATTTCCTGCGATCTGTCTCGCGCTCGACGTAGCGCTCCGCCGGATACCGATTTCGAGTCTGACGGTGACGGACTATGCGGGGATGGTGTTCCTCGTGATGGGATTCATGCTCCTGTCCCTGAGAGAGGTCTCGTAGCCCGGATCAGGCGGCGCTGCGGCGCGACGTCGAGGCATCCGGGCGCTACGTCCGGTCGTATCAGTACTGGAGGCGTTTGAGCCGGCGCGTCGCCATCTGCTGGCGAGAGTCAGGCCGTGCCGCCGGTCAGCAGTTGGAACAGTTGGTCGGCAGATCGATACCGACCGCCAGCTTCAATGCGATCAGCGCATCGGTGACCGACTTGCTGCCGTTCCCGTCCACGTCGCACACGCAGGCAAGGCACGGGGCGCTCCCGACAGCGGTTCGCAGGACACCCAGCGCGTCGGACACCTGAAGGGTGCCGTCCGCGTTGAAGTCGCCGCACATGGCAGGCGGGAGGGTCGTCGTCGTGGTAGTCGTCGAGGTCGTAATGGATCCGTCCCAGTCGCAGTCGAGCTCGGAAATCGTGACTTCGGGGTCAACCGGCTGTCCCTGCATGTTCGTGGCCGACTGCTGCGAAAGATCGAACTCTTCGAGCTCCGGTTCACGCGTGGACGGGAGCCACTCGCAGAAAATGAAATCCTTCGGTCCCTGGATCGGCGTGGGCGAGCCGTCCACGGACATGCCGAGAGTGCGTTCCTCGTCCAGGTCGTTGACGGAGACGACGGTGTTGTTGAGCGTCCAGCACTCGACGCGATCCGCGAGGCCGGGGAAAATGCCCGGGATGTCCGCGTAGTCCGTCCAGACCTCCAGCGTCGCGAGCGGCGTGGACGTGCCGAGGTGGTACGTGACGGAGCAGGCGTTCGAGTGGGCCGCGGCGGGCGCCGCTACGGCGAGCAGCGCGCTCGCGGCCAGAATGAGCGGACGTAGCATCGACTTCTTCCCTGCGCTCCCGCCTCGGCCGACACCGTCGCCCGGGCAGGTATCCATGTACCGCAACCTATGCGTGCAGGGAACTCGCGATCGCAGGGACGCCGGGTGGCGGCGCGGGACACGCCGGTGCTCGCGGCTGCCGGCCCGGATGAGCGCCACCGCAAGATCCACCCGATTCGACGCTGCTACGCCCGGGTCAGCGCGACCACCGGGATCACGCGCGTCGTCTTCTCCCGATACTCCTTGAACTGCGGCATGATCGACTCCTGCTTCGCATAGAGCCGCTCGCGCTCCGCGGGTGACACCACCTCGGCCTTTACCTGGATCTTCACCGACCCCACTACGATCTCGGCCGTTTTGTGCGCGACGAGGTTGTGGAACCAGGCAGGGCTCGCCGGCGCGCCGGCCGCCGACGCGATGATGACCCAGCGGTCACCGTCGGCGAGATAGACGAGGGGAGTCGTGAAGGACTTTCCCGACTTCGCTCCCCTGTGGCCGAGCAGAAGCATCGGAGCGCCGGTGAACATGCCGCCCACTTTGCCGGCGTTCTCGCGGAACTCCTTGATCACCTTCTCGTTGAACTCGTTCATGTCTGCCATCGGTTGCTTCTCCTGTTCCTTCAGTCCGCGGACCTGGAGGCTCCGCGGCGGTCGCTCAGCCGCCCAGCATTCCGTGCGCCGCGCCGAGATACTCGGCAATTGCCCGATCGGACCACGAAACGGTGGTGCCCACGCTCTCGAAGAATCCGCAGTGCCCTCCGCGCCGCGTAAGGGCCAGCGTCATGCGCGGCAGCTGCTGCATGTCGTCCAGGTGCCGGTGCACGTTGCGCTCGACGCAAACCGGATCGTCGGCCGAGTTGATGACGAGCACGGGCACGGCGACGTCGCGCGCGACGTCCATCGGATTCGACGCCAGATAGAACTCCTCGCGCGAAGCGAAGCCGGCAAGCGGAAACAGCCGGTCGTGGAACTCCGCCATCGTGGTGGACGCGGCGCAGTCGTCGTAGCCGGCGACGCCTCCGAGCACGGCGCGGTTCCGGTGCAGGAAGAACTGCACCATCTTCCGCGTGAGGTAGCGGTCGTAGCCGCGGTGCGCGTAGTGAAACGCGTCGCGAATGTCGTAGGCCGGGCACAGCGCTACCGCTGCGCGAAGACGCGACTGCGCGGCTTCCTCGCCGAGGTAGCGCACGAGCAGCCCGGATCCGGCCGACACGCCGACGCCGTAGAGTGGCGCCCCGGGCCGTCGCGTCTCGATGGCAGCGAGCTGCCGTCGAAGATCGTCCGTCGAGCCCATGGTGTTGATCTGAGGCGCCGTCAGCTCGAGGCCGCCGTGCCCTCGCCGGTTGCACGCCGCCACGACCCAGCCGAGCCGTGCGTGCACGGCGGCGATGAAACGCCGCAGCCCGTCGCCACTGCCCGTGATGGTGTGGAGCACGACGAGCACCGGCGTCTCGCGGGCCGCGCTAAGTCCGAGCCACTGGATGGAAACCGTCCCGCCGTCGGGCATCGTCAGCCGTTCTTCGAGATCCCACGCGAGCGGCGGAGCGGACTCTCCGCGGGCGACGGTCAGCACGTTCTGGAGGTGAGAGCTGCGCAGCCACCAGGCCGGCTCGAAGCCGGCCCTCAGCGACGGACAACGGCCGAGCAATTCGCCGTGCCAGTCGCGGTCCTTGCCGCTGTAGCACGCGAACCGGTCCTGGACCGCCGTAGCCGAGCTCAACTCCGCCTCCCTGCAATGTGGTGTCGCACCAGAGGCGGACTATCACCGCGGTGAAACGCTTTCACCGCGTCGAGGAGCTTGCGGTCGTCGGCGGTGCCGCGCTCGTGCTGCCTCAGGTGCTCGAGCCACGACTCGACGATGAACGTCTCCATCCAGCGTTCCCGGTCCTGCGTGTCGCGATAGACATTCCAGCGGATCGCGCCGTCGCGGCGGCGAAAGGGCTCGAGCTTGCGCACTTCGGCGAGGAAAGCGTCGGCGCTCTCTTCGGGGATCCGGTACTCGAGCGTCACGAGAACCGGGCCTTCGTCCCCTGCGAGATCGCAGGCGGTCTGGGGCAGGGTCCAGCGCGGGTCCGGCTTCAGGTTCAGGTTCGAAAGACCGTGAAGCGCGGAGCTACGCGAGAGCACCGCCCCGATGAGCAGCGCGACCGCCCCGCCGACCAGGGCTGCACCGATTCCGGCATGCGTTGCGACGATGCCCCAGCAAAGGCTCCCGATCGCAAGGCCGCCCTGGATGAAGAGAAGACCGACGGCCAGGCCGCGTGCGCGCACCCACGCCGGCACCGCGCTCTGCGTCGAAACGTTGAACGTGGACATGGCCGAGATCCACGCGCCGCCGCCGACGAGCAGGGCGGCTCCGGCGTAGCGGGCGTCCGTGGTGAAGGCCAGAACCGCCGAGACCGACGCGAACACGAACGTGGCGAAAAGAACGAGCTGGTCGCTCGTGACGAGGCTGCGGATGCGTGGCAGCACGACGGCGCCCGCAACGGCTCCCGTCCCGAGGCAGCCGAGCATGACGCCGTAGCCCGTCGCCGTGAGCCCGAGGTTGTGCCGTGCGAACAGCGGCAGCAGCGCCCACACCGCGCTCGCCGGAATGACGAAAGCGGCGGTCCGCGCCATCACCGCGTGGAACGGCGCCGAATGCCGCACGTAGCGCATGCCGGCCCGCATCGCGCCGGGGACGTCTTCCGGCGGTAGTCCCGACGTCGGCACGGGATCGTACCGCCAGCGCGCGAGCACGTAGATCACTGCGAGAAACGACGCCGAGTTGAGCAGGAAGACCCAGCCCGGTCCCGTCGCTGCGACGATGAGACCGCCGATGGCCGGCCCGACGGCGCGGGCGACGTTGACCGACACGCCGCTGAGCGCGATCGCGCTCGCGAGCTCCTCGCGCGGCACGAGCTCGGGCGTCGTCGCCTGCCAGGCCGGTGCGTTCAGCGCATTGCCGAGGCCGATCGCGAACGTGAGCCCGAGCAGCAGCCACGGTCCCATCCAGCCCGACAGGGTCGCCAGGGCCAGCAGGAGGGCCATCGCGAACATCCACGCCTGCGTCGCGATCAGGAGGCGGCGCCGGTTCACGATGTCGGCGAGCGCGCCGGAGGGCCGGGCGAGCAGAAAGAACGGCAGGCTCGTCGCCGTCTGCATCAGCGAGACCATGATCGGCGACGGCGCGAGCGACGTCATGAGCCAGGCTGCGCTCGCGTCGTGCATCCACGTCCCGACGTTCGATGCGCACGACGCCAGCCAGAGCGCGCGGAACACCGGGTAGGCGAGCGGGCTCCAGGCGGACGGCCGCGGGGGAGTGGATTCGGCCACGACCGTCCTTTCTGCGATGGCGCGAGTCGGATCAACCCGCGTGCCGCGCTAGTGTCGGGC
>CAYYVZ010000073.1:9023-9836 GCA_964475235.1 uncultured Myxococcales bacterium | reverse complement strand
GCCCCGCTGCTCGATGCATCGCTCGCCTCGGCGGCCGGCCTGGCCCGCGCCCATGCCGACGCGGGCTTCGACGGCGTCTTCACGTTCGACGGACCCCAGGATCCCTTCGGGGCGCTCGCGCTGGCCGCCGAGCACACGAGCCTCGACCTTTCGACGGGCGTGGCCATCGCGCTTGCCCGCAGCCCGTTCACGGTGGCCCAGGTGGCGCACGACCTGCACGCCTTCAGCGGCGGTCGCTTCATGCTTGGCCTCGGCTCGCAGGTGCGCGCCCACGTCGAGCACCGCTTCTCGATGCCGTGGAAACGGCCGGTCTCGCGCATGAAGGAATTCGTCGCGGCGCTGCGCGCGATCTTCGCGTGCTGGAACGAGGACGCGCCGCTGCGCTTCGAGGGCGAGTTCTACAGCCACACGCTGATGCCGCCTCTGCTCCGGCCGCCGGCCTGTTCGCACGGCGCGCCGCCGATCCTGCTCGCGGGTGTCGGACGGCCGATGCTGGAAGCGGCGGGCGAGGCGGCGGACGGGTGGGTGATTCATCCTTTTCATTCGGTGCGCTACCTCCAGGGCTTTGCGCTTCCGGCGGTGGAGGCGGGACGCGCTCGCCGCAGCGGCAAGCTCGCAGGTTCGGACTTCCGCGTCGTGGCGCAGGTCCTCGTCGCTACGGGCGCCAACGACGCGGAGATGTCCGCGGCACGCGAGGCAGTGAGAGCCCAGCTGGCATTCTATGCGTCCACGCCGGCGTACCGGCCCGTCCTCGAAGCGGAAGGAATGGGGGAGATGCAGCCGGAGCTGCGATCGCTCACCAAACAGGGAAGG
>CAYYVZ010000073.1:0-9013 GCA_964475235.1 uncultured Myxococcales bacterium | reverse complement strand
GACCTGCAGCCCGAACTCAACGCGCTGTCCAAGCAGGGACGGTGGACGGAGATGTCGCAGCTCGTCGGCGACTCGTTCCTGGAGCGTTACGCGGTGGCAGGTGAGCCCGAAGCGGCCGGTCAGGAGCTTCGACGGCGCTACGGCGGGCTGGCAGAGCGTGTGGCCATTGCGACACCCATGATGCTGAGCGGAAACGCGGCACGCCGGTTGGTCGCCGGTTTTCGCCGCGCGGACGGAGCGGCAGTCCCCCGCACGTGACGTAGACGGGAACGTCCGAAAGCCGGTGTCGTCGCGCGCGTGTGCCGATGTCGTCACGCACATGTGCCCATGTTGTCGCGCGCGCCCCCGCAGTTGCATGGAAACCGTCGCACTTCGGTGCAGCCGCGCCACCGTGGCCTGTTTCTCTGACCGAACCTGTGGCCAAGCTGACGTCCCGGCGTTTTGCCGCGAATCCCAACTACGGCACGCGAACGTGCGACGGAGAACTCTCATGCCCACACGAGGTGCGACCATCAACGCCATCACTCTTTTGAAGGAAGACCACAAGACCGTGCGCGGACTGCTGGAGAAGCTCGACGAGACCACCGAGCGCGCATCAGAGTCTCGCGTGAAGCTGCTCGCCAGGATCGAGCAGGAGCTGAAGATTCACACCACGATCGAGGAAGAGATCTTCTATCCGGCTTACAAGGCGGCCGTCTCGAAACGCGAGGATTCGAAGCTTTACCACGAAGCCCTCGAAGAGCACCACGTCGTCGATATGGTTATTGCCGAGATCAAGTCCTGCGGTGCGGATTCGGAGGAATTCTCGGCCAAGGCCAAGGTTCTCATGGACCTCGTCGAGCACCATGTGGAGGAAGAGGAAAAGCAGATGTTCCCGCGCGCGCGGCGCGTGATGGAGACTTCGCAGCTCCAGGACCTCGGCGAGCAGATGAACACGCGCAAGAAGGAGATGCAGTCCGGAGGAAGCTGGCTTCCCGCGGCCGGCAGGCTCATCGCTTCGGTAGCAGGACGCGTGGCGGCTGCGGGCAAGGAAGTGCGATCGCGATCGCGGTCGGCCGCGGCTCGCGGCGATGCACGCAAGGGCAAAGCACGGACGGTCAAGGCCCGGGCTCGTGCGAAAAGCCGTCCGGCGCCGAAGACCCGAACCAGCGGCCGCAAGAAGTAGCGCCGTCCGGCGCAGCAACACCCGAGAGCCCCCAAAATCGGGATCCGTCCCCGATTCGCACCCGCGAAATCGGGGACGGATCCCGATTTCCGGTCTTGCGGTGGGCTTGCGGGATCGCGTCGGCGTTGGCGCTGGCGGCGAATTCGGACCATCCAGACGGCGTGCAACCTGAGGGCAGGCCGTGAAGGACGACGACAGGAAGAAGGTGGCGCTGGTCATCGGCGCCGGCGACTCGACCGGCGGGGCGATCGCAAGAAGGTTCGCGCGCGAAGGCTACTTTGCGTGCGTCACGCGGCGCGACGGTGCCAAACTGGCGCCCCTCGTCGAGGCGATCGAGGCGGAAGGCGGGCAGGCGCGCGGTTTCGCATCCGACGCGCGCAAGGAAGAACAGGTCGCCGCCCTCGTCGAAGAGATCGAGTCGACCATCGGCCCGATCGAGGTCTACGTCTTCAACATCGGCGCCAACGTTCCGTCGAGCATCCTCGACGAGACCGCGCGCAAGTACTTCAAGATCTGGGAGATGGGCTGCTTCTCGGGCTTCCTGACGGCGCAGGCGGTGGCGCGTCGCATGGCGGAGCGCGCAAGCGGCACGATGATCTTCACCGGCGCGACGGCGTCGCTGCGCGGCTCTGCCGGGTTCGCCGCTTTCTCCGGCGCCAAGCATGCGCTTCGGGCGCTTGCCCAGAGCATGGCCCGCGAGCTCGGCCCGAAGAACGTGCACGTTGCCCACGTCGTCATCGACGGCGCGATCGACACGGCGTTCATTCGCGACAACTTCCCTTCGAAGTACGCGCAGAAGGACCAGGACGGAATCCTCGATCCCGATCACATCGCCGACAGCTACTGGATGCTGCACTGCCAGCCGCGCGACGCCTGGACGTTCGAGCTGGACCTGAGGCCGTGGATGGAGACCTGGTGATGGCCAAGACGGTAGAGTTCCTCTTCGATTTCGGCAGCCCAACCACCTACCTCGCGTGGACCCAGCTTCCGCGGATCTGCGCGGACGCCGGCGCAACGCTGGTCTACCGGCCGATCCTTCTCGGCGGAGTCTTTCAGGCGACCGGAAACTCGTCGCCCGCGACGATTCCCGCGAAGGCGGCCTACATGGGCGCCGATCTCGCGCGCTTCGCGAAGCGCTACGGCGTGCCTTTCGGGTTCAATCCCCATTTCCCGATCAACACGATGACGCTCATGCGCATCGCGACGGGGCTTCTCCTGAGGAAGCGTCCCGAGGACTTCGACCGCTTCATGACGGCCGTGTTCCCGGCGATGTGGGTGCACGCCGCCAATCTCGGCGACGCCTCGGTACTCGCGACAGTCCTTGCGGAGGACGGACTCGATGCGGGGGAGCTGACGGCCCTGGCATCGGAACAGGACGTCAAGGCCGCGCTGAAGACCGCGACCGAGGAAGCGGTCGAGCGCGGGGTCTTCGGAGCGCCGACGATCTTCGTGGACCGCGAGATGTTCTTCGGGCAGGACCGGCTCGATTTCGTGCGCGAAGCGCTCGGCGCCTGAGGGGCACGCGGTCTCCCCGCAGCCTAGGGCGCTTCGGTAAACGCGGTCGCCTCTGCCATCACTTCGCTTCTCGCTCGCTGCGTGGAGCGGACGATGACCGCAATGGCGAGCAGCACGACCGTTCCTCCGGCGACCTGCAGCATGCCGATGCGTTCTCCAAGCCAGAAGTGGGCAGCCGCCGCGCCGACCACGGGAACCGCGAGCAGGATCATCGACGACACGAACGCCGGCACGTGCGCATGGGCCCAGTTGGTGAGCACGTGTCCGAGCGTGCCCGGAAAGATCGCGAGCCAGACGAGGGCAGAGAGCTCCTTCGGGCTCGGATCGCCGAGGTCCTGGTGGGTCAGCAGGGTCAGCGAGAGGATCGCGATGCCGGAAACTGTCGTCATGCCGACGACGTAGTCCCAGGCCGCGAGCCGCATCCGGAACTGCTTGGACGCAAGGAAGTAACTCGTGAACGCGAACAGGTTCGCAAAAGCCATCGCGTCGCCGAGGTAGCTCGACGCGTGACTGTGGTCGGCCCCGATCACGACGAGAATCGTTCCGGCGAAGGCAACCGCCGACCAGAGGATGGAGGCCCGCGTCGCGGCTTCGCCGAAAAGCGGGCCCGCGAGCAGAAGCACGAGCGCGGGCTGGAGTGCGCCGATGATCGTCACGTTGGTGACGCTGGTGAGCTTGAGGCTGACGAAGTAGAGCGCCTGGTGCGTGGCGAACAGCAGCCCGCCGATGAGCGACGAGACGAGCCAGTGACGGTCGAGCCGGCGGCGAACCGCGGGCACGAGCAGCGTGAGCAGCATCGGCACGATCGCGAACCAGAGCCTGTACGTGGCGGTCACGAGGCCGCTCGTCGAAACGGCCTTGATGACGACGGCGCTGGTTCCCCACAGCAGCATCGTCGTCGCGACGGCCGCGAGGCCGAGCGTGTAAGGACCTCGCGACGGCTGCATGAGGCGGCCGCCTGTATCGGAGTACGACCGGGAACTCTAAAGATCGCTCGTTCGCGCCGGCACCCGTCGGTGGCTCACCCCCGGCAGTAACTGCGGCCAGCACGACGGGCGTCGGCCATTTGCGAGGAAACTTCGAGGCGACGTATCCCCCGGACCGGCCTCTCGGCGAGACGCGATTCGTGAGGCCCATACAGCGGCAACGGAACAGCGCCCGAAGAATCGATGTCCAACAGGCTGGAAAGACGGCGCGAACGCGACCTGTGACGACGTGCATGGTGACTTGCGCGAATGCAGCAGGGTGAACGCCCGGTCGGGAAAGTCCCGTCCACAGGCTCGATCGAGCCGAATGTTTCCGGCGCCAAGGGCGCAGTGCTTGCCGCCCGCTCCCGAGGATGCAGCTTCGAAGGAGACTCGACGGCGTGCCTGAGCGAGTCGGCAAGGAGACTGAAGATGAAACAGCGTGCAATCCGTTCCGTTCTGCCGGCGATCGTTTCCGTTGCGTTCGTGCTGGCGGGTGCCGTTGCCGCGTCGGCCGCCGACGCTCCCGACGCAGAGGTCGCGCCGGTTCTGACCAGGCTGCACCATTCGAACCAGAAAGAGATGCACATGGGTCAGGAAGCGAAAGAGAAAGCCGAGTCCCCCGCGATGAAGGAGTACGGCTCGACACTCGAGCGCGATCACACCGCCGCCGACGAGAAGGTCGCGGCGTTTGCCAGGAAGCGCGGCATCGAGCTGACGGATCCGCCGGCCCACGACGCGGCGCACGCGCTCGCCCCCGGCGCGACGTTCGACAAGGAGTTCGCGAAGAGGATGGTCGAGGATCACAAGAAGGTCATCGCCGGCGTCAGGACCGAGCGCGACAAGACGACCGACAGCGAGCTGAAAGAGTTGCTGGACGATCTGCTGCCGGTGCTCGAGAAGCACCTCGCGACGGCCGAGGCCCTGGCCGATGGCAAGGCTCCTCCGGCCTCGGCCGGCGCGGGCTCCTGACGTCTCAGCGCTTCGCTACTCGAGCTCGACCGCGAAACGGATGGTCTCCTTCTCGAGCCCGTCGAGAACGATCTGCTTGCCGCCGCTGCGGATCATCCATTCGAGCCGGTGGTCGCGATACTCGCGCTTGAACATCCCGGCCTCGACGAGGGCGCCGAGGCCCTGGAATCCGTCCATCGACTCGAGGGCCGCCTGCGCGCACTTGCTGGTGCTCTCTCTCGCGCTCGCTTTCTCGAGCCACGTCGCGAGCCGTCCCTTCGGTGCGAAACCCGCGGCTGCCTGTCCGGCCACGTAGGGCCACACGGAGAGGTCGCCCCAGCCGAACGCATCGCCGTTGAAGAAGGTCCGGTTGCCGAGCTGACGCTCGAGCCAGGCCTGGGCGCCGGCGATCTGCCCGGCGGCGCGCGCGAGCAGGGAATCGGCGAGCTCGCCCTTGGCGCGCTCGAATACGCGAATCTCGTAGACCGCCCACATGATCGCCTCGACGTACGTGTCGCAGACGTCCTCGATCATTCTCACACGCGCACGCTCGGCGGGAGTCGAGGGAAGGAGCGGCGGCGAAGGCCACTTGTCTTCGAGGTACTCGAGGATGACGGTCGAATCGAAAACCGAAACGTCGCCGTCCACGAGGCTCGGCACTTCGAGACGCACGTTCGACGCCTGGAACTCGGTCTCGCTCGCCGGCGCGAGGAGGTTCGGCACGCGCGCTTCGAACGGGATGCCCTTTTCGTAGAGCGCGATCTTCACCTTCTGGGCGTACGGCGACAGCGGATGTTCGTAGAGCGTTGGCATCGAGGATCCTCCGTGCGGTCGAGCTAGCGGAGATTCCTTCGCAGAACCAGCGGGGCGCCTTGTTCCGGCAGCGGGAACGCGCGCAGGAGAGCAGGGCGCGGCTGGCCGGGGCGCCGACCTCACATTCCCGATCGAATCGTCGTCGATAGGGAGGAGGGAGCGCGGCTTCGCGCCGCGCTCCCTCTCGTCCCGCTTCAGTGGAGCCGGGGCGTGCTGCGCGATGGCTCGCGCTTGTCGTCCGGCGACTCGATCTTGCCGCGGTAAGCGCCGGATTCCTTCCCTGCGTTCTCGATGAACTCCTTGAAGCGCTCCAGGTTCTGGCGAACGTTCCACTGCACGACGCCGAGCGTGTCGCCGACGTTCTCCACGACCCCTTCGGGTTCGTAGTCGAGCTGCAGGGCGACGCGGCACTTTTCGTCCGTGATGCGATGGAACGTGACGACGCCGGCGTTCAGGGCGCCGCTGGTGCTCGTCCAGGCAATCCGTTTGTCGGGGATCTGCTCGGTGATCTCGGCCGTCCATTTCTTGGTCTTGCCGGCGATCTCGGCGCACCACTGCAAGGTCTTGTCGTCGATCTGCTCGACGCTCTCGACCCCCTGCATGAACTGGGGGAAGTCTTCGAACTGGGTCCACTGGTTGTACGCCGTCCTGACGGGGACGTTGACGTCGATGGACTCCATGATGCTGCTGGATTTCTCGGTCATGGCACTCTCCTTGGTTGCGGCCTCGCTGCGGGCCAGTGATCCACGCTGCGGCCGCGACGAGATGCCGTCAACGTTCGGCGTGACCGTTCCCACCAAGTTGGTGTGCTTCTCTCACGCAGAAGCGGCAATCCCCTCGCTTTGGCGCTCGAGGCCGATGCATGTGGAGGCGGTCCAGCGGGGGTGAGAAGGATCGAAATGTTCGCGCGAGGACAGCGCCGAAAGAGTGAGGTACTTTCCGCTGGCGAGCCGTTCCGTTGCGCGCCTTCCTTCCGCGCGGAATGCCAGAGGCCGTGAGTCGGCGAACCCCCGCAATGGCCACCCGGACGAATCCGCGAAGACCCAAAAGCAACGGGCACGCCCACGATTGGACGTGCCCGTTGCGGTGATCGATCAGCGAGACTCGATCAGTCGATGCGCTTCTCGGTCACCGTCTTCTGCTGGATGCGGGCCGGGCCGGTCTGGATGACGCGGCGAACCACCGTGCGGCCGCCTTCCGTCGAGTACTCGACCGTCACCGGCGAGTTCATGAGGGCGGACGAGGCAACCGGGTTGCCGGCCGAATCCACGAACGTGGTCTCCTTCGAGTAGGTGTACGTGACCGGTGATGCAGAGCTTTCCGAGCGAAGGATGATGGTCGAGCTGGACGGGTTCATCTCCGACACCACGCCCGAGTAGGTCGTGGTCTTGGTCGTCGTGACCGTTTCGTCTGCCGAAGCGACAGGAGCCTGAGTCAGCAGTCCGAGGGCCAGGCCGAACGAAAGAGCGGTAAGGGTTCTCTTCATCTTCATGGGGTTCTCCTTCTGCCGATGTGTCGGGGCAGATCGCGACCTCACAACTGCATCGTGTGCCGCTGCCAGGAAGACGGCTCGTTCGTCGGGATGTTCATCGTGGCGACGGCGAGTGTCGTCCCTCATCGAGTCGAAATCCCGGGCAAACGCAGCGATGTTGCAGGAACATGCTCGATCGGGCGTCACGCAATGGTTCCGCGCGATGGCGGGATGGGCGAATGAAATCGTTCGACGCGAAGTCGGAATCGCACGCTGAGGCTCCCGCGGGTCGGTGCGGCTCCCATCGGGGGCTCGGCCCAAATTGCGCTGGCCTCGCGCGGCGGCTCGGGGCGTGGTTAGAATCACACCGCCCGGGACGACAGTCGGGATACTCCCCCCGGTAGTGCGGGAGTATCTGACGCCGATTGGCCGGCGGCAGGATCGCGGCAGCCAGCCGCCGGAGACGAAGAGGAAAATGAGCAGTTTGAAGATTCTCGGACTGGTACTGATTCTGGGCGGCGTGGCAGGGCTCGTGTACGGGCGCTTCAGCTACGTCACCGAAACCCATGATGCGAAGATTGGCCCACTCGAGTTCTCCGTGCAGGAGAAAGAGACCGTTCACATCCCCGACTGGATGGGTGCAGCCGCCATTGCGGCCGGCGCGCTTATCCTGGTAGCCGGGCGCAAGTAGTCCCACGGTAACGAGAAAGACGGAGGTAAGCGTCATGAAGATCCGATGGCCACACATCCCTGGGCTCGCGCTGGTCGCGATTCTGGGGTGCAGCACCGCGGGTGTCGTTGCGATGGACACGGCCCGGCCGACGGCTGCGATCGCGCAGGACGTCGACGTAGGCTTCTTCTACTCCAACCTTGCCCCGCATGGGCGTTGGAGCTTCCAGGCCAATTTCGGGTGGGTTTGGCATCCCGGGCGCGTGGCGGCCGGATGGCGCCCTTACACCGAGGGACGCTGGGACTGGACGGACGAGTACGGCTGGATGTGGGTTTCCTACGAACCCTGGGGATGGGCGACGTATCACTACGGACGCTGGTACTTCGATCCGATCTTCGGCTGGACCTGGGTACCGGGAACGCGCTGGGCTCCGGCCTGGGTAAGCTGGCGCGTGAACGCCGGCTACATCGGCTGGGCGCCACTCTGGCCGGTGTGGTTCGACCACCATCCCGAGTATCGCTGGGATCACTGGCGCCACGACTACGACTGGGATCACCGGCACCGCGGTCGTGACTGGGACCGCTGGGTCTTCTGTCGCGATCGGGACTTCGCGTCGGACCGCGTCGATCGCTACCAGATTCGCGACTACCGCGAACGCGACCGGATCTACCGTGACTCCCGCGACGTGACGCGCTGGGACGGCGACCGGCCTGATCGACTCGGTTACAGCATCGACAGGGAACGCATCGAGCGCGCCTCGGGCAAGCCCGTCCGGCGCGTGCGCATCGAGGATTCCGACCGGCCCACGGAGCGCCGCGAAGGCGAGCGCAGCGACACGGTGCGCATGTTCCGTCCGCGCGTGAGCGAGACGACCGAAAAGACGCCTGATCGTCTCGGTCTCGCCAAACGCCCCGCCAACGTGAACGAGGGCGATACGATCCGCAGGGAGAAGCAGCGCCTCGACCGCGTTCCGGAGAGCAAGAAGCTGCCCCCCGAGAAGGAAAAGTCCGGGCGCGACAGGAGCCTTACCGAGCG
This sequence comes from uncultured Myxococcales bacterium, assembly GCA_964475235.1. Classification (GTDB taxonomy): domain Bacteria; phylum Desulfobacterota; class Binatia; order UBA1149; family CAITLU01; genus DATNBU01. The sequence goes on along the minus strand of CAYYVZ010000073.1, from coordinate 428 downwards.
CGGAGGCGCTCCTGAGACCGTCGAACGCGAGCGTGAACGTTACGCGCCGCCAGGCGACGCGATCGACCCGGAGCGTACGGATCGCCGAAAGAAGGTGGCCGACGAGCCGGGTCGCGGGAAGCAGGATCGCGAGCCGACCGATCGTGCGCCGCAGGATCGAGGACAGGCGGATCGCGAGCGTCCGGATCGCGGATCGGACGGAAAGGCGCCCGCGGATCAAGAGCGGCCCGCCGGCAAGGACAGCCCGGGTCAGGATCGTGACCGCGGCCCGCAGCCTGGTGCCGAAGGGCGTCCGCAACAGCAGGACCGGATGAAGCCGCAGCAGGATCGCGAGCAACCGCAACGCGGCGGGCAGCAGGACACGGAGCAGGAACGCCAGAAGCAGCAGCGCGATCAGGCGGATCAGCAGAAGCAGCAGCGCGATCAGG
>CAYYVZ010000072.1:2384-16166 GCA_964475235.1 uncultured Myxococcales bacterium | reverse complement strand
GCCCGGGGTGTTGGTGAGGGGGGGGCCGGGGGTTCTGGCGCGGTCCGCGCCCCCTCCCCCTCCGCCCCCTGCGCGCGCCCCGGGCCGCCCCCGCGCACCCCCCCCCCCCCCCCTGACCGGAACCATCGCGACTAGTGGTACTTGCGGATGAGGCCTACCACGGCGCCGCGGATTTTTAGATCGCCGTCTTCGACGAGGATGGGCTTGTAGCTCGCGTTGGAGGGCTGGAGGCGGACGGTGCCGTTCTTCTCGCGGTAGAAGCGCTTGACGGTGGCCTCGCCGTCGACGACCGCGACGACGACTTCGCCGGTGTGCGGGTCCGGCCTGTCTTCGACGAGGATGATGTCGCCGTCGAGGATTCCCTCGTCCATCATCGAGTCGCCGGTCACGCGCAGCGCGTAGCTGTCGCGCTTGCGCAGCATGCTCGCGGGAACCTCGAACGTGTCGTTGCCTTCGATCGCTTCGATCGGGCGGCCGGCGGCGACGCGACCGAGCAGCGGCACGCTGACGGCGGCTGCCTTGCGGCGATCGTCGGTGACTTCGATCGCGCGGCTATGGTTCCATTTGCGGCGGATGAGACCCTTGGTCTCGAGGTTGGAGAGGTGCTTGTGCACCGTGGCCATCGACCGGAGCGTGAAGCGCTCCCCGATTTCTTCCAGTGTCGGCGCGTATCCGTTCTGCGCGATGCTCTGCTCGATGTAGTCGAGGATTTCTTTCTGGCGCTTGGTCATCGTGGCCATGGGCGGTCTCCGGTTCGCGAGTGCCGGCTCGGGCCGGCCGCGGTCGCTGGGTTTGGTTGGCCCAACCTAGGCGAAAATGTGGCGAAGCTCAACAGCCTACTGCAATTGATAACGCCTTACAGCCTTATTGTGGTCCGCCAGGTTCGCGCTGAACTCGTGGGAGCCGTCGCCGCGCGCCACGAAGTAGAGATCCCTGTCCGCGCTCGGATCGAGGACGGCCCGGACGGACGCCAGCCCCGGGTTGCAGATCGGGCCGGGCGGCAGGCCCTTCCTCATATAGGTGTTCCACGGAGACGGGGTCTGCAGGTGGGCGCGGGTCAGGTTCCCGTCCCAGGGCAGGCCGGCCGCGATCACCCCGTAGATGACGGTCGGGTCCGTCTGCAGCGGCATGCCGATGCGGAGCCGGTTGTAGAACACCGCCGCGATGCGCGGCCGCTCGGACGCGAGGCCGGTCTCCTTCTCGACGATGGACGCGAGCGTCAGCAGCTTCGCAGGGTTGTCCACCTCGGCGGCCCTTTTTCCGGCACGGGCGGGGTCGGCCGCCTCGCCCTCGAGCAGGCCGCCGACCACCTCGCGATAGCGACGGGTCTGAAGGTCGATGATCTTGCCGGGCGACATGCCGGGGACGAGGTCGTAGGTGTCGGGGAAGAGGTAGCCTTCGGCGCACGCCACCCCTTCGGGCGCCGCAACCAGCCGGAGCAGCTCGGCCGAGCATGCCACGGCCGTGTAGCTCGCCGCGGACACCGCGCCGGCCGCCTCCAGCGTCGAGGCGATTTCGCGCAGCGAATAACCCTCCGGGATCGTCACGCGCAGCATGGGCCTCGGCGGCTGGCCGAGCTCTTCCAGCACGGATTCGAGCGTGACGGTGCCGTCGAACTCGTGGCGCCCGTGTTTCACGCTGCGGTCGGCGCGCTTCCAGAACGCCATCCACAGGAAGACGCGCTCGCTGCCGATTAGGCCCGCTTCGCGAAGCTGCTTCGCGGTCGCGCGCAGGCTCTGGCCCGGACGGATCTCGACGACGGTGGTCGCCGCGAGCGCGGTCGTGCGTGCGAGCTCTCCTCTTATGACAGTGATGGCAGTGACGGCCGCCGCGAAACCTGCGACGACCAGGAACGCAAGGAACAGGAAGATGCGGCGCTTCACGTCAGAGCGACGGCTTGGCCGGCGCGGAGTCGAGCCAGGCCTGGAGGATCACTGCAGCGGCCACTTCGTCGCGCCTTTCGCGGCGCTGTCGCCGCTTGACGCCGCTGTCGATCATGAGGCGCTGGCTGTCGATGGTCGAGAAGCTTTCGTCCTGGAATTCGAGGGGCCGTCCGGTCTCGGCGACGTACCGGGCGCAGAAGTGCCGGACCCGGTCGGCCTGTTCGCCTTCCTCGCCCCTCGAGTTAAGTGGAAGTCCGGCAATAACTTTTTCGACGTCGTAAGTTTCGAGCATCTTTTCTATGGCTGCGCAGTCCTTGGCCAGGGAACGGCGCTCGACGGTGCCCAAAGGATGGGCAATCAGGCGCGAAGCGTCGCTGACGGCGACCCCAATCCGTTTGTCTCCCACGTCCAGTGCGGCTAGCCTGCGGTTCATTCGATGAAGGCCTGAGTGCCCCCGGGGACGATCTCTAGGATCAATGGGACAGCGGGGACTGGGTACTTCGAGCAGTGGCCAAGACTAGCCAAGACTAGCGATGCCGAAGGGTCGGGCAAAACCGACCAGCGACGAAGTCGATTCGGCATGCGAGGCGAGTGGATCGAGGGCGGGACCTCTCGATCAGCAAGCGGGACCGGCGGAACGAAAAGGGAAGCCGGTCCAAATTGTGAGCATCGCAACTCAACGCGGCACAGGCGCCAGCGTTGACAGGCTGTAAACGGGTAGGCAACGTAATTTGAACTTGCTCCTGACGAGTCTCATGGATGCGTCGCCCATTGGCACGCTGTCCGGCGTGATGAGGTGTGGAAGATGATGGTGGGAACGCTGGGCCAGCCGCCGCGCGGTGACCTCGGTCCTGGACGCCTCGTGGTCCTGGGCCTCTTCGTAAGCATGGTATCGTTCGCGGGCTTCCGCGTGACGACGGACACGAAACCGGCCGATGCGTCGTTCGTGGTTCCCGAGTCCGTCGTGACCGCCTCCATTCCCTCCCCGATCCCGAGCATCCTCTTCCCCCGCCTCACCACCTCCGATCCCGTCCTCGGCCAGACCCGCGGCGAGCCGGCCCCGGCCATCGAGCAGGCCGCTCCGGCCGACGAGGTCTCGACCCTGGCCATGCGGCCGCCGATGGACGTGGCCGAGTCGCTCGCCGAGGTTCCCGAGTTCCGCGACATCGAGCACCGCTTCGCGTCCGGCGAGACGTTCGCCGAGGTCCTCGGCGAGAACGGAGTCAGCAACACGAACGCCGCCGCCTGGATCAAGGCCGCGAGCCGCATCTACGCGCTCAGCCAGATCCGCGACGGCCAGAAGCTCCAGATCCGCATCGACGTGGCTGCCTCCGACCTCGTCTCCATGAAGATGGACATCGACGTCGCGACCTACCTCGTCGCGCGCCGCAAGGACGGCCAGGTCGTCGCGTCGCGCGAGTCGGTCGAGTTCGGGCGCGTCCGTCGCGTGGTCGAGGGCGTGATCGACAGCAGCTTCTATGCGAGCGCCGCGCGCGCCGACGTGCCCGACGAGACGATCGCCGAGGTCGCCGAAGTGCTCGGCTGGGAGCTCGACTTCGAGAAGCTGAAGGCCGGCGCGAAGTTCCAGATCCAGTTCGAGGAGCTGCGCAACCCGGACGGCGCCGGCACCATTCCCGGCCAGCTCCTGTCGGTCCGCATCGTCGAAGGCGGCAAGGTGCACGAAGGCATCTGGTTCCAGCAGCCGGGCGAGAAATCGGGCTCGTACTACACGAGCAAGGGCCTCGCCCTCGGCCGCCACTACCTGCGCTTCCCCGTCTCCTTCACTCGCATCAGCTCCGGCTTCACCCACGCCCGTCTCCACCCCGTCCTCAACCGCACGCGGCCTCACTACGGCGTCGACTTCGCGGCGCCGACGGGCACGCCCGTGCGCGCGGTCGGCGACGGCAAGGTCGAGATGGCGGCGTGGCACGGCGGCAACGGCCGCTACGTCCAGATCCGTCACGACGACGTGTTCGAGTCGGGCTACGGCCACCTTTCGCGTTTCGCGAGCGGCATCCGCCCCGGCGTCAACGTGAGGAAGGGCGACATCGTCGGCTACGTCGGCTCGACCGGCCTCGCGACCGGCCCGCACCTCCACTTCGTGATGTACAAGAACGACCAGTACATCGACCCGCTCTCCGCCGCGGCACCGCGTGCGAAGACGCTCTCGGGAACGTCGGCTGCGAAGTTCGCGGCGGTCGTGAAGAAGACCGAGGCGGCCTACGCTGCTGCGGAGCGCGCGGGCGGGAATCTCGTGCTCGTGGCCAGCGCGGGCGGTTCGTCCGCTACCGTCGACTGAATTCGACTATCAGGTTTTGACCGTGACGAAGCGCCCTCCGGGGCGCTTCGTTCGTTTTCGCGTTCTCTCTTCTGTGTTCCTGCTCGCTTTTTTCAGCGCACGCGCTACGAACCTTCCACTCGATCCGCGCCGATGCAGAGCTGGCAACCGATATGAGGAGGATCCCATGAAACTACGCCTCGCAACGTTCATGGTCGCGGCGATGGTCGCGGCTTCCATGGCGACGGTCGTGAGCCCCACGCCGTCCGTCGCGGCCTCGGCGTCCGAGATCGACCGCGAAGCGACCGCAGCTCTGAAGCAGCTGTTCGCCACTCAGCCCAAGGCCAAAGAACTGGCCGAGCATGCGAAGGCCATCCTGATCTTCCCGGGAGTCGTCAAGGCCGGCTTCATGTTCGGCGGGCAGTGGGGCGAAGGTGCGCTCCGGGAAGGCGGCAAGACGGTCGGCTACTACAACACGGTCGCGGCGTCGTACGGCCTTCAGGCGGGTGGCCAGAAGTTCGGTTACGCGATGCTGCTGATGACGGACGACGCCCTCAAGTACCTGAAGGACAGCAAGGGATGGGAGGTCGGCGTGGGCCCCACCGTCGTCATCGTGGACGAAGGCGTGGCCAAGACGCTGACGACGACGACCGCCAAAGAGGACATCTACGCGTTCGTGTTCAGCCAGAAAGGCCTCATGGCGGGACTCGGCCTGCAGGGTTCGAAGATCACCCGCATCCGCCGCTGACCAGGAAAGGAAGCAACCATGAAACTCGCACGCAACTGGATCGCCGTGTCTCTGGGAACGCTCCTGTTCGCGGCTCCCGTCCTCGCCGAAGAAGCGGCGCAGACCACGATGGACATCGTTCGAGAGGGACTGCAGGCCGACAAGAAGGTGCTGGTCGCCACCAACCTCGAGCTGACCGAAGCGGAAGCCAAGGCCTTCTGGCCCCTCTACGACGACTACCAGAAGAAGCTCTTCGACGTGCAGACGCGGCTGGTGGAGGTGATCCACGAGTATGCGGCGACGCGCGACACGCTCACCGACGAGCAGGCCCGCGATCTGATCGAACGCTATCTCGCGGTGGAGGAAGACCGCGCGAAGCTGCGGCGCTCGGTCCTCGCGTCGTTCTCCAAGGCCGTTCCGGGCCTCAAGCTGGCGCGGTTCTACCAGATCGAGAACAAGATCGACGCGGTGGTGCGCTACGACCTGGCAACCACCGTCCCGCTCGTGCCCGCGAAGTAGGAACCGCCGGCGACCCTCGAGCCCGGGGCCGTGTCCACGGGAATCGTTCGTCTCTCCGGAGTCGGTCGCTGCGGGAGCCGACTGCATCTCGAATGTGAAATCGCAGCCCGAAGCGCAGACTTCCCCCTCCAACTGAGGCTGGAAAGACTTGTTTTGGAGGAGGCGACGTTAGTAGAACCGCAGCCCGCCCATGCGGATTCTGCGATGACGAGAGCGACGCATGCCGAGCCGTGTGGCGGCAACTCGAGCCTACGGAGGGCGCGCAGGTTTCTCTCCGCGATCGTCGTCGTTCTCGTCGCGGCAGCGGGCACCGCGTTCGCGGAGCCCTCCGCGTCGAGACCGATCGCCGAGATCGTCCGCCCCGACGGCACGCTCGCGCTCGGGGGGGACTTCCAGGGCACCATCGATCCGACGGGCTTTCGCATGCAGCTCGATGCGAACGGCGCTCCGCGCTTCGTTCCCGACGAGTCCGCGCGCAGGCCCGGCGGCAAAGGCGCTTCGCGTCGCTCGAAGAAGCTCGCGTCGCGGCCTGCCTCGAGGCGCGCCTCCGCGCCCGCGACTGCCTCCGCGTCCGTTGTCGCGGGCGGGATCGACCCGATCAGCTCGTGGGACGGGCGATTCGGCGGTCCGCCGGGAGTCAGCGGATCGGCGTTCGCGCTCGCGGTGATCGGCACCGACCTCTACGCCGCCGGCGATTTCGTCACGGCCGGAGGCGTTCCGGCTTCTCGAATCGCCAAATGGAACGGCCAGGCGTGGTCGTCGCTTGGGGACGGGCTCGACGGCACCGTCTATGCGCTCGCGGTGCTCGGAACCGACCTTTACGTCGGCGGCGCGTTTTCCGCTGCCGGGGGCGTCCCCGCCTCGCGCATCGCGATGTGGAACGGAGCGTCGTGGTCGGCTCTCGGCTCCGGAATGAACAACGAAGTGCGGGCGCTCACCGTCATCGGCAGCGACGTCTACGCGGGCGGCTCGTTCACGACCGCCGGCGGCGGCGCGGCTGCGCGAGTCGCGAGGTGGAACGGCGCTGCATGGTCGGCGCTCGGTACGGGTACCAACTCCGTCGTGTACGCGCTCACTTCGATCGGCACGGACCTCTACGCTGCCGGCGCGTTCACCACGGCGGGTGGAGTCGGCCGCCTGCGCATCGCGAAGTGGGACGGTTCGACGTGGTCCGGTCTCGGCACCGGCATGGACGGCGAGGTCGTTTCGCTCGCGGCGATCGGATCGACGCTCTACGCCGGCGGCTATTTCTCCACGGCGGGCGGAGTCGCGGCCGACAACGTCGCGAGATGGAACGGAACGTCCTGGTCGGCGATGGGCAAGGGAGCCAACGACGGCGTGCTCGCGCTCACTGCCGTGGGCAGCGACCTCTACGCGGTCGGCGCGTTCACGACCGCCGGCACCGTCGACGCGGACACGATCGCGAAGTGGAACGGCTCGTCGTGGTCTGCAATCGGATCCGGGACCAACGACCTCATCTACTCGATCGTCGCGCTCGGGACCGACTTCTACATCGGCGGCGTCTTCACGAATGCGGGCGGCGCTTCGGCTGCCGGAGTCGGCGGTTTCGTCGGCGGACAGTGGGGCGCGCTCGGCACGGCGAGCGGCGCGGGCATGGACGGACGCGTCGAGACGCTCGCGGTGAGCGGGAACAATCTGTACGCGGCCGGTTACTTCTCCATCGCGGGCGGCGTGGCTGCCAACCGCATTGCGCGCTGGAACGGGTTGACGTGGTCGGCGCTCGGCAGCGGGTTCGATGCCGAGGTCTACGCGATGGCCTTCCTCGGGTCGGACCTCTACGTGGGCGGCGCTTTCACGCACGCGGGAGGAGTCGCGGCCGAACGCGTCGCGAAATGGAACGGCACGACTTGGTCGGCTCTGAGCAACAAGGGCGCCGACGCCGACGTGTATGCGCTCGCGGTCATCGGCACGACGCTCTACGCGGGCGGGGCGTTCACGACGGCCGGAATGGCTTCCGCGAACCGGGTTGCCCAGTGGAACGGCTCCGCGTGGTCCGCGGTCGGAACCGGCATGGACGCCGACGTCTACACGCTGAGGGCCGTCGGCACGACGCTCTACGCGGGAGGCCCCTTCACGACGGCAGGCGGCTTGCCGGCGGCGTTTATCGCGAAGTGGAACGGTTCGGCGTGGTCGGCGCTCGGCTCGGGAATGAACGCTCCCGTGTATGCGCTCGCGGCGATCGGAACGGATCTGTACGCCGGCGGACAGTTCAGCACCGCCGGCGGCAACCTCGCGCCTGCGGTCGCGAAGTGGAACGGCACCTCGTGGTCGGCGCTCGGCGACGGCATGAACGACCTCGTCTATGCGCTCGGCGTGATCGGTACCGACCTGTACGCGGGCGGGTATTTCACGGTGGCCGACGGCATCGCCGCGTCGCGCGTGGCGAAGTGGGACGGCATGGTGTGGAGCGGGCTCGGCAGCGGCGTCTCCGACGGCGTCGCTTCCTTCGCCGCAGCGGGCGACAGCCTTTACGTCGGCGGCGACTTCCAGGTGGCCGGAGGAAAGGCTTCTTCGTTCATCGGCCTCTACTACACGGGCGACTGCGGCGACGGCACGGTGGGCGCCGGCGAAGGTTGCGACCCGCTCGCGGAAGAATCCTCGAGCTGCTGCAACGCGATGACCTGCCAGCCGGGGGGCGCGGGACTCAGCTGCCGCCAGGCGACCGGCCCCTGCGACGTCGCCGAGACCTGCGACGGCACGAGCGGGGCCTGTCCCGCCGATTCGTATCGAGGCACGAGCTTCACCTGCCGCAGCGTGACCGGTGTCTGCGACGTCGCGGAGAGCTGCAGCGGAACGAGCGCCCTCTGTCCCGCCAACCAGCTCGCCGGCGCAGGAACGTCGTGCCGTGCGGTGGCGGGGGTCTGCGACGTGGCCGAAACCTGCACGGGAACCTCCGCAACCTGTCCCGGCAATTCGTTCGCCTCGACGTCCCTCGTCTGTCGTCCCTCGGCGGGAGCGATCTGCGACTCGGCCGAGACCTGCCCCGGCAACTCCGCCGCGTGTCCGGCCGATACGCTCGCGAATTCCACCGTCGTCTGTCGCGCTTCCACGGGAGGATGCGATCCGGTCGAGCGCTGCACCGGCTCGAACGGAGTGTGTCCGGCCGATCTCCTCGCGGTGATCTCGACGCCCTGCCGCGTCGCGACCGGGAGCTGCGACACCGTCGAAGTCTGCAACGGCACGAGCTCGGCCTGCCCCGGCGATACGTTCGTCGGCCCCGGCGTGACCTGCCGCGCGATCGCCGGCGTCTGCGACGTTCTCGAATCGTGCACGGGCACGAGTGCGGGATGCCCGACCGACACGTTCTCCGGCACGACGACGACGTGTCGCGGCATCGCCGACGTTTGCGACGTGGTCGAGCGCTGCACGGGATCGAGCGCCCAGTGTCCCGCGAACGGCTTCGCGAGCACCGCGACGACGTGTCGCGGCTCTTCGAGCGTGTGCGACTCGGCCGAGAACTGCACCGGCAGCTCGGCGAGCTGTCCGGCGGATACGTTCGCGCCGTCAACGACGGTTTGCCGTCCGGCAAGCGCCGTGTGCGACGCGGCCGAGCGCTGCACCGGCACCGGCAGCGCCTGTCCCGCCGACCTGCTCGCCACTTCGACCACTGTCTGCCGCGCGGCCGGCACGGTCTGCGACGTGGAAGAGCGATGCAGCGGTAACGCGACGTCGTGCCCTGCCAACGTGTTCGCCGACTCGACCGTCACGTGCCGTGCGGCGTCCGTGATCTGCGACGTCGCGGAGAAGTGTACCGGCGCGAGCGCGGCGTGCCCGGCCGACGGTTTCGCCACGACTGCCGTGGTCTGCCGCAGCTCGACCGGAGTCTGCGATCCTGTCGAGGCCTGCACCGGCAGTTCCACGACTTGTCCTGCCAACGTCTTCTCGGCTTCGACCGTCGAATGCAGGAGCTCCGCGGGAGTGTGCGACGCGGCCGAGCGCTGCACGGGCAGCGCGGCTGCATGCCCCGCCGACGCGATGGCGGCGACGACGACGGTGTGCCGTGCGTCCGCCGCCGTCTGCGACGCGTCCGAGACCTGCACCGGCTCGTCGATTGCGTGTCCGGCGGACTCGCTCGCTCAGTCCACTGTCGTCTGTCGCGTGGCCGGCGGCAGCTGCGATACGGCCGAGAACTGCACCGGAGCGAGCCCCGCGTGCCCCGGGGACGGCTTCCTGCCGTCCACCACCGCGTGCCGCAGCAGCGCCGGAGTGTGCGACGCCGTCGAGAATTGCAGCGGTACGTCCGGTATCTGTCCCGGCAACTCGCTCGCGCCAACCACGCAGGTCTGCCGGCCGTCCGCGGGCGTATGCGACCCGGTGGAGTCCTGCAGCGGGACGTCGTCGGCCTGTCCGGGCAACGGCTTCGCGGCTTCCTCGGTCGTCTGTCGCGGATCGGCCGGCGCCTGCGATGCGGCCGAGCTCTGCAGCGGGACAGGCGCGTTGTGTCCATCCGACGTCGTCGCGAGCTCGACGACGGTGTGTCGCGCTTCCACCGGAGCGTGCGACGTCGAGGAACGGTGCAACGGAGTGACGGGGGGCAGTTGCCCGGGCGACGCGCTCGCAGCCTCGACGGTCGTTTGCCGCGCTTCGATCGGCGTCTGCGATTCGCTCGAACGCTGCACCGGCGCTTCTGCATCGTGCCCGGCCGACGGCGTGGCCGCGTCCACGACGCTCTGCCGCACGAGCGCCGGCGTCTGCGATCTCGCCGAGAGTTGCACGGGCAGCACGCCCGCGTGCCCTGCCGACTCGTTCGCGACGTCGTCATTGCAGTGCCGGAGCGGCAGCGGCGTGTGCGATGCCGCGGAGGTTTGCTCGGGCACTTCGGCGGCCTGTCCCGGCAACTCGTTTGCCGCGACGTCGGTCGTCTGCCGTCCGTCGGCAGGCGCGATCTGCGACTCGGCGGAAACCTGCACGGGGACTTCCACGGCGTGTCCTGCCGACGTGCTCGCCTCGTCGTCCACGGTTTGTCGTCCGTCCGGCGACGCATGCGACGCCGCGGAATTCTGCAGCGGCTCCGCCGGCGCGTGCCCGGCCGACGTGCTCGCCGGTACTTCGGTCGTGTGCCGCGCGGCCCACGGATCGTGTGACCAGGCGGAATCGTGCAGCGGAAGTGCGCCGTCCTGCCCGACCGACACCTTCGTGGCGTCGGCGACGGTCTGCCGTCCGTCCGGCGGCGTCTGCGACGCGATCGAGACCTGCACCGGCGCTTCGGCGGCGTGCCCGGCCGATGCGTTCGCATCTTCGACCGTGACGTGTCGCGCATCGGTTTCGATCTGCGACGCGGGCGAAACCTGCAGCGGATCGGCTGCGGCGTGCCCTGCCGACGCGTTCGCATCTTCGGCGGTCGTTTGCCGTTCGTCGTCGTCGATCTGCGATTCCGCCGAATCGTGCACGGGCCTTTCGGCTGCGTGCCCCGGCGACGTCGTCGCCGCTTCCACCGTCGTTTGCCGAACGGCGGCCGACGGCTGCGATCAGGCGGAGACGTGCAGCGGATCGACCGCGACGTGCGGCGAGGACCTGCTGGTGTCGGCCGGAACCGTTTGCCGCGCCGCGGCCGGCGCGTGCGATATCGAGGAACAGTGCAACGGATCCTCCGCAGCGTGTCCGGCCGACGTGCTGGTCGCGAGCGCAACGGTCTGTCGGAACGCCGACGGAACTTGCGATCCGGCCGAGGCGTGCAGCGGAGTTTCTGCCTCGTGCCCCGCGGACGCCGTCGCGAGCCCGGGAACGCCGTGCGGCGATCCGGGCGATGCGGCCTGCGATCGGCCCGACTCCTGCGATGCTGCCGGCGCGTGTCTCGACAATCTCGAGCCGAACGGAACCACCTGCAGCGAAGCCAGCATCTGCGGAGTGGAACAGTGCCTGGAAGGCGCGTGTGCGCCGGAGACCCTCGACGGCTGTCTCATTCTTCCCTTCGAGTCGGAAGCGTCTGCCGGGTTCGGCACCTCCGTGGCGCTCGACGAAGCGCTTCTGGTCGTCGGCGCGCCCGGCGCAGGAGGATCCGGTCGCGCGCATGTGTTCGAGCGCGTGAACGGCGCGTACGTCGAGCAGTCGCAGGCGACGCCCGTCGCGCTGCCACTGTCCGATCCCGACGGCAGCGAAGGCGCGATCCGCTTCGGCACCTCGGTAGACGTCGACGGCGCGACGATCGTCGTGGGCGCGCCCGACGACGTCGTCGATACCGGCGAGGGTTCGTCGTCCGGGTCGGCCTCGGTATTCGTCTGGAACGGCGCGGCGTGGGAGCTGCAGGCGAAGCTCGTCGACGAAAGCGGACTCTGCGCGGGCCTCGGAGGGGACGTTGCGGTGAGCGGCGACACGATCGCCCTCGGCGCTCCCGAGGGAGACTGCGTGCTCGTCTTCGTGAGGAACGCGGGCAGCTGGTCACTCGAAGAAGACCTTCACGGCAGCGAAGCCGGCCGCCGCTTCGGCCACGGTGTTGCGGTTTCGGGCGGAACGCTGCTGGTCGGAGAGCCGGGTGCGACGAGCGGGGGCGACTGCAGCGGAGCGGGAGCCGTGCACGCGTTCGTACATACGCAGTCGGCGTGGATTCCCGAAGACACGGTGGACGAACCCGGACAGTCCGGCGGCGCCTGTTTTGGGGAAGACGTTGCGCTCGACGGCGAGCTCGCGGTTGGCGGTGCGCCGCGCGACGACACCACCGCCGTCGACGCGGGTGCGGCATACGTCCTGGTGCACAGCGGCTCGCAGTGGCAGATCGCGGCGCCGTTGCTGGCCGAGCCGGCCGGCAGTGCGGGAGACCTCTTCGGTGCTTCGGTCGCGATCTTCGGAGACGACGTGCTCGTGGGAGCACCCGGGGCGGCTGCGTATCTGTTCCAGCCTTTGTCCGTCGGACTTACCCGCGCCGCAGGAACCTGGAGCGTCGATCGTCGCTACCTTCCCCCAGCTGGGGAGGCGGGTGAAGACAATCACTTCGGAGCGTCGGTCGCCGTCGTATCGGGAAAAGTGACAGTGGGCGCGCCAGAACAAGCCGTGGATGAGGTCACGGGCGCAGGTGCCGCCTACTCGGGCTCGGGCATCGACGTCCCCCCGGAAGTGTGTGGCGACGGAACCACTACGTCGGGGGAAGAGTGCGACGACGGCGACACCCTGTGGGAGCAAGGCCAGGCCTGCAACGGCGCATGTGCGGCTGTCGAATGCGGCGATGCCAACGATTCCGGCACGTTTACGGCGAGCGATGCACTCTTCGCGCTGCGCGCGGGCGTCGGTGCCGTCGTTTGCGACCTGTCTGTATGCGATGCCGGCGGCAACGGATCCGTCGCCGCTTCCGACGCATTGCTGATCTTGCGTAAGGCAGTGGGCGGTCCCGTTGACCTGAACTGTTTGTAGCGTCCGGCGACGAAGTGAGCCGATGCACGGCCGGTGCAACGACGGTCGCAGAAAGTACGTGCGAAAACCTTGACGAGATCAAAAGAGGACAATACCCACGAGGCTCATGGCGCAGTGGGTTTCGGGGGTTGGACTGCGGTGCATCGGCCAGATTGCAATTGCACGGAGGGTTTCGTCATGCGTTACCGGGTCGTCAGTTTCAGGTCGTCGCTGCTCGCAGCGACTTCGACTTTTCTTCTATCGATCGTTGCGTCGAACGTCGCGTTCGCGGACCCGACGTTCGTCAACGCGAACGCCCCCGACCTTCCGAGCGTGGCGCGCGGCGTGCCCAAGGGCGGGGCGTTGCGTATCCAGGGTGTCCAGCTTCAGAACGGCGGGTCTGCGGATCTCGAGCTGACCCGATTCGAAGTTTTCGCCCCCGACGCGACCATCACGGTTGTGGACGGGCCTTCCGTCAGCGCACCGACCACCGCGTACTTCCGCGGCCGCACTTCCGACGACAGTAATTCCGTCGTCCTGCTCGCCGTGCCGTCCAAGGGCAAGGCCCACGGTGCGATCATGCACTCGTCGGGCTCTTGGCTGTTCAAGTACGAGCTTCGCAAGAAGGCGATCCGCACGCGCGCGGTCGATGCGGCCACCGATTTCGCGGGCCGCGTGTTCGACTGCGGATCCGACGGCGTCAAGCTGACGAGCGCGACTGCAGGCGCCGCCATTTCGGCCTCCCTGGCCGCGCTGCCCGGAAGCGGTACGCCGCTGGACATCAAGTACACGGCCCACATCATCGTCGATACCGACGTCGAGTACTGGGAGAGGTTCTGGAATCTCCCGGGCAACACGGGCAACCCGGGCAAGACCGCCGCTGCCGCCGTCGCCTACCTCGGCGACCTGTTCGCGTTCGCCTCGACCATGTACGAGCGCGAAGTGGACACGAACCTTCTCATCCAGTCCACGCGACTGTTCGCCGGCGCACCCGACACCGATCCGTATTCCGAGAACGACGACTGCTGCGG
>CAYYVZ010000072.1:0-2374 GCA_964475235.1 uncultured Myxococcales bacterium | reverse complement strand
GGCACCGGCAAGCTCGACGAAGTCCAGGACGTGTGGGACGGCGATGCGACGCCGCGCACGATCGTGCACTTCATCAGCGGCAAGACCGAAGGCTGCGGCTGCGCCTACACCGGCGTCCTCTGCTCGCAGTCCGAAGGCTACGGCACCAGTTCCAACATCGGAACCGGCTTCAACATCGACCTCCCCGGCTTCGTCTGGGAGGGCATGGTCATCGCCCACGAGCTCGGCCACAACTTCGACTCCCAGCACACGCACAACTACTGCAACGAGGCCGGCATCTCCGACCCGGTGGACATCTGCGTGGACACGGCCTCGGACGACGTGGCCAACTGTCTCGGCGACAACAACGCCGCGCTTCCGGGCCTCGGGAGTCTTACCGGCGGAACCGCCGCCGGCCAGAACGGCACGATCATGAGCTACTGCCACCAGCGCGGCGGCGGTTTCCAGAACATCGCGCACACGTTCGGTCTGTACCACCCGTATGGCCGCGCGGCCTATCGCGTTCCGAACAAGATGCTCGCACACGTGCAGGAAAGCGCGGACTGCATGGACCTCGATTACACCGGCTCGGACCTGCGCGTCACCAAAGACTGCAAGCCGGACCAGCCCATGCTGGTCGGCGAAACGGCGATCTGCACGATTACGGTCGAGAACCTCGGACCCAACATCGCGCAGGGCGTTCTCACCGTGGACGAGCTCGTCAGCAACGGCGTCTTCACGATCGGCACAGTCACGGTGACGAAGAACGGGACTGCCCAACCGGCCGAGATCTGCACGACCACGGCGAATCCGCAGAACGGCGCGGGAACCGTCACCTGCAACCTGGACATTCTGGACTCGGGCCACAAGGCGGTCATCAAGGTTCCGATCAGCGGCGATGCGCCGCAGAACGTGAACGACCGCGTGACGGTCGGAAGCGACAGCCCTGACGGCGATCAGTCGAACAACGTCGCCGAGGACGAGGTCAACATCATCCAGCTGCAGGCCGACCTGGCGATCACGAAGCTCTGCAAGCCCGACTCGGCTCCGTACTATGCAGGCCAGGGCTTGCAGCCGCGCTGCGTAATCGAAGTGACCAACCTCGGGCCGGATGTCGCGACGGGCGTGGAGATGGTCGACAGCATCGTCGCCAGCGGACCGTTCACGCTGGTTGCGGTGACCAACGACCCTGACTTCAACGACTCCTGCGCCCCGGATCCGGCCATTGGCGTCGCGACCGCCTCGGCCACGGTTGCCTGCACCCTTCAGGACGATCTGCCGGTCGGCGCGAAGTGGCAGATCATCGTCGTTTACACCGCCATCGAAGCTACCGATATCAACGACGAGGCGACGACGACCGCAGACACCGTCGACCCGGAGAGTGCCAACAACCTCGCTACCGGCAGCATCGTGGTGGCGCCCGCCGCGGACGTGCGTATCGAGAAGTCCGACGACCCCGATCCGGTCATCGCCGGCAACCAGCTCGAGTACTTCCTGACCGTTACGAACGACGGCCCCTCGATCGCGCGAAACGTGCGCATGACCGACCTCGTGCCGGCCGGGGTGACGATCACGGCCGTGAGCCCGTCGGCCGGTACCTGCGTCCCTGGTGAAGCCGGAAACGCGGCCAAACCGACCACCTGCACGTTCGGGGACCTCCCGGACGGCGGGTTCCGAACCATCACCATCCTGGTGGACGTACACCCGGATACCCGCGGCGTACTGCTGAACGGCGCGACGGTGACGACCGATACGTTCGACCCCGACCAGTCGGACAACAGCGTCACCGAGTCGACGACGGTCGACGCCGTGGCGGAGCTCACCGTCACCAAGTCCGACAACCCGGATCCGGTCGTGGCCGGAGCGCAGCTGTTCTACACGATCCTCGTCGAGAACGGCGGACCGTCCACGGCGACCGACGTGCAACTCGTCGACACGCTACCCGCCGAAGTCACCTTCGTCAGCGGCGTCAACGGCAACGGCCAGACCATCTGCACGTTGCATCCGGGCAACGAGGTCGTCTGCGATCTCGCGGACCTGGGACCTGGCGACGACACGCAGGTGTTCCTCACTGTCCAGGTCGATCCGTCGACTCCGTCGGGCACGGTGCTGTCGAACAGCGTGGTGGTGACCTCCACGGAGGACCCGGACGGTGCGTCGGATTCGGAAGAGACCACCGTCACGACGTCGGCCGACGTGTGGATCGACAAGACGCAGAATTACCCGACCGGAAACCCGGCCGGTGCGGTCGTGTACACCTTGACGGCGTACAACCGTCCCGACTGCGAGGAAGACGACCAGCTCACGTGCTGGAACCAGAGCGGCGGTCCTTCGGATGCGCAGGACGTCGTGATCGTCGATCCGCTGCCGTGGACCTCGAAGATCCGCATCGTGC
>CAYYVZ010000071.1:0-16359 GCA_964475235.1 uncultured Myxococcales bacterium | reverse complement strand
CTGGTCGGCGCCCTGTCCCGTCACGTTGGTGACGTTACAGTCACTGCCGAGGACGACCTTGCCGCCGGCGTTGCTCTTGTGGCAGCCGACGAGGCCCTTGGCGACAGTCGCCTGGTACTTGGCGATATTCTTCGCGATGGTCTGGTGACACTTCGCGTCCGGATCCGCAGCCGACGCGGTTCCGGCCGCGACGACGATCGACATGGCAACGGCCGTGCCGACCAACGATTTGAAAGCATGCTTCATTGGGTTCTTCTCCTCCTGAATGGGTGGGACCGAAGTGGTCCCTGCAACAGTCCCCGACCCAACCCCGTGCAGAGCGAAGAGGACCGAAGCGTGTTTGGTGGGGGCATCGTATGTTCGCGGAACGTCGCCCAGTCAAGGCAGTTCCGGCATTTTCGCGGCGGTGCTTGCGGCCGTTTCTCGCAGCCATGCGGCAAATAGTCCGATGCTGCGTCGCGTCAGTCGTGCGCGGCGCGAATCAGTAGCCCATCGCGCGCAGATAGTCCTCGACGTGCTCGAAGCGGAGGAACGGATTGTTCTGTTTCTCGCGGCCCATCGTGGAAGTGCGATCGGCGGCATAGTTGTGACCCGGCAGCAGAATCGTCTCGTCGGGCAGCCGTTTCAGCTTCTGATTCAGGCTGTAATACAGGTCGCTCGGGTTGCTTCCGGGCAGATCCACGCGGCCGCACGAACCGATGAACAAGGTGTCCCCGGAAACCAGGTGCCCCCCCACGAGGAAGCACTGGGAACCGGGCGTGTGGCCAGGGGTGTGGAGCAGTCGCACAGGAATTCTGCCGACTTCCAGCGTCGTCTCGCCGTCGACCGCAACGTAGTCGGCCGGGGTGAGACCGAGCTGCTTCTGCACGTACGGCGCCTCGGCCTTGTGGATGTAAATCCTGCAGGGGCGCTCGGCCATCAGCTCGGTGACGCCCTCGATGTGGTGGCCCGAGAAATCGCCGCCGATGTGGTCTGGGTGGTAGTGCGTGATGAGCGCTCCCTCCAGCTCGAGGCCCTCTTTGTCGAGCTCCGCGACGATGCTCTTCACGTCCCAGGCGGGGTCCACGACGAGCGCCTTGCGCGTCTCCTTGTCGGCGATGATGTAGACGTAGTTGGCCATCGGTCCGATCTCGATCTGCTTGATCGACAGGCCGTGACCGTCGCTTCGTTCCTTGCCCTTCGTGTCTGCGTGCTGCGTCATTTCGTTCTCCGGCGGGGGGCATCCCCGAGTGCGCTAGCGCGGCGCATCGGGACAGTGCAGCCCGCTACCTTGCGCCGCAAACGGCGCACACGTTCGTCTGCTCGCGCCGCGCTCAGGCGGGCTTCTTCGATCGGCCGCGCATGGCGCGACCGGGCGGCGGCGGCTCGAGGCCGTGCTGCCAGAGCACTTCTCCGTGACCCGTCCGGATCGCGATCCAGCGCGACTGCACGAAGAGAAGGTCGCTGAGTCGATTGAGATACTTCGCGGTCGCCGGCGAAGTGTCGCCGCGCGCCACGAGAGACGTCGCCGTGCGCTCGGCGCGGCGACAGACCGTTCGCGCCACATGGAGTTGCGCACCTGCGGCTCCGCCGCCGGGGAGCACGAACGATTTGAGCTCCGGAAGATCCGGCGACAATTCGTCCATCCACGCTTCGAGCCGCGCGATCGGCGCGTCGCCCATGCGGATCATGCCCTCGTATTCGGACTCGGCCGGCGTCGCGAGCTCGCTGCCGAGATCGAACAGCTCCTGCTGCACGAAGGCGAGCACGCCGTCGATGCGCGCGGCCGGCTCGGTGCCCTCGTACGGCGGGGCCGCGAGGATGCTGCGCACGACGCCGAGCACGCTGTTCAGCTCGTCCACGTCGCCGTAGCTCGCGATGCGAAGATCGTCCTTGGAAATACGCTTGCCGCCGACGAGGCCGGTCTTGCCGTCGTCGCCGGTGCGAGTGTAGACGCGGTCGATGCGGATGGTCACGGCGCTTTCATTGAGCCATGAGAGCGGAAGGTCAAGCTCGATCGGCTTTTGAACCGGCGCGCTCCGCGCGCCTGAAAACTTCACGAGGAACCGGACTCGGCCCTCGCTAGCTCGGGCCTCCGGCCCGCGACTCGACGATCTCCCGCAGGCGCGAGGGATCGATCGGCTTCTTGAAGATCACGTCGCGGAGCCCGTCGGCCTTCGAACGCTTGATGACGTGATCCTTGTCGTAGTAGTAGGCCGTCATCAGCACGACCGGCAGCTTCTGGTGCCCGTCGCGCACGCGGCGGAAGAGCTCGTAGCCGTCCATGTCGGGCATCTGCACGTCGCTGATCACCAGGTCCACGCTCTGGTCGTCCAGGAAGCGCAGCGCTTCGTGACCGGACGGCGTCGTCAGCACCTTGCAGCCTTCGCTGCCGAGGATCTCGGCCATCGAGCTGCGCACGGCCGCGTCGTCGTCCACGACCAGCACGGTCTTGCCGCGGATCTCGCCGCCGCACGCGCACGGCAGCGGCGCGTCTTCCTGGACCGGCGCCGCGTCGAGGCCGAGGTCGGTCATGAGGCGGCCCGGCATGTACTCGCGCGCTGCATAGAACCCGTCTGCCGCCATCTCGCCGACGCGCTCGACGATGGACTGGATGCGGCGCAGCTCGCGCTTGATCGCTTCGACGCGCTCGTGCTCGCGCGCGTACTCGTCGCTGCTGGCCTTCTGGCGCAGGAACCGTTCGAGAAGCTCGGTCTGGTTGACGAGGACTTCGAGGGGATTGTTGACTTCGTGGGCGAGGCTGACGGCGAGCTGGCCGAGCGTGACGAGCTGGTCGTGCTCGCGAAGCAGCGTGATGTCCTTGGCGAAGCCGATGCTGCCCTGCTCGCGGCCCTTCTCGTCGTTGATGATCGTGCCGGAGATTGCGACCGGAACGCGGCGCCCGTCCTTGGCGAGGAACTCGGTCTCGAACGTGCTGATCTTGCCGCCGCCGTCGCGCATCGCCTGCATCACGCGGCGCGCTTCGTCGCGCGAGGGATAGAAACGTTCGACGGGCTTGCCGAGGACTTCGGCGGGAGTGTAGCCGAGCGCGCCCTGCGCGCCCGCGTTGTAGAAGATCACCACGCCATCGCGATCGACCGCCACGACGATGTCAGGCGAGGTCTCGAGCAGGCGTTCGAAGTAGACTTTCGGGAGCTCTCTCAAGCAGAGGGGCGGTCCGTCCCCTGAGTTACCGCCACCAAAGGCATGGTAGGCCGGGAGGGTTGCGAGTCAACAGCACGATGGAGCCTACTTCGGGACCTTTTTCCAGTCGGCCAAAAACTTCTCGAGGCCGACGTCGGTGAGCGGGTGCTTGAGAAGCTGCTGGATGACGGAGAACGGGCACGTCGCGACGTCGGCGCCGAGACGGGCCGACTGCACGAAGTGCATCGGGCTTCTGACGCTCGCAACGAGGATCTCGGTTCCATAGTCGTAGTTGTCGAAAATCTCGACGAGGCTCTGGATGAGCGCCATGCCGTCTTCCGACACGTCGTCGAGCCGTCCGATGAAGGGGCTGACGTACGCGGCGCCTGCCTTCGCGGCGAGCAGGGCCTGCGAAGCCTGGAAGATCAGCGTGACGTTCACGCGGATGTTCTCGTCGGTCAGCGCGCGCACCGCCTTGAGGCCCTCGGGGCCGATGGGAACCTTGACGACGATGTTCGGATGGAGCGCGGCGAGCTTCTTGCCCTCGGCGATCATGCCGGGCGCGTCGAGGCTGACCACCTCCGCGCTGATCGGCCCGTCCACGACTTCGAGGATGTCGCGCAGGACCTCCTCGAACTTGCGGCCGGTCTTGGCGACCAGCGAAGGGTTGGTGGTGACTCCGTCGACGACGCCCATGGAGGCGGCCTCGCGGATTTCCTTGATGTCGGCGCTGTCGATGAAGATCTGCATTTCTGTCCTTCGATGGAGAGACGTTGCGGGCCGGAGGACGATTTGTCCCTGGCGCGAAAGGTTGCCCGGCTGCGTCGCCTACCTTGGCCGGTAGAGCATGACTTTTTTCTTGTCGGGTGTGGTTGCAAGCATCGTCGAGATGCTTGTGCCCGAAATGGGGTGCGAGAAGGCCGGCGCCAGCTCCGCGAGCGGCAAAAGCACGAACTTGCGGTTGCCCATCTCCGGGTGCGGGATCTTGAGGTTCCGGCTGTCGATCGTGTCGTGGTCGAACAGCAGGATGTCGAGGTCCATCTCGCGCGAAACCGAGGCCTTGGCGCCGGCCTCCCGCTTGCGCCCGAGGGCGGTCTCGATCTTCTGCAACTCCTTGAGGAGGGGGGCGGCCTCGAGCTCGGTCGTGACCTCGACGACGCCGTTCAGGAACCAGTTGCGGGCCTTCCCGTGAGGCTCGCTCTCGTACATGGAGCTCTTGCCGATGATGCGCGTGTTCTGGAGAGCTGCGATTTTCTCCAGCGCTGACTTGTAGTTGCGCAACCGGTCGCCAAGGTTGGTGCCGATGCCGATGTAGGCCGTATGGCTCACGCCAGTCCCCAAGGGGGCGTATAGCGTCCCGCCAGTAGTTGGCGCAACAAACGCAGTGTGCGGCGCAGGGCTCCGCCTCGCATCGGAACCCTTTCCGGCCGCCTGCGCGGTTTCAGCTCAGAGGCCGAGGACGTCCTTCATGGAGTAGCGGCCGGGCGGGCGGCCGAAGAGCCAGGCGCCGGCGCGGACGGCGCCGGCGGCCAGGCAGTCGCGCGAGCTGGCCCGGTGGACGAGCTCCACTCGCTCGCCCGTGCCGATCAGCATGACCGTGTGCTCGCCGATATTGTCGCCGCCGCGCAGGGCCACCACGCCGATTTCGTCCCGCCGCCGCTCTCCGGTCAGGCCCTCGCGGGCAAGGGTCAGGGACGTGGCGGGGTCGAGCGACGCCGCCTTCGCGGCGGCCTCGGCGAGCGCGATGGCCGTCCCCGACGGCGCGTCCTTCTTCTTGTTGTGGTGAAGCTCGACGATCTCGACGTCGAAGGCAGGCCCGAGCCGGCGCACGGCCTCCTCGACGAGACCGATCAGCGCGTTGACGCCGACGCTCATATTCGCCGACACGAGGACGGCCGTCGTCGAGGCGAGGTCGTCGAGCTCGGCGCGCTGCTCGCGCGTGAGGCCGGTCGTGCCGATGACGATCGGCGTACCGAGCGCGGCTGCCTGCTTCGCGTGAGCGATCGCGGCTTCGGGAGCCGTGAAGTCCACGGCGACGGCTCCATGCCCCGCGGCGTCGATGGCCGCCACGAAGTCGGAGACGATCGGAACGCCTAGCGGCGCGATGCCGGCGACTTCGCCGGCGTCCTTGCCGATCAGGCCCGACCCGGGGATCTCGACGGCGGCCGCGACGCGGGCATCGGCGCCTTCCGTCGCGAGGGCGACGATGCGGCGGCCCATGCGGCCGCCCGCGCCGAGCACGATGATGGGTGCCGGACTCACGCCGTGGCCCGCTCGCGCGCGACGAGGCCGCCGGCTTCGAGGGCGTCGCGGAGCTTCGCGGCCGGAGCGGCCGACAGGGGAGTGAGCGGAAGGCGCAGCTCGTTTCCGATCTTGCCCATCATGGCGAGCGCCGCCTTGACGGGAATCGGGTTCACCTCGAGGAACATCACGCGCAGGAGCGGCAGGCACTCGTACTGGATCCGGCTCGCCGTGCGGAAATCGCCGGCCGCCGCCGCATCGACCATCGCCTTGAAGCGCGCCGGGATGAGATTGGTGATCACGGAGATCACGCCGTGCCCGCCGATCGCCATCATCGGAACGGTTGCGGTGTCGTCGCCGGCGAGCAGCGCGAAGTCGGGGCCGCACAGACGCACGATGTCGAGCCACTGGTCGGGAATGCCCGACGCTTCCTTGACGCCGACGATGTTCTTCACTTCGGCGCAGCGCGCGACCGTCTCGGCCGTCATGTTGATGCCGGTGCGTCCGGGGATGTTGTAGAGGATGAGGGGCAGGTCGGGCGCCGCTGCGGCGACGGCCTTGTAGTGCTCGACGTGGCCGTGCTGCGTGGGCTTGTTGTAGTAGGGGCTGATCAGCAGCGCGCCGTCGGCGCCCATGTCGGCGGCCGCGCGCGTCAGCCGGCAGGCCTCGCGCGTGTTGTTCGACCCCGTGCCCGCGATGACCTTCAGGCGCCCGCGCGACTCCTCGATCGCCACGCGAATGACCTGCTCGTGCTCCTCGTGCGAAAGCGTGGCGGACTCGCCGGTGCTGCCGCAGGGGACGATGCCTTCGACGCCCGCCGCGACCTGCTCGTCGATGAGCGCGCGGAAAGCGGCTTCGTCGATCTCTCCGCCGCGAAACGGCGTGACGAGCGCAGTGTAAGTTCCTCGAAACGTGGCGGACATGAGTTGGCTCCCGATTGTCGCCGCGCGCGGCGCGACTCTGCTTGCGCCTGCGGCGGCGCTGGTTCCGGTGTCGAATGCGGTACCGGGCACATGTCCCGGGTACCGAACCTCTCCATGCTGTCAGCTGCGCGGTTTCATGAGGTTCAGACCGGATGTCCCGGAATGTCGACGGTCGCCGTAAAGACTTCGACGGTGGGGCCCGTCATCACGACGTTGCCGTTCTGGGCGTACTCGATGTCGAGGTCGCCGCCGCGAAGGTGAATGGTGGCCTTGCGCTCGGCGCGGCCCGTGACGACGGCGGCGACGAGCACCGCGCAGGCTCCGGTGCCGCACGCGAACGTCTCGCCGGATCCCCGCTCCCACACGCGCATCGTGAGCTCCGAGCGCGAGTCCGCGCGCACGAACTCGGTGTTCACGCGCTCGGGGAAGAAACGGTGGTTCTCGAACTGCGGGCCGATCTTCTCGAGGTCCATGGCCTCGAGGTCGTCCACGTCGAAGATCACGCAGTGCGGGTTGCCCATCGACACGCACGTGATCTTCCAGTCGCGGTCGGCGACGTGGAACGGATGGTCCTTCACCTCGCCGTCGGCATCCACGGGGATCTTGCGGCCGTCGAGCTCGGCCTTGCCCATGTCCACGCGCACGCGATGGACCTTGCCGCGCGACAGCTCGAGGTCGAGCGTCTTCACGCCGCAGTCGGTCGCGATCTTGAGGGTCTTCTGGGGCGTCAGCCCGTGGTCGTAGACGTACTTTCCGAGGGAGCGGATGCCGTTGCCGCACATCTGCCCGCGGCTGCCGTCGGCGTTGTACATCTCCATGCGGAAGTCGACGAGGCGGTCGTTGCAGATGAGGATGACGCCGTCGCTGCCGATGCCGGTGCGCCGGTTTGCGAGGTAACGCGTGATCGCGGGAATTTCCGGCGATCCCGGCAGCTTGCTCCCGCGCGTGCAGTCCACGAACAGGTAATCGTTGCCGCAGCCATGGAGCTTGGTGAACGTCAGGGGCATGACCGGGCCGCTATAGCGCCGGTGGCCTCCGATTGCCACGAACGTCGCGCCCCTGGTCAGCCCTTCTGTTCGCGCGCGGCCATCGGACACGACAGGCAGTCGGGCTCCTCCGACGGGAAGCGGCCCTCGGCCAGCTCCGGCGCCACGCCGAGGCGTGTGCAGACCTGCCCCACCAGCTCGACGGCCAGCAGGCCGAGCGCCTCGTAGAGCTCCGAAGCATTCGATTTGCTCAGGCCCTCCAGCACTGCCCGGGTCCAGCGGCCGAGGTGGGAGTCGAGGAAGTCGGCCAGCGCGGCGCGGGCGATGTCGCGGTCCTCGTCGCGGTTGCGACCGAGCGCGTAGGCTTCCTTGATCAGCAGCGCTGCCGCGAACTCGAGCTCGGC
This sequence comes from uncultured Myxococcales bacterium, assembly GCA_964475235.1. Classification (GTDB taxonomy): domain Bacteria; phylum Desulfobacterota; class Binatia; order UBA1149; family CAITLU01; genus DATNBU01. Next base: position 8,682 of record CAYYVZ010000071.1, on the reverse strand, counting down.
GCACAGGTGATCCGGAAGATCCCGGCGCTCCGACGACAACGCGAACCGGAACGCACGGTAGAAGCCGGCCACGTCGGCGAGCTCCGCCGTACGGCCGCCCATGCGGCGTCCGTCGCCCCAGGCCGATTCGTGAAGCGGAACCGCCGCGCTGCCGAGGAAGAGCCGCACGTGCTCGCCTTCGGTCTCTTCGCCCGCCCGGGCGTAGAGTGTGCGCGCCCGTTCGAAGGCCGGCGACCACGCGGCGCTGCCGAGCCTCGCCGATTGTGTACGCACGATCTCGGCGAAGGCCTGTCGCACGCGTTCCCGTTGCGCGGCGTCCGGATACGCGAACGCGGCGGCGACGAGGCGAAGCGCCGCGGCGTCCTGCAGCAGCTCGAGAATTTCGCGCCCGGTGCCGGCCGTCTCTTCGGAGAGCGGTGCCGCTCGCGTCGTGCTCATGGTGCGACCGCCACTTCGACCCACGGTGCCCACGCCTTGCGGCTGCCGACCTCGTTGTTGCCTCCCTCCCAGACGGCGAACGCGAACGCGCTCTTCGCTCCGGCTCGCACGTCGGGTTCGTTGGGGCCGCCTCGGGAAAGGGGATGCGTGATCGCCACGATCCAGCGGTTGCCGATCCAGCGGCCCTGGCCGCCCGCGTGCTGCTCGGGCTTGACGGTCATCGTGCCGAAACCTTCGGCCATCTGGTCGAGCACCGAGGAGCCGCGTGCCGCGGACACGGGATTGCCCACTTCGAGCGCGCCCGAGTAAGGCCTCGCATCGATGGTGCGCAGGACTTCGTCGGGGTACACGTCCACCATCGCGTTGGGATAGACGTCGCGAAGCTGGGGAGGGCCGTACTGGAGGTCGTGCTGGAAGGCCGCGCGCCACTGCAGCACGCCGACGCGCGCACCCGGATTGCCCATCATCGGGCTCGGAAGCGCTCCCTCGCGGAAGAGCATCGGAACCTCCACGGCGACCTGGTCGCCGAAGTTGTCGACGACGATGCGATCGCTGCGCGTCTTGTCCATCCATTCGATGCGAACCGCCCACACGGCGCCGTCGTGCGCGGCGCGCGCGTCGAGGCGCTCGACGGCAGCCTTCGCGAGGCTGGGCGTCGTGATGCCCTGGGCCAGGACCGGCACGACGACCGGCGGCATCGACGACCAGAACTCGGCCGCGGGATCGTCGAGCGTGCTGCCGGAAGGGACCCTGGCCATCCGGATGGTCGGTGCAGGCGCCTGCGCCGAAGCGGCCGCGGCGACGAGAAAGAGCAGGGCGAGAATCAGGCCGAGCCCGCCGCAGAACCGCTCGACCGCGCGCCGTCGCATTCGGGGAGTCGTCTCGCTCTTCATGTCCGGTCTCCTGTCTGGTTTCAGGTCATGTTGCTGCGGACGGTCTGGTGAGTTTCGTCGAAGGCCGGCCGCAGGAAAATCGGTTCCTTCATGGGCACGCGTGCCAGCTCGTCGCCGTTTTCCGCGTAACCGACCGCCACGTCTCCGATGACCTTGTAGTGGTGGATGATCATCGGCGTGGAGCCGAAGAGCAGCAGCGCGCCGAGCAGGCGCTTGTCGTCGGCGGCCTTGCGGTACGCCTCGATCGCCGCCGGTACGCCGTGACCGAACATCTGCGTGAGGAAAGGCGGCGGAACGTGGACGGGCGGGATGTAGTAGACGTTCGGCTCGAGGCCGAACTGCGGATAGAGCGGGCACCCGATCTTCGCCACGTGCACCAGGTAGTCGACCGGGTTGTCCTCGCGCACCTTGTCCGGCTGCGAAAGAAATCCCTGCAGGCGGATCTTGCCGATGCAGGTGATGGTGCACTGGGTCTGGCGCCCGCCTTCCACGGCAGGGAAGCATCCGATGCACTTCTCGCTGACGCGCGTCGAGGCGTTGAAGAACGTCTTCTTGTAGGGGCAGCCGCGAACGCACTCGCGATATCCGCGGCAGCGCTGCTCGTCGATCAGGACGATGCCGTCTTCCTCGCGCTTGTAGATCGACATGCGCGGGCACGAAGCGAGGCACGCCGGATACGTGCAGTGGTTACAGATGCGCGGAAGGTAGTACATCCACTGCATGTGGGGGATCTTGAGGAATGCCCCCTGGTCCATGCTGCCGAGCGAGTCGTCCTCGCCGACGTTCGGGTGCGCGTAGTCGCGGTCTTCCGGCAGGTATCCGAGAATCCGTTCGCCGGTCGGCGCGGCGTCGAACAGCGTTTTCCCGTTGTAGACGGGCCCGTCGCAATTCTGGACGCCGAGCTTCTCGAGGATGTTGACGTCCCAGCCGAGCGGATAGAATCCGTAAGGCTTGGTCTCGACGTTGTTCCACAGCATGTACTCCTGGCCGCGGCCGGGAGTCCACGTGGTCTTGCACGCGACCGTGCAGGTCTGGCACGCGATGCACTTGTTGAGGTCCATCACCATCGCGAACTGTTTCGCGGGGCGGCGGCCCTCGTAGAAGTAGTCCATCTCGCGGCCGATCTGCCAGTTGTAGACTTTCGCCATCGCCGTCCTTCCTTTGTCTCTCGTCCGGTTGCGATCAGGCTTTCGAGAGGTGCACGTAGCCGGCGTCGAGGTACGTCTTCATTCCCTCGCGCTCGTTGGTCGGCCTCAGTCCGAGACGGACGGGCCGCCAGACACCGACGCCGTTCTCTCCGCCGTCCTCCGCCTTGGTGAACTTCGCGAGGGATTCGCGCGGCGCGCTCGTCACGCAGTGCACGTCCACGTTGAAGCCCTTCGTGACTTCGTTGGTCCACGACTTGCGGGAGATGAGGGTCTGCGTCTGGTGCGTGGGCTTCAGCCACGAGCGCGTCATGCTCTGGTGGCCGCCGCTGCGGAACAGGGCCTGGTAGCGCGTCTCCTCGTTCTTCGCGATGCGATCGAGGTTCTTGTTCGCGGCCGCGACCGTTCCCGGCGTGGCCATGTAGCCGTTGAACCACATGCGCGTGATCCCGCGCGGCGTGCCGGGGTAGTATCGCGCCCGCGCCATGCAGCGGGCGACCTTGTATTCCTCGGCGCGGGCCGGATCGTTCCAGCCGCGGAACGGGAGATCGTCGGGGTCGCCGTCGATCCAGACGTAGTCGCCGTCCTCGACGCCGAGCTCGCGTGCGTCTTCGGGGTGGATGTCCACGTACATCTCGCCGGTGCCGGGCATGCGGTTGTCACGCCGGTAGATGTCGCCGAACGGCCCGAACAGCATCGCCATGTAGTCCGTGTCCACCGGCATCGTGTGCGCGCCGTGGCGGTACTTGGGCGTGTGGAACACATGGCGCAGGCCGGCGTCGGACTTCGGATGCCTGCTCGCGAGCAGCTCGTCCGTCGTGAGCCGGACGTTGCGCATCTGGCGGGTGATGTGATCGCGCTTGTCTTCCGGGATCTCCCAGTCGGCGGGCGTCTTCGGCCGGATCGCCGGGTGCTCGCTGCCGACGATCGCGCACGGCTCGTAGAACGTTGCGTCGGAAGGCTCGCGGTGGACGACCAGGTTCTCGCCGGCTTCGACGAACTCGAGCTCGGGCCGGTAGAACTCGAGACGGCCGGTCCTGGTGTACCAGGGCCGCGAATCGTGGACCTGCTCGTAGCTGTTCACGCGAGGGTAGCTTCGCGTGTTCATCAGCGCGGGCACGCCGGTCGCAGCCTTCGCCTCGAGCTCCTCGATGCGGTAGCCCTTGAGCGGCGTGGACGCATCGATGATGCGCTGCAGGTAGACCTCCGAGCGTCCCTCGGCGATGAAGTGCCACATCTGCTCGAGGCGCGGTTCGTCGAGCCGCCGCGCCAGCTCGCGCGCGACGCCGAGGTAGGTCTCCGCGTCCCACACGGTTTCGAACGCGCGCGCGACGGGGGTCCGCGGGTAGACCTGCAGGAAGGGGTTCGTGTTGGACGCCGTCATGTCCGGCATCTTGAACTCCATCCACGAATCGACGCCGTAGACCACGTCGCTGTACTCGCACGACGCGGTCCACCACCAGTCGTTGTAGGCGACGCACTCGGCGCGCGGCAGCGTGTTGAACACGACGTCGTAGTGCCCTTTCTGGTTGCCGAGGCTCGAGTTCGAGTTGACCTGCCAGATCGCCTTGGTCGGCGTGGGAACGTGAGCCCCCGTCGTGATCGTCTTCTTGCCGGCCTTCATCAGGCGCTCGCCGTTGGCCCAGTAGTGCATCGACTCGGCGCGGTAGTAGAGGTGCGGGGTCACGGCTCCGCCGGGGTCGAGTTGCGGGTGGAACGGATCCTCGGCGACGTACTTCACCGGCACGCCCGCAAACAGCGTGTTCTTGTACGTGCCGGCGTAGCTGCCGATGTTGCCGCCGTGGCGGCCGAGGCTTCCGGCGAGCGCGAGCACGAGGAACAGCGCGCGGTCCTTGTTGTCGTTGTTCCAGAACTGATTCGGGCCCATGCCGCACGCGATCAGCGTCTTTCCGCCGCTGCCGGCGATGTCGCGCGCGAGGCTCCGCACGGCGTCTTCGGGCGCCCACGTGATGCGGCGCACCTGGTCCGGAGTCATGCTGTCGTCGAGGTACTGCTTCGTGAGGTCGAAGACCGGACGCACTTCGACGGTCTTCCCGTCGGTCGTTTTCACTTCGAACGTGCCGGTGAGCGCGGGATCGATGCCGAGCGCGTCGAACGTGTCTCCCATCTGGTCGCGCGAGACGGCCACGGGGCGCGAGGTTTTCGCGTCCCACATCACGAAGTCGGCGAACTCGCTGACGAGGGCCTCGGGCACCTGCATGCCCCGCTGCACCAGAGTCGGAGGCGGTTTCTGTCCCTTGGGAATGGTAGCGGCGCCGTGCCCCAGCTCGCCCGAGCGATGTCCGGGGAAGACGTCGGCCGCCTGCAGCCGTTCGAGGGTGTCCATTCTCACCAGCGACGGCAGGTCGGTGAAGCGCTTGACGTACTTCTCGTCGTAGAGCTTCTCCGCGATCATCACCTGCGCGAGCCCGAGCGCGAACGCGGGATCGGTTCCGGGTCGAATGACCACGACCTCGTCGCTGCGACACGCAGTCGCCGAGTATTCGACGGTGACGAGGACGACCTTCTTGCCCTTCAGACGCGCCTCGGTCAGCCAGTGGCTGTCGGGCATCTTGGTCGTGATCCAGTTCATCCCCCACACGACGAGCAGGTTGCTGTTCTCGACGTCGAAGAGCTCGAAGTCGTTGGTCTGCTCGCCGGTCACCATCGGATGTCCCGGCGGCAGGTCGGTGTGGAAGGAGTAGGAGTCCCAGGTGCCGGCGCCCTTGGCGTCTTCCGGGCTCGTGCCGCGAAGCTTCGCGTCGACGAGGGCCATCGAGTTCGCGAAGCGGAACGCACCGAAGATGCGCACCGCGCCCTGCTTGGCCATTCCGCCGCGGAACTTGAGGACGCGCGTCCCGGCGTTTCCCACCTGGGCCACCATGTCCGCGTCGTAACCCTGGGCGAGCAGGCGCGCCTTGCCCTCGTCGCCGCTGTAGGTTTTCGCGATGTCGAGAAGCGCGGCCGAGTGGTAACGATAAGCTTCCACGTGCGGAACGCGGACCCACGAATCCCAGCCGCGCTTCATCAGCTCCGGCGGAGCTGCGCCGGTCGCTGCATCGCGCGGGAAGCCGCGATCGACCCATTCCTTGAATCCCTTGCGCAGGAAGGCGCCGTTGATGCGCCGGTCGCCGTAGAAGCGGCGCCCGAGCACGAGTCCCTTCTGGCAGCAGCGCGGGTCCCAGCGCGACGAGGCGCGATTGCCGTACAGATCCTCTGCGTCGCGGTAGCCGTAGGTCGGCTCGATGCGCACGACGACGTCGTTCTTGACGTAGGCGTTGAGCAGGCAGTTGTGCGTGTCGTTCGGACAGCAGAGGAAGACGAACTTGCCGTCGGTGCGGAAGATGTCGCGGTAGAGCTTCTCCCATCCGCGATTCGGATAGCCGGCGAGGGGATTCGCGACCGACACGGGAGCGAGGAACCCTTGCTGGGCGAACAGATCGGCCGGCTTCAGAATGGCCCCGAGCCCGGCGGCGGATGCGATCCTGAGAAACTCCCTTCGGGAGAGGCCCCGGTCCTTTCGCGACGGGCGGTGCGTGGCCATGGCTGGCACTTCCTCCGGCACCGTTCGCGGCAACCCGGCGCGGGCTGCAGGCGGCGGTGCCGTTCCGGAAGCGTCCCCTCGAACGGCTCCGGAGCCGTCAACGCAAGAGCAATTTCCGCTCCACGCACGCAGGCGAAGCGCTCGGGAGAAAAGGCCAGCGACTGTGTGGCCGCGGTCCGGCGGATTTCGCAGGACCGGGAATCGTCGTTTCGGGAATGAGAATTCGAGCTCCGGTCAAGGAGCCAGGCTGAACGACTGTTGCCGCGCGCCGAGCCCGGCTGCACGGCCCGTCGCCCACGCCCACGCGAAGTTGTAACCGCCGATCGGGCCGAACGCGTCGAGAATCTCGCCGCAGAAGAAAAGGCCCGGGTGGCGACGGCTCTCCATGGTCCGGGGATCGACCTCGCCGAGCTCGATGCCGCCTCCCGTCACTTCGGCGGTGCGGAAGCCCTCGTGCCCGGTCCACGGCAGGTCGAACTGCGTGAGCGCGTCGAGAAGGCGGCGCCGTTCGTCGCTGCGCAGCTCGGCGAGCGTACGATGCGCGGGCACGCCCGCTTCGGCGAGCAGTCGCTCGGCGAGTCGCGCCGGCATGTGGCCGCGCACGATGCCGAGCGCGCTGGCCCGGCGAGGCGCGAGCTCCTTCTGCCAGGCCTCGCGATCGAGCTCGGTCCACTGCACGAGGAGCTTTTGCGGCTCGGGCCGCGAGTCGCCGTGCGTCGCGCGGGCAGCTTCGCGCGGTAGCGCGCGCCTGGCCGGCCGCAGCGCGCTTCGAACCGCGAGATGCGAGACGTCGAGCACGGCCGGTCCGCTGTAGCCGCGGTGCGTGAAGAGAAATCCGCCGCGGCTGCGCAGCCCCGCGCCGGGTGCATGCACCGCGACGTCGAGCGACACGCCGGCGAGCTCGCCGAAGCGCGGCGGCTCGCAGGTGAGCGGCGTCAGCGCGGCGTAGGTCTGGTTGACCGTGACGCCGAGCGAGCGAGCCAGCGCGAACCCGCCTCCGTCGCTTCCCGTCTTCGGCACCGAGAGTCCGCCGGTCGCGAGCACGACGGCTTCGGCATCGATTTGCCCCCCGTCGCTCGTCGCGAGGCGCCAGCGCGCGCCGGGCGTGTCCTCGGCAATTTCGAGGCCCGTCATCGTCGTGCCGAACACGAACTCGACGCCGCGTACTCTCGCCGCGGCGACCAGCGCGTCGCGCACGTCGCGCGCGCGGTTGCTCGCCGGGAAGAGCTTGCCCGACTCGCGTTCGAGCTTGAGCGGGATGCCGAGGTCCTGTTCGAAGAAACGACGCTGCTCGGCGAGCGGCCACGAGCGCAGCATCTTCTTCATGGTGTTGGGCGAGGAGTCGGTGACGAAACGCGACTCGTCGAGCTCGACGGGAAGCACGTTGCAGCGACCGCCGCCGCTGATGAGGATCTTGCGGCCGCCGTCGCGCGTGCTTTCGAGGACGACGACGCGGCGGCGCGGTGCTCCGGCTTCGGGCGTGTGCGGCAGGGAGCGGGCGCCGGAAGGCGGGTTTGCGATCGCGCGGGAGGGCGCGTTCGCAACGGCACCGGAAGGCGCAGCCGCATGAATCGCGGCCATCAGTCCGGCCGCGCCCGCGCCCACGACGACGATCGGCGCGGACGCTGTGGATCCTATCGTGGCGATGGCCCGGGTTCCTTGCTGGCGGCGGCGACGGTGGCGACGGTGGTGACGGAGCGGATCTCGAGACCGAGCGACGCGAAGAACCCGCGCAGCGGCCGGCCGGGCCCCACTTCGACGACCTCGCAGCCGCGGTCCAGCAGCTCCCGCATGCAGTCCACCCAGCGCACCGTGCTCGATACCTGGCGCACGAGACTGTCCTCCAGGTGCTCGCGCGAGCCCGTGTGCGTCGTCCCGCTGGTGTTCGACAGCACGCGCACCGCTGCGGCGCCGGACAGGCGGCCGACGCTTTGCAGCGCGTCGCGCAGCGGCGCCTCGACGCACTTCATGTGGCGCGAATGGAACGGCGCCGAGACGCGCAGCGGAATCGCACGCACGCGGCGCTGCTGGTCGGCCTTCACGCCGGCGACGGCGGCGGCGACATTGGGCGCGAGGCCGCTCAGCGCGGCCTGGTCGAGAGCGTTGTGATTGGCGACGTCCACCTCGAAGGCGGATGCGGCCTTGCGCAGCCATTCGATGTCGAGGTCGGCCTGGATCACGGCCGTCATCGCGCCGGCACCCGGCGGCACGGCTTCCTGCATGAGCCGGCCGCGCAGCGCGACGAGGCGCACGGCGTCGGCGAGCCCGATCGCACCGGCCGCCACCAGCGCGGTGTACTCGCCGAGGCTGTGCCCGCCGAAGAAGCGCGGCTCCCAGCCGTGACGCGCGCGCAGCGCCGCGAGCATCGCGATCTCGGTCGCGAGAATGGCCGGCTGCTGGAACTCGGTGAGCGCGAGGCGTTCGGGGTCGTCGAACGAGAGAGCGGCGACGTCGTAGCCGAGCGCGGCCGACGCTTCCTCGTAGACCGCACGGCTCTCGGCATAGGTGTCGTAGAAGTCGCGGCCCATGCCGGGCTTCTGCGAGCCCTGGCCGGGGAAGACGACGGCGAGCGGGGCCGTCATTTCGACTCCCGGCCGCGTCGTGCCGCGTCGCGGGTGGCGCGGCTCGTCATCCGGATGGTCGCGCGGGTGGTCCGACGGGT
>CAYYVZ010000070.1:3447-16488 GCA_964475235.1 uncultured Myxococcales bacterium | reverse complement strand
CACCGACGAGGCCGCCCTCAAGGCCGCCTATGCGGAGATCGCCGCCCAGATCCTGAAGATCCGCCTGTCCTCGTAACGCCACGCCGGGCGTGGACACGAAGAGGAACAATCGCAGAGCGACAGGTTCGGGAGCTCCCTCGGGGGCTCCCGTTTCGCTGTGGAGCCCGGACGCTACGGCATGACGGGGCTGCTGCGGGAGGCCTGACGGGAGGCTCCGGCTCGGCTATTGTCGCCCCTTCGGGCGAGACGACCGCCAGCCCCCGAGCACGAGAGACACCATGACCCAACTCACCAACATGCAGGTCCGCGATATCGAGGCCCTGGTGCACCCCTACACGCCGCAGCACCGGCTGCGCGAGATCGGTCCGCTGGTGCTCGAACGCGGCCACGGTGTCTACGTCACGGACACGCAGGGCAAGGACTACATCGAGGGCATGTCCGGGCTCTGGTGTGCGGGCCTCGGCTTTTCCGACGAGGTCATGGACGGCGACGTCGGCAAGCTTTCGGGCGGCTGGAAGATGCGTGTCGGCCTGGCGCGCGTGCTGCTGATGAAGCCCGGCGCGCTGCTGCTCGACGAGCCGTCGAACCATCTCGACCTCGAGTCGCTGATCTGGCTGGAGAAGTTCCTCGCCGACTTCGACGGGGCGCTCCTGATGACGTCGCACGACCGCGAGTTCCTGAACCGGGTCGTCGGTCGCATCGTCGAGATCGACGAAGGCGACCTCACGAGCTACTCGGGCAACTACGATTTCTACGAAGGCCAGCGCGCCCAGGCCGAAATCCAGGCCGAAGCGGCCTACGCGCGCCAGCAGGCCAAGCTCGCCAAGGAGATGCGCTTCATCGAGCGCTTCAAGGCCCAGGCGGCGAAGGCGGCGCAGGTCCAGTCGCGCGTCAAGCAGCTCGACAAGATCGAGAAGGTCGAGCCGCCGAAGAAGCGCGTGGCCCAGGCCTTCGATTTCCAGCCGCCGCCGCGTTCGGGCGACGACGTGGTGCGTCTCGAGAAAGTCGGCAAGCGCTACGGAAGCAAGGTCATCTACGACGGCTTCGATCTGACGATCCGTCGCGGCGAGCGCTGGGCCGTCATGGGCGTGAACGGCGCCGGCAAATCGACGCTGCTCCGGCTCGTCGCAGGCGCAGGCGAGCCGGATTCCGGATCGATCACGATCGGCGCCGGCGTGCGGCTCGGTTACTTCGCGCAGCACGCGATGGAGCTTCTCGACCCCGACCGCAGTGTGCTGCAGACCCTCGAAGACGCGTTCCCGCTCGCCAACGGCGCGACGCTGCGCACGCTGGCCGGCTGCTTCGGATTCCCGGGCGACGACATCGCCAAGCCTTGCCGCATCCTCTCCGGCGGCGAGAAAGCGCGACTCGTGCTGGCGCGCATCCTCAACGACAGGCCGAATTTTCTCGTGCTCGACGAGCCGACCAACCACCTCGACATGGGCACGAAAGAGATGCTCGTGCGTGCGCTCGCGGACTACGAAGGCACGATGCTCTTCGTGTCGCACGACCGGCGCTTCCTCAGGGACCTCTCCACGCGCATTCTGGAGCTCGGGCCGGGCGAGCCACTCGTGTACAACGGTGGGTACCGCGAGTACGTGGCCGCGAGCGGGCACGAGGCGCCGGGCCTGCGCAGCTGAGGGCGCGGGATCTGCGGGCCGGAGGCGGTCTGCGGATCCGGGTGCGCCGGCATTGCGGCGGGGAGGCACGAGACGGACACCATGCGGCTGAGCGAATCCTCGATCCTGGTCGGCCTTCTCGCCGTCGTCTACGCGATCTCCGGCTGGAATCCGTCCGACCGCGCTACCTGGTGGATGGAGGTCGCGCCGGTCTTCGCCGTGCTGCCGGTCATCCTGTGGCTGCATGCCCGGATCGGACTTACCTCGATCGTGCTCTGGCTGCTCGCGTTCGAAGGCGTGCTCGTGGCGGTGGGGTCGCACTACACGTACGCGGAAGTCCCGCTCGGCTTCTGGGTCTCCGATCTCTTCGGGTGGGAGCGCAATCACTACGACCGTTTCGGTCACTTCATGCAGGGCGTCGTCCCGGCACTGCTTTTTCGCGAGTTGCTGCTGCGCACGTCGCCCCTCGTGCGCGGCAAATGGCTGTTTCTGATCGTGTCGTCGATCTGTCTCGCGTTCAGTGCCTGTTACGAGTTCCTCGAGTGGTGGGCGGCGGTGATCTTCGCGGACGGGGCGACGGCGTTTCTCGGCACGCAGGGGGATCCGTGGGATCCGCAGTGGGACATGTTCCTGGCGCTCGTCGGCTCGGTGTTGTCGCAGGTGCTGCTTCGCGGGGTTCATGATGGGCAAATGGCCGAGTTGGAAGAGCGGCGACGCGGCTAGGGCGCCGAAAACGGGGACAGGCTCCAATTCCCTCGCACGCTCCCGGCGCCCGGACCCGCAGGGGCTCGTGGGAATTGGAGCCAGTCCCGAGCTTTCCCTTACGACGCAGCGTGCTATGGTCGCGGACTTTTCCAGAGGAGACCGCGCCCTATAGACGGGCGAAACGCACCGAATGACTGCATTGCCGAGCCCTGCCCCGCGCCGCGAAGACCTCCGTAACGTCGCCATCATCGCCCACGTTGACCACGGCAAGACGACCCTCGTCGATGCCATGCTCCACCAGAGCGGCCTGTTTCGCGCCAACCAGCATGTCGCCGAGCGCGTGATGGACTCGAATGCGCTCGAGCGCGAGCGCGGGATCACGATTCTCGCGAAGAACACGGCCGTCATGTACGGCACGGTCCGCATCAACATCGTGGACACGCCCGGCCACGCCGACTTCGGCGGCGAGGTGGAGCGCACGCTCGCGATGGTGGACGGCGTCATGCTGCTCGTCGATGCTTCCGAGGGGCCGCTGCCCCAGACCCGCTTCGTGCTGCAGAAAGCCCTCTCGCTCGGCCTCTCGCCGATCGTCTGCATCAACAAGATCGACCGCCCCGACGCGCGCATCCAGGAAGTGCTGAACGAGGTCTACGACCTCTTCATCGACCTCGATGCCGACGAGAGCCAGCTCGACTTCCCCGTCATCTACACGAACGCGAAGATTGGCACGGCGACGAAGGACCTCGGCGCCCCTGCCGAGAACCTCAAGACCCTCTTCGACACCATCGTCGAGTCGCTGCCCGGACCGGAGTGCGACCCTACGGCGTCCGTCCAGTTCCAGTGCAACAACATCGACTACAACGACTACGTGGGGCGCCTTGCGATCGGCCGCATCAAGAACGGCAAGCTGATCAAGGGCCAGATCTTCTCGCTGTGTCGTGACGGCAAGCCTCCGCGCCAGGTCAAGATCACGCAGCTCTATTCCTGGAAAGGCTTCCAGCGCAGCGAGTCCGACGAAGTCATGGCCGGCGACATCGTCGCCGTCGCGGGCATCGAAGACATCCTGATCGGCGACACGATCGGCGACCGCGAGGATCCGAAACCGCTTCCTCCGATCCGCGTGGACGAGCCGACGATCTCGATGATCTTCAGCGCCAACACGAGCCCGTGGTGCGGGAAGGAAGGCGAGCACGTCACCTCGCGCAAGCTGCGCGAGCGCCTCTACAACGAGCAGAAGCGTAACGTCAGCATGCGCATTGAGGACACGGAATCGCCCGACTCGATCAAGGTGACGGGGCGCGGCGAGCTGCAGCTCGGCATCCTCATCGAAACGATGCGCCGCGAAGGCTACGAAATGCAGGTTTCGCGCCCGACCGTCGTGATCCGCGAGATCGACGGCGTCAAGCACGAGCCGGTCGAGCTGCTCGTCGTGGACGTGGCGGAAGACTACGTCGGCGTCGTCTCCCAGCTTCTCGCCCTGCGCAAGGGCAAGATGACGAAGATGATGCCCGCCGGCACGGGCCGCATGCGCATCGAGTTCAAGGTGCCGTCGCGCGGCCTCATCGGCGTGCGATCGCGCTTCATGACGGAGACGCGCGGCACCGGCATCATGAACGCGCTGTTCGACGGCTGGATGCCGTGGGCCGGGCCGATCGAGGCGCGCACCAACGGCGCGCTCGTGGCCGATCGCGAAGGCGTCGCGACCCCGTACTCCATCTTCCACATGCAGGAGCGCGGCGTCATGTTCATCGCGCCCGGCACGCGCGTGTACGAAGGCATGATCATCGGCGAGTACTCGCGCGACAATGACCTCAACATCAATATCGTGCGCGAGAAGAAGCTCACCAACATGCGCGCGTCGGGCCATGACGAGGCGGTCGTGATCACGCCGAACCGCGTGCTCGGGCTCGAGGCTGCCGTCGAGTGGATTGCCGACGACGAGCTCGTCGAGGTGACCCCGAAGACGATCCGGCTTCGCAAGCGCATGCTCAAGCAGGCCGACCGCCCCCGCACCAAGCGCGGCGACGACGACGACTAGAACGGGGACGTTCTCTCGTACCGTCAGGCTGGGCGGCGTTCGGTAGACGGTACGTGTACCCGGTGCCGTTCTCGCGAGGCTTCCCCGCCGCGGGGTGACGGTCTATTCTCGTCGTTGCTGCGATGAACGACCCTCTGCTGATCGCGACCCTCGTCGCGTCGATCGCGTCCGCTATCCTGGCCATCGTCGCTCTCGCGCGCTCGTCCCGTTTCGATCCGGGCGCGCTCGAGCGTGCCCTGCGCGAGGAGCTGCGCCTCGGGCGCGACGAAGCCGCCAAGGCTGCGCGCCGCCTGCGTGGCGAGAGCGCCCGCGCCGCTTCCGCCGCCCGCGAGGAATCCTCCCACGCGGCAGCCGTCGCGCGCGAGGAGACGTCCCGGGCCGTGGCCGCCGTCCGCGAGGGCGTCGAGCAGCGCCTGCGCGACCTGCAGGCCAGCAACGAGAAACGCCTCGACGACATGCGCCGCACCGTGGACGAGAAACTCCACGAAACTCTCGAGAAACGCCTCGGCGAGTCGTTCCGCACGGTGAGCAGCCAGCTCGAAGCCGTGCACAAGGGCCTCGGCGAGATGCAGTCGCTCGCCTCGGGGGTCGGCGACCTGAAGAAGGTCCTTTCGAACGTGAAAGCGCGCGGAACCTGGGGCGAGGTCCAGCTCGGCGCCATTCTCGAGCAGATGCTCATACCCGAGCAGTTCGAGCGCAACGTCTGCACGAAGAAGGGCTCGCGCGAGGTCGTCGAGTTCGCCGTGCGGCTGCCGGGCGCGCTCGACGGTTCGGTCGTCTACTTGCCGGTCGATTCCAAGTTCCCCCAGGAAGACTACGTTCGCCTGGTGGAAGCGGCGGATGCGGGTGACGCGGCCGCGGTGCAGAAGGCCGCGGCCGACCTTTCGCGTGCGATCCGCAAGTGCGCGCAGGACATTCGCGACAAGTACCTGGACCCGCCCGGCACGACGGATTTCGCGATCCTGTTCGTGCCGACCGAGGGCCTGTTCGCCGAGGTGCTTCGCTATCCGGGCCTCAGCGAGGATCTCCAGCACACCTACCGCGTCGTCGTCTGCGGCCCGACGACGCTCGCGGCAACGCTTTCCAGCCTGCGCATGGGATTCCGCACGCTCGCGATCGAGAAGCGCGCGAGCGAGGTCTGGCAGGTGCTCGCCGCGGTGAAGACGGAATTCGCGAAGTTCGCCGGCGTCCTCGACAAGGTTCGCACCCAGCTCGAAACCGCGCAGAAGACCATCGAATCGACCGGCCGCCGCACGCGCGCGATGGCGCGCCGTCTGAAGGACGTCGAGACGCTTCCCGGAGCGGAAGCCCGCGAAGTGCTGCAGATCGAGGAAGACGACGAACCCGAAGAGGTCGCTCTCGGTCCTGTGCCGGATCGCGACGAAGGGCCGGGCGGCTGAGCGGCGGCTTCAGCCTTCCTTCATCATCGCGCCGTACGCTTCGAGCGCGAGCCGCCTCGCCCTGTCGTGCGCGACGATCGGCGCGGGATACGTCTCGCCGATGCGCACGCCCGCCTTCTCGAGCACGAGCGGCGGCGCGCTCGCCGGTTCGTGGATCCACTTGTTGTCGAGCGCAGCGAGCTCCGGCACCCAGCGACGGATGTACGCGCCGTCCGCATCGAACTTCCTGCTCTGAAGCAGCGGATTGAACACGCGGAAATACGGCGCCGCGTCTGCGCCGCAGCCCGCCGTCCACTGCCAGCCGAGCGTGTTGTTGGCGAGGTCGGCGTCCACCAGCGTGTCCCAGAACCACCGCGAGCCCTGCTGCCACGAAATGCGCAGGTCCTTTACGAGAAAGGAGGCGACGATCATTCGCACGCGGTTGTGCATCCATCCCGTCGTCCAGAGCTCGCGCATCCCTGCGTCGACGATGGGGTACCCCGTGAGACCCTTCTGCCACGCGCGCAGCAGCCGCGAGTCGTCCGTCCAGTCCATTCGCGCGAACTCGGATTTCAGCGGTGCGTCGGTCGTGTGCGGGAAATGGAAAAGAAGGTGATGCGCGAATTCGCGCCAGGCAAGCTCGCGCAGCCAGCATTCAGCGGCGGCGTCGAAAGCTCCGTCGGCACGATCGGCGACGAGATCGCGAACGGTCTTCCAGATTCGCCGCGGGCCGATCTCGCCGAAGTGGAGGTGAGGGGAGAGGCGCGACGTTCCCGTGCGCCCGGGCCGGTCGCGGCCGGTTTCGTAGTCGTGGAGCGCGTCGACGAGAAAGCGTTCGAGCTCCGCGCGTGCGCCGGCTTCGCCCGGCGTCCACGCCGCGCGCATTCCGCCGGCCCAGTCCGGGGTCGGAAGAAGGTCGAGGCGGTCGATTGAGTCGCCGTGCGGCCATTTCTTCGGTGCGGGGACGCTGCCGGGTGCATCGACCGGCTCCCGCGCAGGACCGCGCCGCTTCATCGCGTTCCAGAACGGAGTGAAGACGCGATACGGCGTCCCGTCGTCCTTCCCGTTCTGCCACGGTTCGAAGAGGAGCGCGGAGTTGAAGCTCTCGGCTTCGAGTCCGTCGGCTCGAAGCGCTTCTTTCAGCGCCTTGTCGCGCGCGATGACGGCTGGCTCGTAGCGGCGATTCCAGAAGACGGCGGTCGAGCCGGTTTCGCGAGCAAGGTCCCGCAGGACGTCGAGCGCCGGGCCGCGGCGCACGACGAGCTTCGCGCCCATCGCGGCGAGTGAAGCATCGAGCGAACGCAGCGAGCGGTCGAGCCACCAGCGCGATGCCGGGCCCGGGCTCCATGGTGCTTCTTCCCCAGGTGTCCAGATGAAAACCGGAACGACGGCGCCGCCGCGGGCGATCGCGTCCTGCAACGCGACGTTGTCGTCGAGGCGCAGGTCCGAACGCATCCACAGCAGTGTCGCGTCGCGGGGCATTGGCCGCGACGCTAGTGATGACGACGCAAGCGGGCAAGCCGGCGATGGGCGCAGGATGATTTCTACTGGCTCATGGTCCGCGCGTCGGCTAGTTTCGGCTTCTGCCGAACCGTCCAGTTCAGGAGAATCCCCAATGAAGAGAGCCGTTCTGCTCCCGGCCTTGTGCGCCGGCGGGTTGTTTTTCCAGCCTTCGAGCGCGGCTTCGACGAACCGGCCCTGCGAGGTGTCTCACATCGTCGGCGGCGAGGCCGGGTATTGCGCCCTGCGAGTAGACGGCCGCGTAGCCTGCTGGGGTGACGAGGCGTACTACACTCCGTACGCGCCAGCTCCCGCCGGACGTTTCGTTCAGATTTCCGTTGGCCGGTACATCTTCTGCGGCGTCCGCGAAGACGGGCAAGGCGCGTGCTGGGGAAAAGGGTTCGATCAGGAGGTGCCGGAGATCGACGGAGAATTCCTGCAACTCCAGGCCGGCGGATCGTACGTCGCCGCAATTCTTCCGGACGGTACGCTCGACTACGTTCCGCTCGGCGACGCCGAAGACCTCGAATCACCCGCTGGAACCTTCCTCGAGCTCTCCAACGGCTGCTTGAGACGTTCGGACGACACCATCTACTGTGGGGAAGGAATCGAAGGTCCATCGGGAGCCTTCGAACGCGTTGCCGGACTCTGCGGAATTGCGGAGGGCGGCCAGCTCGAGTGCTGGGACTTCTCGGAGAGCTTTCTCGACCCCGAGCCGGACGGGCTTTTCAGCGATGTCTCGTCGGGCGACGGCGGAATCTGCGCCGTCACGACGGACGGCGTCGCGATGTGCTGGGGCCCGGGCCTGTTCCCCGTGCCCACGCCCGAGGATGAATTTCGCGAAGTCGAGTTCGGATACGGCTGGCCATGGGGGCTCACGACGGACGGCCGGCTCGTGCCGTGGGTGCCGTATCCTCCCGATGAACTCGTGGGCGGCAGCGCGCCAGTCGTGGGCGCCTTCGCGCAGGTCGCGGCCGGAGGAGACGGACCTCGTCCATACACCTGCGGCGTCGAACACTCCGGTCGCGTCCACTGCTGGGGCAATACCCAGTACCAGGCCAAGACGGTCCCGGCCGGAGATTTCCAGCAAGTCGGCGTCGGACCGTATCATGCGTGCGGCCTGCGAACGGACTCGACGATCGAATGCTGGGGGCACGAGGACGGGGCCAAAGAAACCTTGCCTCCGGACGGCTCGTTCTCCGGGATTTCCATCGGCTACTTCGGGCCGAACTGCGCCCGGCGCGAGAACGGCACCATCGCGTGCTGGGGGTACGGAGAAGAAGCGCTCGACGTGCCGGCCGGCTCCTTCGCGAGCGTGGTGGCAGGCGGCCAGCGCGCTTGCGCCCTCGATGCCCAGGGCGAGGCCACCTGCTGGCGCTACGTCGAAGGCGAAACGATCAACGACATCGAGATGGAGATCTCCGAGACGCCCGACGGCTCGTTCGAGGATATCGCGACGTACTTCGATCTGGACCACATTCGCCAGGACTCGCATCTTTGCGGCCTCCGCCCGAGCGGCCAGATCGAATGCTGGACGGACGAAGAAGGCGTCGAGGCCTGGGAGGCTCCGGGTGGCACCTTTGCGAAACTGTCGGACGGCGGCGGAATCGCGTGCGGGATTCGCGCCAACGGGCACCTCGAGTGCTGGGGACCGGACTGGCTGGGGGAGATCGACATTCCGGAGGGAGAATTCGTGACCGCATCGTCCGGCGCCGCGCACGTGTGCGGGCTGACGAGCGATGGGACCGTTGTGTGCACCGGCAACGACCAGACGGTGTCGGTCTGTTCCGGACCCGTCTCGTGCGGCAACGGTGACATCGATGATTCCGAGAGCTGCGACGACGGCGATTCGTCGTTCGCTCCGGGCGAAGCGTGCACGGAAGGCTGCTGGAGCGTGCCGTGCGGACAGCCGATCCATCCGGGAGCGGAGGAGCCCGCCACGAGCGATGCGCTGTTCGCCCTGCGCGCGGCGGTCGGCACGAGTTCGTGCTCTCCGGCCGTTTGCGACGTCGACGCGAGCTCCACGGTGACGTCGGTCGACGCGCTCGCCATTCTTCGCAGGTCGGTCGGTCTGGAACAGGCGCTGAGCTGCGGGTAGCCTCCGCGCCCGATGCTCGACGAAGCCCCCCACACCACCGAGCTGCGCCGCCAGCTCCGCCGCTTCATCCACGAGAAGGCTCCGCGCGAGAAGCGCCGCCAGTGGGACCGCGACCACACGTGGCCGCGCGATCTCTTTCGCGAGCTCGCGGACATGGGCCTGTGCGGACTGACCGTCCCCGAAGAGTACGGCGGACAGGGGCAGGACATCCTCACCGCCGTCGCGGTGATCGAGGAGCTCGCACGCGCGGGCGGGTTCCTCGCCGGTCCGTTCATCCACTGCGCTTTCTACGGCGGCATGAACATCGCCGAGAACGGCACCGACGCGCAGAAGGCCGAGCTGCTGCCGCGCCTCGCGCGCGGCGAGCTGCTGTTCGCGTACGGGCTTTCGGAGCCCGACGTCGGCGGCGATCTTTCGAGCGTGAAGACCCGTGCGCGCATCGAGGGCGACGAAGTGGTCATCACCGGCTCGAAGCGCTGGTGCACCGGCGCCGACTGGGCCGATTACATCTACTGCCTCGTCAACTCCGATCCCGACGCGCCGAAACGCAAGGCGCTGAGCTTCGTGCTGATTCCGGCGAAGGCCGCCGGCGTCAGCGTGTCGCCGATCGAGCACACGAACCTGCGCTACACGGCGTCGTGCGACGTCCATCTCGATGAAGTTCGGCTGCCGCTCGATGCGATCGTGGGTGGCCGCGACAGATGGAACCGGGGCTGGGAGATGCTGGCGGGGCGCGCGCTCGACGTCGAGAAGCTGGAGGTCGCGGCGTGCACGTTCGGCATCGCGCAGGCTGCCGTCGAAGAAGCGTGGACATATGCGCAGGAGCGCGTGCAGTTCGGCAAGCCGATCTGCGCGCACCAGGCGATCCGTCACAAGCTCGTCACCGCGCGCACGCGGCTCGAGGCCTGCCGCCTCATGCTCTACAACGCCGCGCGTCTCGCGCATGAAGGGAGGCCGTGCGCGATCGAGACCTCGATGGCCAAGCTGTTCATCGCCGACACGGGCGTGGATATCGCGCTGGCCTGCCAGCAGGTGATGGGCGCGTACGCGCTGTCCGACGCCTACGACATGGACCGCAACGTGCGCGACCTCCTCGGCATGCCGATCGTCGGCGGTTCCTCCGACATGCAAAAGAACAACCTCGCGGCGCTCTGGAAGCTGCCCTAGGGACCGGCTCCAATTTCCCACGACGCGCTACGATTTGCCGCCGAGAGCCCCCCGAGGAAATTGGTGCCTGTCCCTGTCCTGGCCGACGCGCGATAAAACTCAGATCTCGCACTATCCCAAAATTCAGATCCGTCCCCGATTTTCCGGAGCAAGCCATGGACCCCAAGCTCTTCGCGACTGTCTTCTCCACCGTCTTTTTTGCCGAGCTCGGCGACAAGACTCAGCTCGCCACGCTGCTGTACTCGTCGAGGAGCCCCGGCGCGCGCTGGACGGTGTTCGCCGCGTCGGCGAGCGCCCTGGTCTTTGCCGCCGCCATCGGCGTGATCGCCGGTGACGCCGTCTCGCGCTACGTGGATCCGCAACTGCTGACCCGCGTGGCCGGCGCCGCGTTCGTACTCATCGGCGTCTGGACCTTCCTCAAGGCCTGACCGCCTCGCGCCTTGCCCGCCCCGCGGTGCCTTCATAGTATCCGCCGCCGCTCGGCCGCTGACCCCGGCCCATGGAGCGGAACTGGAGGATCCTCATGCGCCGACCCGCTCTCGCGACTTCGTTTCTGACGACTGCCTTCCTGCTCGCGACGGCTCTGGCAGCATTCTCGCAGGGAATTCCCGGTGCGGTCGGATCTCCCGAAGAGATCGCACCTGCGGCCGTAGCGACCCCGGGCGCTGCGGCGGTACCGTCCGTCGTACAAGCGGCTCCCGGCGCCGCACCGTCCGCAACGCCGGCCGCCGCGCCAGCGTCTCCCGCCGCAAAGCACGAAAGCCCCGCCGAGCGCGACGCTGCCGCCGCAGCGGCCCTGGGCATGACGCCCGCGGCGATGTCCTTCCAGGTCTCCGGCGTGGCCGGCCCCGTCTCGTCGCCGTCGAAGGAAGCGCAGGCCGCCTTCGCGCAGATCGGCGCAATCGACGACGCGGCTCTCGTTGCGGCCGACCGCGACACCGCCAACTGGATCACGCACGGCCGCAACTACGCCGAGCAGCGCTACAGCCCGCTCGACGAGATCAACGACTCGAACGTCACGAAGCTGCGTCCCGTGTGGACCTTCTACACCGGCCAGACTCGCGGCCACGAGGCGACGCCGATCGCGGTCAACGGCGTCCTCTTTTTCACGAGCTCGTGGTCGGTGGTGTACGCGGTCGACGCGCGCAACGGCGCGCTGCAGTGGCGCTACGATCCGAAGGTCCCCGGTGACGCGGCGCCCAAGGCCTGCTGCGACGTCGTCAACCGCGGCGTCGCCGTCTACCAGGGCAAGGTCTTCGGGGGATCTCTCGACGGCCGCCTCTTCGCGCTCGACGCGAAGACCGGAAAGCTGCTCTGGGAGAAAGTTACCGTCGACCAGTCGAAGCCCTACACGATTACCGGCGCGCCGCGCATCGTGAAGGGCAAGGTCATCATCGGAAACGGCGGCGCCGAGCTCGGCGTGCGCGGCTACGTTTCCGCCTACGATCCGAACAACGGCAACATGCTGTGGCGCACGTACACGGTGCCCGGCGATCCTTCGAAGCCGTTCGAGTCGAAAGACCTCGAGAAGGCCGCGCCGACCTGGAAGGGCGGCAACTGGTGGGAGATCGGCGGCGGCGGAACCGTCTGGGATTCGATGGCCTTCGATCCCGCGCTCGACACTCTCTACGTCGGTACGGGCAACGGCTCGCCGTGGGTGCGCCACATTCGCAGCCCCGGCGGCGGCGACAACCTCTATCTCTCGTCGATCCTCGCGCTCGATCCCGAGACCGGCGGGATCAAGTGGCACTACCAGACGACGCCCGGCGACACGTGGGACTTCACCGCCACGCAGCACATGATCCTCGCCGATCTCAAGATCGACGGCGCGGTGCGCAAGGTGATCATGCAGGCGCCGAAGAACGGCTTCTTCTACGTGATCGACCGCACCGACGGGAAACTGCTCTCCGCGGACAAGTACGTCGAGGTCACGTGGGCCGACAAGGTCGACCTCGCGACGGGCAAGCCCGTCGAAGTCGCCGGCCAGGACTTCAAGGACGAGATGGCGTTCGTGAAGCCGACGGCGTTCGGCGGCCACAACTGGCAGCCGATGTCGTACAGTCCGAAGACGGGACTCGTCTACATCCCCACCCAGGACGTGCTCGGCGTCTATCGCATGCGCAAGAAGTTCGAGCACCGGCCCGGCGCGTGGAACACCGGCACGGATTTCAATGCGTTCTCGCTGCTCACGCCCGATCTCACGTCCGGCGCGCTCGTCGCGTGGGATCCCGTGCGCCGCAAGGAGGCCTGGCGCCACCCGTTCGCGATGGCGTGGAACGGCGGCACGCTCGTCACCGGCGGCAACCTCGTCTTCGAGGGCTCGGCCGACGGCCGTTTCCTCGCGCTCGACGCAACGAGCGGTCGCCAGCTTTGGGAGTACCGCATCGGCACCGGCATCGGCGCCGGCCCGATCACGTACGAAGTAGACGGCCAGCAGTACGTCACGATCGTCGCGGGCTGGGGAGGAGCGTTCGCGCTCGGCGGCGGACCGGCCTCGCAGCAGGGCAACAGCGACTCGCGCGGCCGTGTCGTGAC
>CAYYVZ010000070.1:0-3437 GCA_964475235.1 uncultured Myxococcales bacterium | reverse complement strand
CGACGGCCAAGGACATCGTCGCGCTCCTCGACAAGGAAGGCGAGCTCGAGGATGGCGGACGCCTCTACCACGACCACTGCGCCGAGTGTCACGGCGGCGGCGGCGTGTCGGGCTCGCGTGCGATCCCCGACCTTCGCCACACGGCGCTTCCGTACGAAGCGTTCGACGCCGTCGTGCGCCAGGGTCTCAAGGTTTCGAACGGAATGCCGAATCTCGGCCGCTGGGTGACCGCGACGGACACGGCTCTCATCAAGAAGTGGCTCGAGTCGGTGCGCGATCCGGTCAAGTGACCTCGCGGTGCGCGGGTTGCGCATGAGCCGCGGGACGAACGGCTTGCGCATGAGCCTCGCGGCGAACGGCTTGCAGTCGATCCGCGCGGTTCGCGTCGTTGCCTGCATGACGCTCGCGGCCGGTCTGCTCATCGCGGCGACGGTGCACGCGGAGGACGTGGCTCCTTCGGGCGGCGAGCCCGATTCATCGGACACGTCCGCAACGCCCATCAGCCTGCCGACGATCAGCGTGACCGCGACGCGTTCGTCGCTCCCCGTCTCCGATCCGACGGCCGCCGTAAGCGTGGTCGGCGGCGACGAGGTACGCAGGTCGGCGGCGCGCGGCCTCGACGACGTCCTTCGCCGCATCGCAGGCTTCAGTCTTTTCCGCCGCCTCGGCAGTGGCGCCGCTCATCCGACGACGCAGGGCGTGTCACTCCGCGGCATCGGTGCGAGCGGGACGAGCCGTGCGCTCGTGCTCGTGGACGGCGTGCCCGTGAACGACCCGTTCGGAGGCTGGGTCTACTGGAGCAGGCTGCCGATCGAGACGATCGAGCGCGTGGACGTGCTGCGCGGCTCGGGCGCGAGTCTCTGGGGCAACTACGCGATGGGCGGCGTCGTCGGCGTGAGCACGCGCGCGGCGGATCGAGACGCCGCGGGGCTGGTCGCCGAGGGTGGCGAACGCGGCGGTGCGCGCACCGAGGGATGGCTCACGCAGCGCTTCGGTGCGACGTCGATTGCGGCCGACGCACGCTGGATGCGAAGCGGCGACTACCCCGTGATCCGCGAGGACACGCGCGGCCCCATCGACACGCCGGCCGGCAGCGAGCACGAGGGCGGCGGCTTCCGGCTCGCGCACGACGTGACTCCGGCGCTTCGCCTTCACGCTTCGGCGCGCGGGTTCCACGAGTACCGCGACAACGGCACGCCGTACACGCACAACCAGACCGAGTCGGGCTTCTTTCGCAGCGGGCTCGAATGGAAGTCGGCGTCGTCGGGAACGGTGGCCGCGGACGTGTTCGGAACCGTACAGTCGTTTTCGAGCACGTTCTCGTCGGTCGCTGCCGACCGGGCCAGCGAGCTGCCGGCGGCCGACCAGTATTCGGTTCCGTCGCAGAGCGCCGGCGGCTCGGTCGTGTGGTCGCTCGAAGCGATGGACGTGCATCTACTGACAGCCGGAGTCGATGCGCTCTGGGTGGACGGCGAGTCCCAGGAGCTCGCGCGGTTTCTCGACGGATCGTTCACGAGGCGGCGCGACGGCGGCGCTTCGCAGGGGATGGGCGGCGTGTTCGTGCAGGACATCGCCGAGGTAACCGAGAGGCTCGACGTCACCGGCGCGCTGCGTCTCGACTACTGGGAGAGCTACGACGGGTTCCGCCGCGAGGACGACCTGACCAGCGGCGCTTCGCTGGTCGATCGCGCCCTCGACGGGCGCAGCGAGTTCTTCGTGAGCCCGCGCCTCGGGCTCGCCTACGAAGCGACGGACGCGATCGCGCTGCGTGCCGCTGCGTATCGCGGCTTCCGCGCGCCGACGATCAACGAGCAGGTCAGGCCGTTCCGCGTGCGCAACGACATCACCGAAGCCAACGAGAGGCTCGACGCCGAGAAGCTCACGGGCGTCGAAGGCGGGTTCGACGTTGCGCACTCGATCTTCCGCGGAGCGGCGACGCTGTTCTGGAACCAGATCGACGATCCCGTCGTCAACGTGACCGTCGGCGAAGGCGGCGGAGTCGTCGAGCCCTGCGGTTTCGTTCCCGCGGGCGGCGTGTGCCGGCAGCGGCAGAACCTCGGCAGCACGCGAGTGCTCGGCGTCGAGTCGGAGGTCGGCGTCGAGATCGGCTGGGGCGTGTCCGCGCGCGCGGCGTATCTATGGAGCGACGGCGAGATCCATTCGGCGCGCGCGGAGCCGTCGCTGGTGGGCAACCGCATTCCGCAGGTGCCGGAGCACCAGGGTGCGCTGGGCTTCGACTACGACGCGGGGGGGCCGTGGCGTGCGTCGGTGCAGGTCCGCGTCGCCGGCGAGCAGTTCGAGGACGACGCCAACTCTCGCGTGCTCGACCGCTACGTCACCATGGACGCCTACGTGGCGCGCGACCTCGGCGCCGGCTTCGAAGCCTTCGTCGCGGCCGAGAATCTCTTCGACGAGACCATCCAGTCCGGCCGTAGCGCCGACGGCGTCGTCTCCGTCGCAGCCCCCCGCCTCGTCCGCGGCGGCCTCCGCTACACCTTCGGCGAGTAGGAAATCGGGGATGGGAGCCGCGAGCCGTGAGCTCCGAGCCGGTGAGGAGCGAACGCGGCGAGTCCAGTTCCTTCCCCGAGGAGCGCGCGAGCGCGACGGATGAAATGGCGCGTAGTACGACCGGCCTATCCACCGCAATGAGATCGCAGCCCTACGAGTAGGCCGATATCGGGATCCGTCCCCGATTTTCCCCGGCGGCGCAGTCGGGATCATGCACTTGCGCTTCGAGACCGAGTGCGCACAGTGGCTCCGCGGCGCGAAGCGTCGTATGCACCGGGTGACCACGACAAGAGCCAACAGGGAGAGTCGTTCATGAAGCAGTCTTCGAACCGTTCCTCGTCTGCCTGGCAGAAATTTCTCCCGACAGGCGTTCGCCTTCCGCTGGCTCTCGCAGCGGCGCTGGCGCTCGCCGCGGGCTGCACTCAGGAGAGCCAGAACCAGCTCGGCCGCTCGATCCAGAACTGGACGGGCACCAACGGCGTGCTCGACGTGTACGCGGGCGAGAAGCTCGTGATGCGCTTCATCCAGATCGACAAGCTGAGCACCGCGCTCTCGACGGCGGGAAAGAAGGAGAAGGCGAGGCCGTACCGCTTCGGCTACGGCATCCACGACCGCAACTTCAACTTCCGCGCCGACCCCGGCGAGAAGAAAGTCTATTTCGAAGTCAGCGACTACTCGACGCCGTACGTGTTCTACGAGAACGACGGAGACTGATCTTGGATTCAGGGGCGGGGCGCGCTTTGCGCGTCCCGCCCCCGATCATGAGACTACCTTGGCCGAGGGTTGTCGTTGAGGATGGAGTCGCCGCGCAGCGCGCCGAGGCCGCCGGGGCCGCGTTCGCCGATGCTGCCGGCGCCGTAGTTGCCGAAGCCGCATCCCTGCAGGCCGCCGGTGTTGGTTCCGCCGAGCCCGCCGCCGCGGCCGTCCAT
>CAYYVZ010000069.1:0-16562 GCA_964475235.1 uncultured Myxococcales bacterium | reverse complement strand
CCCGCCAAAAGCGGGCCGTTGAGATAACCCCGCCAAAAGCGGGCCGTTGCAACAGGCCCGCCAAAGGCGGGCCGTTGAGATAGGTGTCCCGCCAAAGGCGGCCACCAGGAGATCAGCGCGACGTATCGGCCGCGACGACCCGTTCGGGAAAGTCGCTGAAGATGCCGTCCGCTCCGGAGACGATCGCATGCTCGATCGCCTCGGGCAGGTTGGCCGTCCACGTCCACACCTTGAGGCCGGCGGCGTGGGCCCTCGCCACGAGCTCGCGATTCACCAGGAAAATCGGCGGGTGGATGTTCTCGGCGCCGATCTCGGCGGCGCACGCGAACGCCGCCTCGATACCCGTCATGTCGCTCAGCACACCGATGCGCGCCTTTGGAAGCAGGTGTCGAACGAGCCGCAGCGCATCGTGGTCGAACGACGAGAAGACGACGGCACGCCCGGCCCTGCGGCGGACAACCTGCTCGACGCACGCATCGACGAGCGCGGCGCGGCGCGGCGACTCCTTGATCTCCAGGTTGAGCAGCGTGCGCGGCGCGAATTCGTCCAGCACCTCGGCCAGCGACGGCAGATGCGTCGGGAAGCCGTTCCACGAGCCTGCGTCGAGCTTGCGGAGGTCGGCAAAGCGCACGTTCTCGACCGGCCCATGGCCCGTCGTCGTGCGGTCGAGCGTGTCGTCGTGGATCACCACGGGCGTCCCGTCGCGGCTGAGCGTCACGTCGAACTCGAGGGCGTCGGCGCCGAGCACGAGCGCCCGCTCGAACGACGGCATCGTGTTCTCGGGCAGGTGGCCGGCCGCGCCGCGGTGGCCTATCGCGAGGACGCGGGGCATCGGATCGCTCAGCTCCGGCGGGCCTTGGTCGCGTTCTTCATGTTCGTGCGGGCGTTCTTCCGGGCCGCGAGGCGGGCCGTCGAACGCGCCGAACCACTTTTCGTCGCCGGCTTGGGGGCCTTCCCTGCCTTCTTCGCTCCAGTCGCCGGTTTCCTGTCGGGAGTCACCGGCTGCTTGCCGGAGCTCGCGGGCCTGAGATCGGTCGCACGCCAGAGATACCAGCTCGCGACCGAGCGCCACGGCGACCATTTCTCCCCGTAGCGGGCGAGGTCCTTCGGCGCCGGCAGGTCTTTCTTGCCGAATGCGATCGCGTAGCCCTTGCGCACGCCGTAGTCGTCCACCGGCAGGATGTCGGTCCGTCCGAGACGGAAGATCAGCAGCATCTCCACCGTCCAGCGACCGATGCCGCGCACCGCGGTGAGCGCCTCGAGGATGGCCGCGTCGTCCATGCGCCGAACTTTGGCGAGAGTCGGAAGCTCGCCGCTGTCGGTGCGCGCAGCAAGATCGCGCAGCGCCGCCGTCTTCGCGCGGGAAAGGCCCGCCCCGCGCAGGGCATCGTCCGAGGCGCCGAGAATGTGCCTGGGCGCGAACCCCTTCTTCGCGTTCGGGAACAGCGCGCAGACGCGGCCGTAAATGGTCGCCGCCGCCTTGCCGTTGAGCTGCTGGTAGACGATGGCCTCGGCAAGGGCGCCGAAAACGCTGCCCGTCTCCTTCATCTGCATGGCCAGGGGGCCGACCTCGTCGATGAGCTTCGCGAGCACCGGGTCGCTGGCGCGAAGCTCTCGCAGCGCCTTTCGCGGGTCGAACGGAAGTTTGCCGTTCGAGGCCGCCGGAAGCGTCGCCGCTGCCTTGCTCGCGCCTTTCTTCGCGATCGCATCCCGCTCGGCCTTCTTCGCGGCCGGCGCGGCGGCCACGCCGAGCGTAACCCCCTCGATCTCGAGCATGCGAAGCTTCGTATGGACGCCACCCTCGGCGGTAAACCCTCCCGTCCTCCCGCCGGCGGCGAGCACGCGGTGACAGGGCACGACGATCGGAAACGGGTTGCGGCGCATCGCCTGCCCGACCGCGCGCGAGGAATTCGGCGAGCCGAGCCCGGTCGCGATCTCTCCGTAGGAACGCGTCTGGCCCGCCGGAATCGCGCGGGCGGCTTCGTAGGCGCGGCGATGAAAAGGAGGGACGCTCGTGAGATCGAGCGCCACGTTTCTCAAGTCGGCACGCTTTCCAGAAAGAAGCGCCTTGATGTCGCGGACGGCGCGCGCAGCGGCGCCCCCGGGTTTCGACTCGACCGCCGCCGGAAAGCGTTTCCGCATGCGCGCACGGGCGGCGGCTTCACTCGCTTCGGGAAGCTGAAGGCCGACGATTCCGCGCTCGCCCCACGCAATGGCGCAGCGGCCGATCGCGGTCTCGAACAGAGCGAATCCGGGTCCTGGCATGGCCGCGACCGTAGCACGGCGGCGCGATCAGGGAATTGGAGAAAGTTGCGAACCTGCTACCTTCCGGCCGGCGCCCCGGCGCCGGGAGCCCGTCATCGCGAAACAATCCCAGGACACGCAACGCTGGTACGAGATCGCCCTGCCCGTCGAAGCCGGGCTCGTGGACGAAGCGGCTGCGCTGCTCGACTTCGCCGGTTTCGGCGGCGTCGAGATCCGCGATCACGGCAGTCAGCCGGGCGGCGCCGACATGTGCGACGTCGTCGTGGTCGTCGAGACGGACGGCGGCGACGCGGCGATCCATGCCCGCACGCAGGAAGCGCGCGAAGCCGTAGAAATACTGCGTGCCGGCACACCGAAGGTCACCGAGCTCGATTCGAAGGTCTGGACCGAAAACTGGAAGAAGCATTTCGCGCGGCGCACGTTCGCAGACCGCATCGAGGTGCGTCCGCCCTGGGAAGAGCCGGGAGAGCTGCTTTCCATCGTCATCAATCCCGGCATGGCCTTCGGCACGGGCCTTCACGAGACGACGGCCGGCTGCCTCGAGTTGCTCGTGGGCGAAGTGAAGCCGGGATTTCGAGTGGCCGACGTCGGCTGCGGCTCGGGAATTCTCGCAATCGCCGCGGCCAAGCTCGGAGCCGCTCACGTGCTGGCGACCGATGTCGATCCGCTCGCCATCGACGCGACACAGGAGAATATCGAGAGCAACGCCGTCGCCGGCATCGTCCGCGTCGAGCTCGAGCCGGGCGAAATCGGAATTCCCGAATGGGAGCACGATGCCCGGCCGGGCCTTACGCGCGACCGCGAAGAGCGGAAAGGCGAGTCCGGGTCGGCACGCGAGATCGACTCACGCGCGCAGGAATCCGCCGGCGGGTGCAACTCGACGCAACGCGACGCGAAAGTCGGCGGCGCCACAACCGAACGTGCAAGTAGCGAGCGAGGCACGCCTAACGGTGCGATTTCCGGCGGATTCGCCGCATGCTCTCCCGCGTCGTTCGATCTTGTCGTCGCCAACATCCTGGCGGAGACTCTGGTCGAAATGTGCGAAACCCTCACATCCGCCGTGCGTCCGGGAGGCACGCTCGTGCTGTCGGGCATCGAGGCCCGCAGGTTGAAATCGGTGGAGGAGGCTTTTATCCGTGGTCCCTGGCGCAAGACGCGCACCATCACCAGGGGCGACTGGGTTTCCCTTTCGCTGCACCACGAAGCCTTGGCAGAGCCGGACCGGAAGGCTAGTTGAGCCCTGCCTGTCCGTGGTGTGAAGTCGGCCCATCCCCCGGGAGCCTGCTGAACCAATGATCACCGCCCTGGCCACCCAGTCGCTGCCGAAGACACGCATCTTCGTCGCGCCCGAGCATCTCACCGCCGATCGCGCGGTGCTCACCGGTTCCGGTTACCACCATCTTCGCCACGTGCTGCGCTTCAAGCCCGGCCAGGAGCTCGTCGTCTTCGACGGCGCCGGGCGCGAGTGCTTCGGCGTGCTCGAGCTGTTCCAGGGAGAGACCGCCGTCGTGCGCATCCTCGGCGACGCGGGGCGCAGCACCGAGTCGGCGCTCGACCTCACGATCGCGCCGTGTCTCGCCAAGGGAAAGAAAATCGACCTCGTCGTGGAGAAAGCGATCGAGCTCGGCGCCGACCGCGTGTGCGTAGTGACGTCCGAGCGCAGCGTCGGCCGCCTCGATCCGGCGCAGGCCCTCGATCGCGTCGAGCGCTGGAGGCGCATCGCGAAGTCCGCCGCCGAACAGAGCGGCCGCACCGTGATGCCGGTCGTCGAGCGCATCCGCACGTTCGAGGAGTTCGTCTCGCAGAAGCCGGCCGACGTGCTCGGCCTCGTGTTCGCCATCGGAGCGCAGCAGACCCCCGCGTCGACGCTGCGCGATAGCAACCCCGACGCCTCGCGTGTCATCGCGATGATCGGGCCCGAAGGCGGCTTCTCGACCGAAGAGATCGAGTACGCGCAGCGCTACGGCTTCGTTCCGGTCGGACTCGGCCCGCGCGTGCTGCGCACCGAGACCGCGGCCATCGTCGCGTCGGCGTTGTGTCAGCACCTCTGGGGTGACCTCGGCCGCCTCGCGCCTCGCGAGAACCACTGAAGAAGGAGCTGCCTGTGAAGTTTTTGCACGTGATGGATCCGATCGAACGGATCGACATCACCAAGGACACGTCCTTCGTCTTCATTCGCGAGTCGCAGCTTCGCTCGCACGAGAACTTCTACTGCGGGATCCCCGACCTGGCCTTCGAGGCCGGGCGAGTGATGATCCGCTCGGCGTCGCTCGCCGTGACGGACGTGCAGGGAAGCCACGCGGAGGTGGGAGAGTGGAAGTGGCGGCCGGCCGACGAGTTCCACGCCGTCTTCATGCGCAAGGACCCGCCGTTCGACACGGACTTCTTTTTCGCGACGCACCTGCTGAGCCTCATCGACGAGAAGAAGACCTTCGTCTTCAACAGCGCGATGGGTCTTCGCGAGGCCACCGAGAAGATGTTCATCCTGCGCTTCCCGGAGCTCATCGCCGAAACGATGGTGTCGGCGTCGCCGGATGCGATCCTCGAGTTCCGCGACAAAGTGGGCGGCGACATCGTGGTGAAGCCGCTCGACGGCTGCGGCGGCCTCGGCATTTTCCGTATCTCCAAGGGTGACCTGAACACCTACTCGATCCTCGAATTGTCCACGCGGCACGGGCTGCGTCCCATCATGGCGCAGCGCTTCCTTCCGGAGTCGCGCACGGGCGACATGCGGCTGCTCTACCTAGGCGGCAAGCCGCTCGGCGCGATCCGCCGCGTGCCCAAGGAGACCGACCTTCGCGGCAACATCCACGTCGGCGGCACCGTCATTCCGGCGGAGATCGGCGACCACGAGATCGGCATCTGCCGCACGCTGCACCCTCACCTCGAGGCGCTCGGCATCCATTTCGCAGGCCTCGACGTGATCGGCCGCTATCTGACGGAAGTGAACGTGACGAGCCCGACGGGCATCCAGGAGAGCAACCGCATCGGCGGCGTGAGGCTCGAGACGAAGGTGATCGAGTTCGTCGAGGGGAAGTGCGCGGAGCTGCGACGGTAGGTCCGGCGTTTCCCGAGCGTTCTCGCCGACATTTGACCGTCGCGGCGAGCGGCGGTACACACGCCGGGCGCGCCTGGTGCCGCGCCCTCGCCCGCCTTACGTGCCCAGGTAGCTCAGTTGGTAGAGCAGAGGACTGAAAATCCTCGTGTCGCTGGTTCAATTCCGGCCCTGGGCACCACTATTCCAGGTCGCCCATCGCCTTCGAACGTGCTGGTGACAATCGGGACCGTTCGAGAGTCACGCCCGGTCCGGAGAGATCGAGTGACGGGCCCGACAATCGAGCAAACATCCACAGGTCCGCTGTTCGCGACGTTCCCGCGCCGCCTCAAGGCAGTCGCCGTAGACGGCTTCGTCTGTGTCCTCGTTTTTCTGGGGCCGCTGCTGCTCCTCGACTACTTCGAGCCGCATCCGAGCCTGCAGGTCGTCGTGTACGCGGCGTGCATGCTGTTCCTCCTTTTCTACGAGCCGGTGCTCGTCGCATGGAAAGGCCGGACCGTGGGGCATCGCGCGCTCAACCTGAAAGTAGTGGCGGACGATCCGGGCTCGCGACTTCCGTTCTGGAAAGCGGTTCTGCGCTGGATGCTGAAAACGGTCGGAGGAATCGTCTCGTTCGTCACGATGGCGGTGACACCGCGAAACCAGGCCCTGCACGACCTCGCGTTCGGCACGACCGTCCAGATCGACGACATTACGCGCGCGCGGCCGGGTCACTACATCACGGAGCGTCCAGTGCCCTCCGGACCGCTGCCTTCGCGCCGGCGACGTATCCTCGTCGCGACCGCCTGGTCGCTGGCGCTCTTCCTGATCATGATCGTCGTCTCGTTTCTCGCACTCTCGACCGACTGCATCGAGAACGATCGCTGCAGCACCGGAGACAAACGTCTCGAAGCCCTGATCGATATCGTCTGGATTGGCGCCACCGCTCTCCTGTGCGGGTTGGCCGCGCAGGGACGGATCTGGGGATGCCGGCGCACCGCCTCCGCAGCAGAGAGCCTCGCGCCGAGCGACGAACTCCCGCCGCCTGGCCCGCCCGGCCCCGAGTAATCCCGCCGCGAGGGAAGGTTAGAGTGCGACTTCCGGATGCGCGGGCTCGAGAACGAAGGAGCGCTTCGTCTCGCCTCGCGTTGCACGGATCTCGAAGCGGCGTTCGTCCTTTTCCTTGCCCCAAAGATCGATCCGGAGAGTGTGGGCCCCTTTCTCGTCGGCGAGCGAAAACCGCCCCAGCGCGACGATGTGAGTAGCCGGCTCGTCCGGCCGCTCATGCGGCGGCGCAATATCGAGAATCACGCCTTCGAGAGGCCTCGGCCCCTGCGCATCGCTCAGCCGCACCGACGCCTTCACCTGATCCTCGACCGACTTCCAGTGCGCGCGCAGCTCGGCGGACGACAGCCGCGCATCGCCGTCGTCGTCGATGGCAACGAACCCCGATACCGGCAGGGAGATCACGAGGAACGCACCCGTTCCGACAAACTTGAGCGTGCCCTTCTGGTCTTCCATCAGGTGCGCCGCCGCAGGTCGCGCGGACAGAAGCCCGACGACAACTGCGGCGAGCAGACAGATGGAGCCGGACCGACGAGCCCGCATCGAACCGACGTCGATCAGGGAGGCCCCCCGCCCATCGACGTGCCCTTGATGCAGCGCTGGATGTACGGGTACGTGTCGGTGATGACGTAGTGGTAGATGCCGCCCGGGAACTCCGGCGTGACGCCGAAACGACCGTTGCACTCGTCGAGGTCGCCCGAGCCCTCCACGTATTCGTAGTCCTGCTGGAACGTTCCCATCGGGTACATGGCCGTCGAAGGCCTGTTCGCATCCGGTGACGCCTGCACCTGCCAGCTCCCTGTCAGTACCTCGAGCGGAGAACCTGCATCGAGAGGATCGGCGTGACCGTAGCGCGCATAGACGGGGAAGCCGTCCACCGACCAGCCGATCAATCTCATCACGGCTCCGCCACCGAGCTCGGCGAGCCACAGCTCCGGCATGCCGTGGTAGTGGTAGGCGCCGCCCGGCTGCACGTGCGCGTGGTTGCCGTCGTCGCCGAAATCGAACGACGACTGGCCGAGGGCTTCGATCTTCCACGTGCCGGTGCCTCCCGCGAGGCTGCAGCTCGTGCCGGCGTTGTTGCAGGTTCCCGCGGTATTCGGGTCGAATTTCACGCCGTTCAGCGCGTAGCCCACGATCGTCGTCGTGGTGCCGGTGGGGCTCGAAATCTCCGGCGTCAGCGTGAACGCGCGCGTCACGGTCTGGGCCGCGACCGCGTTCGGGCAATCCGGGTTCGGGAAGGTTCCGATCTCGTGATCGGGCAGCCCTTTGGCGGAAAGATTGCGAGTCGTCGCGTTGCAGGTCCACGCGTACGTGCTGGTGGCGTTCACGGACTCGTCGTCGTTGAAGACGCTGCCGCTGTAGGGGCACAGCACGCCGGACGTCGAGGTCTCCATCGTCGTCGTCGTCGTGGAAGTGGAGGTGGTCGTCGTGGGGACGGGCGCGCACTCCGCTTCGACCGTCGGGTTCTTCGCCGAGAAAAGCTCCGAACCCGAGTTCGAGACGTCGCTTTCGACGCCGAACGCCACCGAGTAACGGTCGCCGCCGGCGATGAGCAGCGCAACGCAGCCCTCGGTCCCGCTATCCGGCGGAAGAACGTTCACGGTGCCGGTCTTGCCGGAGATCTTCGCCTTGATCTGGAACGTGCCGCCGGAAGAGCGCGCGATCTGCACGCTGGAGACCGGCCCGTTGTCGCCGTCGCGATCCTTGTAGCGGTAGCCGTCGTCGCCGCGCGTCGTCCAGAACGGGCTGCCGGAGCTGCTGGTTCCCTGGGGCAGTGTGAAGACCTGGGCCGAGGAGGACGCGCCTTCCACCGAGACTTCGAGGACAGCTCCCATGCTGGTCGGATCGCCGACCACCGTGTTCGAGCTGGCCTTTTCCCTGGCCAGTACCTGCACGGAACGCTTCGCGGCCGTCCCGCCGTTCTTCACCGTGAGCTTGCTGCCGAGAATGGTCTGCTCGGCGGCGGCCGCGGGCAGACTCATCACGAACACGCTGAAACAGGCCGCTGCAACGCGGCGCGAGAAATGCTGGTCCACAGTTGTCCCCTCCGGAACGCGGTCGTTCGCGGGCCCTTCCCCGGGGTCCAGGCGATTCTGACGTCTCGTCCGCACCCGAAGCGCCGTCCGCGCAGTCTCAGTTCACCCGCCGCTCTTTCCCTTCCCAGTACGGCTCGCGCAGCTCGCGACGCAGCACCTTGCCCGACGGATTGCGCGGCAGCGCCGCAACGAAGTCCACCGTCTTCGGACATTTGTACGACGCGATGCGCGTCTTGCAGAACGCGATGATGTCTTCGGCGGTCACCGTCGAACCCGGCTTCGCGACGACGCAGGCTTTCACCGCCTCGCCCCACTTGTCGTCCGGCACGCCGATCACCGCGGCGTCCGCGATGGCCGCGTGTCCCATCAGCGCGTTCTCGACTTCGGCCGGATAGATGTTCTCGCCGCCGGAGACGATCATGTCCTTCACGCGGTCGTGGATGTAGAGGTAGCCTTCCTCGTCGAAGTAGCCCGCATCGCCGGTCAGGAACCATCCATCGACGATCGCCTTCGCCGTCGCCTCGGGCTTGCCCCAGTAGCCCTTCATGACGGTGGGGCTCTTGATCTGGATTTCGCCGACGGCCCCCTGCGGTACGCTCTTGCCGTCGTCGCCGACCACGCGGATCTCGAATCCCGGATACGGGCGGCCGCAGGAGCGGAGCTTCCCGCGCGCCGGATCGTGGCTCGCTGCATCGAGCGCCGTGCCCGCGCCGACCGTCTCGGTGAGCCCGTACAGCTGCGTGAACTCGCAGCCGAACAGCTTCGTCGCGGCGAGCAGCACGTCCTCGGAAATCGGCGACGCGCCGTAGAAGACCCGCCGGAGCGACGAGAAGTCGGTCTTGTCCGCCCCCGGCACCTGCAGCAGGAACTGGATGACGGCCGGCACGAGGAACATGTTGTTGATGCGATAGCGGACGATGAAGTCGAGCACTCGGGCCGGCTCGACCTGCTTCATGATGATGCCCTGCGCGCCCTGCCCCGTCGTCACGAGCCCCATGTTCACGCCGGCGACGTGAAAGTTCGGCATCGCGACCAGGTTGGCGTCGCCCGCGTCGTAACTGGCCCATCCGGACTTCTGCGCGAGGTCGAAGAACGCGATGTAGTTCGCGTTGGTGAGCTGCACGCCCTTCGGATGCCCCGTCGTGCCGCTCGTGTAGAGCTGCAGCACGTCGTCTTCGGGGTCGATCGCGATCCTCGGATCGACCGGCGACTGCGAGTCGCGCCACGCTTCGAACGCCGGCCACGTCGCATGGCCGCCGTCGACGGCGATCACGAGCTTGACGTCCTCGAGCTGGCCGCAGATGGCTTCGCCCAGAGCGGCGAACTCCGCGCCCACGAACAGCACCTCGGCGCGCGCGTCGTTCAGCACGTACACGACCTCGGGCGGAGCGAGCCGCCAGTTCACGCCGACCAGCACCGCGTTGGCCTTGAAGCATCCGTAGACCACCTCGAAGAAGCGGTCGGAGTTCATGCCGATGTAGCCGACCCGTGCCTGGGGCCCGATGCCGGCGGCAATGAGGCCGTTGGCGATGCGGCTCGCGCGCTCGTCGAGCTCCCCGAAGGTCGTCGTGCGGTCCTCGAATATGTGCGCGGTGTCGCTGGCGCGCCGCCTGGCCTGCTGACGGGTGAGATCCGCCAGAACGTGAAGGTCGCTGAAGTCGAACATGACTTCCTAATGTCGGGCGAGCGCGGTCTCGTCAATGCGGGCGTCCCGGGACGGTCGCGCCCCGGCGACGCGGCTCAGTCCGCCTGCGGCTCTTCCGCCTG
The DNA here is from genome assembly GCA_964475235.1 of uncultured Myxococcales bacterium. Classification (GTDB taxonomy): domain Bacteria; phylum Desulfobacterota; class Binatia; order UBA1149; family CAITLU01; genus DATNBU01. The sequence goes on along the minus strand of CAYYVZ010000069.1, from coordinate 6,392 downwards.
CTGCGCGCGTACCACCTCCGAGCTGCGTTGCCGCGCCAGGCAGGCTTCGACGTCGAACGAACCGGCCATCGAACGCAGCTCCTCGCAGAGCTGGCGATGTTCGGCCTGCGGGAGCGCTCCATCCATGAAGGCGAGCATGCGGTGGGCGTCCTCGAGCTGGGGGTGGCGCCGAGTCGCTGTCATGAACCAGGCTTCCGCGCGTCCCGGGTCGTTCGCGAGGGCCGCCAGCACGCCGAGCGTCATCACCGCATCCCGCGATGCCGGATTGACGGCCTCGAGCTCGGTCATCACCGCTTCGGCTTCCCCGAAGCGCTTCTCCTGGATGAGGCAGCTCGTGAGGTTGAGATTGGCCTTCACGTCCTGAGGCCTGAGCGCGAGCACGTGGCGGAACGCCGGAATCGCCTCGTCGCAGCGCCCCGCCCGCCGGTAGGCGTCCCCGAGCAGGAGCTTGGGAAACCAGTGGTCCGGAGCCAGCGCAACGGATTCGCGTGCGAGCGCCACGGGATCGCCCCAGATCGCGTTCCGCTCGAGGGTCCGCAGCGAGAGCTGAACGACGAACAGGGCGGCGGTGACACCGACCATCGCGCGCAGCGGTACTCGTCCCGAAGTGCGCTGCCACAGGAGATCGAACGCCGAGCCCCAGACCAGGAAGAGCCCCGCACCCGCAACGTAGGCGCGGTGCTCCGCCAGCGGTTCGCCGATGCCGAGGGTGAACAGGACGCTCGAGGGCGCGAGCATCAGCAGGAACCACGCGCCGCCGAAGGCCATCACGCTGTGGACGCGCCGCAGTGCCCAGATCGCCGGCGGCAGCGCGAGCATTCCGACCACGCCGGCAATCACTCGCAGCGGCGGGTTCTGGTCGGGCATCGGCAGGGCATGAAAGAAGGCCTGGTTCTGCGGCAGCGCGAACAGGGAGAGGTATCGCCAGAACGCATCCACGGCGACGAGGCTGAAGCGGCCGTCGATTCCCACGCTGCTGTATTCCACGAAGCGGAGCACCGCGATGCGGCTCGCGATCGCGAGGATCGTGACCACGAGGAGGGGAAGGCCGATCGCAAAAAGCCGCCGCTTTCGTTCCTTGCCGAGCGGCTCGAGCAGGAGCCAGCTGTAGGCGATGAGCACGAACGGCAGCATGGCCGCGGATTCCTTCGTGAGGATCCCCGCGGCCCAGAGGACGGAACACGCGAACAGCCAGCGCCGGCGGCCGAACAGGATCCAGCGCCTGCCGGCGAGGAACGCGGACAGGAAGATGCAGCAGTAGGCCACTTCCGATCGTCCGGCAATGTAGCCCACGGCCTGGGTCATCATCGGATGGACGGCGAACAGGCACGCGGCCGCGAACGCAGCCAGCGCCGGAGACGAGGCGCCGTCCAGATAGCGACGCCGCTGGCGCTGACGATCCTCGCATGCCAAGAGCGCGACCCAGAAGACGAGGATCACGTTGATCGCATGCAGCAGAATGTTCGTGACGCGATAGCCGAAGGGCTCGCGGCCCCAGATCGCCGTGTCGACGACGTACGACAGCGTCACGACGGGGCGCGTGATGTCGCGCAGCAGGATGCTCTGGAGGTCGGACAGTTTCCCGATGTAGGGGTTCTCGACGAGGAGATGGTAGTCGTCGACGGTAAACGGATTGTTCAGCGTGTTGACGTAGAGCAGCGCGCCGAACGCGGCAGCGACCACTGCGAGCACGCGCAGGAACGCACGGCCTGTCTCCGCGGGGGCGGAGGACCCTCGATCGATCGCAAGGCTCGAACGGTTCCCCATCACGTCATGCCAGGCCTTCACGCGCGACACGTGACTGCTGCGAACCAGGCTTCCCCGAACGGCGGGCCGGACACGTTCGCCACGACGACACACGACGTCGCAGCAACGTGCGCTGCAGCCGGAGGGGAGGCTTCGCGCCGCCGCAGAGGCGGGACGAAGTCATTCGATCGGATGAGAGATCCCCGAGCGCCGCTTCCGCTTCGTTTCGAAACCCGTCGATCGCGACGAGTCTCCGAATCGCCGCGGATGCGGCCAAGAACGCCAGACCGGCCCCCCCGGGCCGCTCCCGTCGTTTATATCGGGAGAGAGGCGTCACGCAAGAGGCTCGAGCCTTCGCCCGGAGGGACTCGAACATGAGGGGGGTGCCGGCCGGTCACGAAACCGCGGCCACGTTCCGGCCGAGATCGACGTTCAAGCCGGTCGATCTCGTGTGGACCCTGGTTCGCACCGATTTCAAGACCCGTTACCACGGCACCTATGCGGGATTTCTGTGGGCACTCCTCAAACCCCTCGCGCTCGTGCTCGTGCTGATGGGCGTGTTCTCCTTCGTCTTCGGCAATCGCGAATCCTACACGACGTACCTCGTTACCGGCCTTCTGCTCTACGACTTCTTCTCCGACGCGACGAAAGCCGGCCTCCGGTCGCTGCTGTCGAAGAGCTTCCTGCTCAACAAGACGGTCGCGCCGTCGTGGATCATCGTCGTCACTTCGGTCTCGAACGCCGTGATCACGGTCGTGACCGTGTGGACGGTATTCCTCGTCGTGCTCACGGTGTCGGGACGCGGGCCGAGCCCGACGGCGATCGGACTGCTGTTGGTCTACGGGCTGCACTACCTCGCGATGGTCGTCGGCATCTCGCTCGCGCTGAGCGTGCTCTTCCTAGTCTATCGCGACCTCAACGAGGTCTGGGACGTCGTCACCCAGGCCGGCTTCTTCGTCGCGCCGATCATCTATCCTCTCGACATCATGCCCGAGCGGCTGCATTTCTGGCTGTACCTGTGGCCTCCGACTCCGATCATCCAGTTCTCGCGCGAGGTCCTCGTGGACGGCACCGTGCCGTCGCTCCGGGCCCATCTTCTGCTGACCGCAGAGACGGTCGTGGTGCTAGCGATCGGCATTTTCATCTTCAACCGCTACCGCGCGCGCATCGCGGAATACGTCTGAGGCGGACCGGAACGTGTCGATCGTCGAAGTCCGCAGCATCGCAAAGAGCTTCCGCATACCGGCGGTGCGGCGCGACAGCGTGCGCGCGCATGCCTTCGACCTGTTCCGGCGGCGCGACTACCAGCGGCTGCAGGTTCTCGAAGACATCAGCTTTTCGCTGGAGGCCGGCCAGACGCTGGGCATCATGGGCCGCAACGGCTGCGGCAAGAGCACGCTGCTCAAGATCCTCTGCGGGATTTACCAGCCCGACCGCGGCGAGACGGTCGTGCGCGGCGGCCTCACGCCGATCCTCGAGCTCGGAGTGGGCTGGGATCCGAACCTGACCGCCGTCGACAACGCCTATCTCCTCGGCACGGTGATGGGGATGAGCATCCGCGAAGTTCGCGAAAGCCTCGACGAGATCCTCGCGTTCGCCGAGCTCGAGCGCTTCGCCAATCTCGAGCTGCGTCACTACTCGAGCGGCATGGCGTCGCGGCTGGCCTACGCGGTCGCGTTCCAGGCGACGCGCGAGATCCTGGTGATCGACGAGCTGTTCGCGGTCGGTGACGCCGGCTTCCGCGTCCGTTGCGAGGAGCGATATCGCCGGCTCCACGCGGCCGGCCATACCGTCATCCTCGTCAGCCACGATCCCCAGCCGATCGCCGCCTTCTGCGACCGCGCCATCCTGATCGACGCGGGACGGATCCTGATGGAGGACCTTCCGGAGCGCATCGCCGCCACCTACCTGTCGATGCTTCGATCCGAACAGCTCGATTCGGCCTCCGCCGGCGCGGGCCATCCGGGCCAGGAGGAACGACCGGCTCAGGGACCGTCTTCGTAACGCCCGCGCACGTGGTGCCACGTTCCGAGCACCACGGCGCGAAGTCCGCCGAGCCGCGGCACGCCCCCCGCCCGCATCGCGAACGCCAGGCTGAGCAGGACGATCCACGTGGCGCGCAGCGTCTCGTGGCCCGGGAATCGCGAGTCCTGCGCACGCGCCGCCGCGCGAAGATGGTTGCGCGTGGAGAAGTAGAGCTTGCGCGCCGAGTTCCGGCCGATCGACAGGCTGCCTTCGTGACGAACGAGAGCCGCGGTCGCGACCACCGTCGAGAAACCGGCACGGCGCGCCTTGAGACAGAAGTCCACGTCTTCGAACGAGAAGAAGTACGACTCGTCGAGCGTGCCGATGCGTTCGAAGACTTCGCGCCGGACGAGCATCACGCAGCCGCTCACGGCATCGACGACGCGGCGGCCGCTCGGCTGCTCCGGGTGGCCTGCGCGGTAGACCTCGCCGAATCCGTGGTGGCGCAGACGGCCAGTCAGCGTGGAGAATGCGATTCCCGCCGACGAGACGCGCGCGGGATCCTCGCCGGAGAGCAGCACGGGTCCGGCGATGCCGTGACGCCGGTCGGCCGTCAGCGCGTCCTCCAGGTGCTGAATCGCGTTCTCCGCGAGTACCGCATCGGAATTGACGAGCAGCACGAGCTCCGGATCGAAGCGGTTCGCCTCGGCGATGGCGAGATTGCAACCGCCCGAGAAACCGAGGTTGCGCTCCGACTCGAGGATCGTGGCACCCGGCAGCGCCGCGCGCAGGCGATCGGCGGAGCCGTCGCCCGAACCGTTGTCCACGACGACGAGGCCGTCCAGCTCGCGATGGGAGCCGAGCAGCGATTCGACCGCGCGCACCGTTGCGTCCGGCGTGCGGTAGTTGAGCACGATGGCGACGAGGCCGCCGCGCCGTTCGGACGCGGCGGCGCTCACGTTCGCGTCTCCGCGACGAGAGACTCGTAAAGCGCAAACGTCGAGGCGGCGTCGTCGGCGATGGTGCGCACCGCCGGGATCCCGTTGCGCAGGCGTGCCAGGAGATCCGGCTCGTCGAGGAAGCGCGACAGCGCGCGTGCGAGGGACTCGTCGCTGCCCGGCTCGAACAGCAGGCCGCTCCGCTCGTGCGCGACGAGCTCGGCCATCCCGCCGAGGTTCGACGCGACGACGGGTACCCCGGCGGCGAACGCTTCGCGGATCACGAGCGGGGAGTTCTCGAGCCAGATCGACGGCGCGACGAGCACGTCGAGGCTGCCGAGCACCTCGGCGACGCGCTCGTGCGGCACGGGGCCCGGCCAGTCGACGCCGGGCTGAGCGAGCAGCGGATCGAGCTTCCCACGATAGCCGTCGTCGCCGTGATACGCCGCGTGCGCGCCGTACACGTGCAGCGATGCCGACCCGGCAGGAAGCCGTGCGAAGGCCTCGAGCAACAGGTGAGGCGCCTTCGACACCATGAGGCTGCCGAGAAAGCCGATGCGCAACTTGTCGCCTTTCGTGCGAACGCGCTGGGCACGCGCCGCGAAGCCCGACGGATCGATGCCGAGCTCGTGAAAGGAAAGACGCGACTCGGGGATCCCGAACTCGAGAAACTTTTCCAGGACGGTTCGCGACGGAGCGAGAAAGCACGTGGCGGCCCGGCAGGCTTCCTGCATGTGCGCGAGCCGCGCGGCGGAAGCCGTGACGCCGGGATCGTCGCCGCCGGCAGGAAAGAGTCGCGCCGCGATTCGCTGCGCAGCCGCTGGAACCGGCACGCCGAGCCGGCGCAGACCCGCGCGGGCCCGGTAACCCGCCGGAGAGACGGCGCCCGCCGCGCCCACGCAATGCGCGCATCCCGACGGGAACGGCCCCGCGCAGCGCTGCATCCGTTCGTCGAGAAGCTGCCCGCGGTGACAGAGGAACCAGAAATCGTGAAGCGTGACGACGGTCGGAATCCGGCGCCCGGCGAGCTCGAACGGCAGCTCGGTGGAAAGGCACGTCAGGTGTTGCACGTGCGCGACGTCGGGACGGATCCGGTCGAGCAGCTCCGCGCCGATCCGGCGAATCGCCGGCTGCCGGTAGCTCTGCTCGAACGAGGCGGACTCCTTGAACGTGTTGTTGACGATCGTCAGCTGGATGCCGCCGCGCGTTTCGGTGCGTACGTTGTACTCGGGAAGCGAAGGATCCGCCTCGCGTGTGAGGACGAAGACTTCGGCGCCGCAGCGATCGGCCAGCGCGCGTGCGAGATCGTGCGTGTAGATCTCCGTCCCGCCCATCGCCCAGGGCGGGAACCCGTGCACCACCTGCAGGACGCGCATCAGATCCCCCTCGGCCTCAGCCATTCGCGCCGCGTGTCGGCCGAACGGACGCCCAGGTACTGCCCGAGCGGAAGCGCAACCGCGAGTGCGAGCGCACGCGGAAGCTCGGCCACGAGCCGGCCCGCGCCCGCCCCCGCTACACAACGCACGTGCACGGGCACGCTGGCCGCGACTGCGCGTACGAGGCTCGGCAGGTCGGGCACCGCGGCGAGTCCGAACAGCGCTCGAAGCCGCTGGTGCACGAGGTAGGTGCGGCCGAGCTCGTACGAAGCGGGGCGATCGTGCGAGTGCAGGACGGCCGCCTCCGGAACGTACGCGAGGCCGTGTCCGGCGAGCAGCACGTCGTGTCCCCACTCGACATCCTCGG
>CAYYVZ010000068.1:3733-16633 GCA_964475235.1 uncultured Myxococcales bacterium | reverse complement strand
GAGCATCTCGGGAATCGCGAGCCGCACGCGCTTGTCGTCCCAGCCGACCGTGTGCTCGTAGTTCGCGTTCGCATCGAGCCGCGCGATCTCGACGCCTTCGGGATGCGCGAGGATGAGCCGGAAGATCTCTTCGCCGAGGTCGAACGAGCTCCTGTCCTTCCAGTCGTCGCCGAGCGTGCGCACGATGTCGTCCGCACGCATCATCGCGTTCTTCTGGCAGAGGAAATACAGCGCGACGAGCCCCGGCGCCGGCATCGACGGACCGAGCACGCGGTAGCCCCACGCGAGGGCCTGCGTCTCGCCGTCGTAGCCCTGCGCCTCGGCCGCCTGCGCCGCGGCCATCGTCGTCATGAGGAAGAAGCCGCGGCCTTCGGGCGTGCCCGCCATCGGCGCGAGACTCGCGAGCTCCTCGGGGACGGGTAGCAGGCGCCCCATCGCGTCGAGGATGCGAAGGTAGATCTCCGCTTCGGGCAGCGCTTCCTCGGGCCCGGCGAGCACGGGCGGCCTCACCTGCACGGGAACCTGGGGGTAGCCCTTCGGGAACAGCGCGGTCTCCCACTTCTCGTAACCGCATGGAGTCGGCAGCACGTAGTCGGCCTGGCGCGCGGTCTCCGTCATCGAGGTGTCGACGACGACGAGAAGGTCGAGCTTCTTTCGCGCCTCGAGCCAGGCGTTGGTGTCCGAATAGGAGAGGAAGGGATTGGACCCCTCGACGACGATCGCGCGCAGCCGCTCGGGGTGATCGAGCATGATCTCCTCGGGCACGAGAGTCGGCGAGAACATGCCGGCATTTCCGAGCGCGCGGATCGCCGGAATGCCGGACGCGAGCGCTTTCTCGGGCTCCTCGAAACGGTTGGCGCTCCGCTCGGGCGGAGAGAACGTGCCGTAGAAGACGTTGCCGCCCTCACGGCCGAGGTTCCCCGTGAGAGTCGAGACCACGCGGATCAGGTAGGAAATCAGCGTCGAGAACGGCGTCATCTCGATGCCGAGATCCCAGAACACGGCCGCCGATTCGGCGCGTGCGAACTCGTCGGCCACCTGCAGGACGGATCCGGCGTCGAGGCCGGCGCGCGAGGCCATGTCGTCGATGTCGATGGACGACAGCGCGTCGCGCAACTCGCCGAAGCCCGACGTCGAGGTCTCGACGAAGGCCGAGTCGTAGAGCTCGCGCTGCACGATCGCGGCCGCCATCGCCGTGAGGAAGTACACGTCGCCGCCCGGTTTCACGCGAAGATGCCGGTCCGCCGTGCGCGTCGTCTCGGTGACGCGCGGGTCGAGCACGACGACCGTGCGCGCGGCGTTCTTCTTGAAGTAGTCGTTGGCGTTGTGCCCTCGGTTGCTGATCTTCGGGTTGGTGCCGATCACGAGCAGGTACTTCGTGTGATCCTGGTCGGCGTGCATGAAGGCCGCCGGCGGCGCGTCCATCATCCAGAAGTCGATCAGGTTGTGCTGGGTTTTCTCCTGCGCGTAGGCGTTGAAGAGGCGGCGCGAGCCCACGGATTTGAGGAACGAGAGGGCCCACGGCGCGTCCATGTGGTTGGCCTGCCCGCCGATGCCGACGAGGCCGATCGCGCGACCGCCGTGCGAGTCCCGGATGCCGGCGAGCCTGGCGGCGATCTCGGCGACGGCGGTGTCCCAGTCGATGCGCTCGAAGGTGCCGTCGTTGCGGCGGCGCAGCGGGTGCTCGAGGCGCTGGCCGTGGTGCGCATAGTTCACGACCGTGACGGCCTTGTTGCAGATGTAGCCGTGCGTGATCGGGCTCGTCTTGTCGGGACGCACCGCCACCATGCGGTTGTCCTCGACGTCCACGCGGATGCCGCAGTTGTGGCTGCACAGCACGCAGACGGTGACGAGGTCCTTGCCGTCGCGGGGAATGGGGGTGGCGGAGACGGAGGGGTGAACGGCGGTGGTCGTCATTGCGTTCTTCCTTCTCGCGGCGCTCGTCGCGCCGTCTGCTTTCGACGCTCGCCGTACGTTCGACGCGCGCCGCTCTGTGTCCGGCAGGCCTGGCCTGCCGTCGTTACTTGCGCCTGCAACTATTCGCGCACCGGCTCCTCGTCGCGCAGCACGTTCATCACCTCGGCCATGTCTTCGAGCAGGCGCTGGAACCTTTCCTTGCCGATGCGGTCGCGCAGGGTCTTCTGCGCCTTCGCCCACAGCTTCTCGGCCTCGGCCAGCTTGCGGTGCCCGCGCGCGGTGAGCACGAGCTCGCGCACGCGGCGGTCTTCGCCCGGCTCGGATGCGACGAAACCCTCGCGTTCCATCGGGGAAAGCGTGCGTGTCATCGTGCTCGGGTCGATGCCCAGCTCGACGGCCAGCGTGTTCATGCTGACGGCGCCGTGCGCACGGATGCCGGCGAGGATGGCGAGCTGGCTCGCACGCAGGCCGCTCTCGTCGAGCGTCGCGTCGTAGAGGCCGGTGATGGCGCGGGCCATGCCGCGCGCGCGGAAGCAGGCGCAGGGGGCGATGAGGTCGGTCGGGGCGGAGCGGGGCATTTGGTTGTAGCTACAACCTTTGGGCGGGCCGGGTCAAGGGTTCGCACAACGGAGAGCGGCAGCGCCCGGTCCCGACTTGTGATCGGGAGCGCCGGAACTCACCGAAGTGTGCGAAAGAACTCCCGCACGTCCTCGACGAGCAGCTCCGGCTCTTCCATCGCCGCGAAGTGCCCGCCCGCCTTCATCTCCGTCCAGCGCGCAACGTTGAATACCCGCTCGGCCCACGCGCGCGGCGGCCGGAACAGCTCGCGCGGAAACAGTGCGCATGCCGTCGGTACGGAGACGTATTCGCCGGCCGCCCCGAACGAACCCGAGCGGAAGGATTCGTAGTACAGCCGCGCCGAGGACGCGCCGGTCTTCGTGAGCCAGTAGAGAGTCACGTTCGCGAGCAACTCGTCTTTCGTGAAGCGGCGCAGGGCGTCGCCTCCGCAGTCGCTCCACGAGCGGAACTTCGACACGATCCACGCGCAGAGCGCGGCGGGAGAATCGGTGAGCGCGACGCCGATGAGATCCGGCTCGAGGCCCTGCACGCGCTGGTAGGCCGTGCCGGTTTTCATGTAGCCGCGTGCCTCGACGAGCGCTTCCATCTCCGCGCCGGAGAGCTCGCCGATTCCTTCGGGCGGCTTTGGAGCGAGCACGAGATTGAGGTGGAGACCGGCGCAGCGAACGGGATCCGCGATCGCGAGGTGAGGCAGGATCGTGCCACCCCAGTCGCCGCCCTGCGCGCCGTAGCGCTCGTAGCCGAGCGCCGGCATCAGCTCCGCGAGCATCCGGCCGAGCTTTTTCGCATCGTACCCGGGCCCGCGCGGGGCGTCGGAAAGCCCGTAACCGGGCAGCGACGGGGCGACCACGTGAAACGCATCGCGCGCGTTTCCGCCGTGCGCGACCGGATCCGTGAGGGGGCCGATCACCTTCATGAACTCGAGGACCGAACCAGGCCAGCCGTGGCAGAGGAGCAGCGGGATCGCGTCGGCATGCGGCGAGCGTGCGTGCAGGGCGTGCACGCGCAGACCGTCGATCGTGACGAAGCCGTTCTCCCAGGAGTTGAGCTGCGCTTCGACGGCGCGCCAGTCGAAGCGCGTGCGCCAGTAGTCGAGCAGGTCGCGCAGCCACGCGATGTCGATGCCGTAAGTCCAGCCGGACGCTTCGATTGCCTCGGGAAGTCGCGACCACTCGAGCCTGCGGCGGAGGTCGTCGAGGTCGGAATCGGGGAAGTGGATCGTGAGCGGTTCCATCGTAGCGTCCTCGCCGCGCGCGCGGCGGGTCGGCTCTTACGCGAGGCACCGGTCTGCGACCAGCGCCGCGACAGCCGCGAGGGGTCGCTTCACCTCAAACGGAAGAATCGGGGACGGATCCGAATTCTTCGAACGAAAAATTCAGATCCGTCCCCGATTTCCCGGATCAGCGGTCGTACTTGGCGCGGACCTGGTTGTCCCAGTTCTTCTTGAAGTCGATCGGGAGGAACTCGGTCGACAGGCAGAGCCCCGCATCGTTGCGAAGCTGAACCACGAGCGACGGCTCGTGGAAGAAGTAGAAGTTGCCGCCAGCCATCTCGGGCAGGTTCAGCGTCGAGCCCGCGCCCTTCAGGCTCGAGCTCGACTTGCCCGGATCGTCGGAGGCCTTGACCTTCATCTGGTAGATGCCGCCCACGGGGAACGGCGCGTCCTTGTTCGAATACGTGGCGCGTCCGTCCTTGAGCTTCCACAGAAGTGCGTCGCCCGGCACGTGGAACGAGCCCACGGTTTCGGCGCCGCCGCCGTGGCGATCGTAGATGCACAGCGCGTATTCGGTCGCGACGGTCGGCGTGCCGAGCAGCGCCGGGTCGAACGACGCGCCCTTCTTCCACGCCCACTTGAGGAAGACGTCGGTCGGGTCGCCCGAGTTCTGCATGTTGAGCTGGGCCTTGAGCGAGACGAGGCAGTCGCCTTCCTCGACGCCCGCCAGGTGCACGCAGCCGTCGACGTCGTCGCATGTGTCGAACGTGCAGACGTCGCCGTCGTCGCACTCGGTGACCGTGCCGCCGGTGCAGACGCCGGAGTTGCATACCTCGCCGTTGGTGCACGCCTCGCCGTCCTCGCAGGGACTGAGGTTCGGGTCGAGGCTCGAGCAGCTGTCCGCAGTCTCGTTGCACGTCTCCGCGCAGTTGGCGTCGCCGTCGGGACCCGGGCACGGGTCGCCGGCGTGCGTGGTGCAGCCGCCGCTGCCGTTGCAGTTATCCGCGCCGTTGCAGAAGAGCCCGTCGTTGCAGGTCACGCTGGTTCCCGCGAACAGGTTGGCGGGGCAGGTGGCGCTGGCGCCGGTGCATTTCTCGAGCACGTCGCAGCCGTCCACGGCCGCGCGGCACGTGACCGTCGACGAGGCGAACCCGTCCGCCGGGCAGACCTTGCCGGTGCCCGCGCACGTCTCCGCGGCGTCGCACACGCTCACAGGCGAGCGGCAGACCGTTCCCATCCCCGAGTTGACGTCCGCCGGACAGACCTTGGACGTTCCCGTGCAGCGCTCGACCGCGTCGCAGCCTCCCGAGGCGGCGCGACACGGCGTGAAGCTCGCGGCGAGAGCGTCGGCCGGGCAGTCGACCGAGGTTCCGGTGCACTGCTCCTGCGAATCGCAGAGTGCAGTGGACGGTCGGCAAGTCACGACCAGGCTGGCCAGCGCATCGTTCGGGCACGCGGCCTGGGTTCCGGAGCAGACCTCGGCGACGTCGCAGATGCCCGCGGCGCCGCGGCACTGCACGGACGTGTTCTTGAAAAGGTCGGTCGGACACTGTGCGGCCGTACCGGTGCAGCTCTCGAGGATGTCGCACACGCCAGCCACCTCGCGACACGGCGTGCTCGCCGCGACCACGACGTCGCTCGGACACTCGGCCGACGTGCCCGTGCAGTTCTCGACGACGTCACACGAGCCCGCGAGGATGCGGCACGGTGTCGTCGACGGATAGAAGGGCTGGTTGACCGGACAAACGTCCGACGTCCCGGTGCACTTCTCCTCGGGGTCGCAGCTCCCGGTGGCGGCTCGGCAGACGAAGGACGTCGCACGCAGCGGTCCGGGTGCCGGGCACGTCGAGAAGTTGATGCCGTCGCAGGTTTCGGGCGCGTCGCAAGAGCCCGTCGCGTCGCGGCAGATGTGGTTTTCGCTCAGTCGGTAGGCCGTGCACGTGACGGGGCTGCAGCAGGCCGCGAACTCCGTCAGCGGCGAACAGGGCGTGGGTATGCCGAGGCCGGCGCACGCTTCGCACGTCTCGCGTCCTTCGAGGACGTTGTCGCCGCACGTCGGGCACAGGTCCGATCGTCCCGGCGGAGTGGACTGCAGGTTGCCGTTGTCGCCCCAGCACAGCAGCGTGCCATCCGAGATGAGGCCGCAGATGTGGTAGGCGCCCGAATCGAAGGCGGTGAATGCGTCGCCCGGCACGTTGCTGACCTGTCCGAGGTCGTCGTTGCCCCAGCACTCGGCGACGTTGCCCGTGCGCAGGCCGCAGTTGTGCTCGTCTCCCGCGCTGATGGTCAGGAACGTTCCGGACGGATCCGCGGTCTCGCCCGAGCCGAAGTCCGAACCCCAGCATTCGACGGTGCCGTCGTCGTGTCGGCCGCACACGTGCTCGCCGCCCGCAACGACCTGTGCGAAATCGTCGTCGGTCGGAGTCCCCGTCACGATGGGATCGCCGCTCTCGTCGAGGTCGCCGTCGAGACCCCAGCACTCGATGGTGCCGTTGGTGTGGAGTCCGCACGAGTGGACGTTTCCGGCCGCGACCTGGACGAAAAGACCGGCGGGCGCATTGGACTGCCCGAACGTGTCGTCGCCCCAGCACACGACGGAGTGATCGGAGCGCACCGCGCAGGTGTGCTCGAACCCCGCATCGATCTGGATGTAGTCGTTGCCTGCCGGAGTTTCCGAGACCTGGCCGGACGAATTGCCGCCCCAGCACGCGAGCTCGCCCGTGGTCTTGATCCCGCACGTGTGGAACGCGCCGGCGGTCAGTTCGTCGAACGTTCCGGCGCCGACCGGCGCCGACTGGCTCGAGAAGTTGTCGCCGAAGCACTCGACGACGTCGTCGAGCAGAGTGTTGGGCGGCGGCTTGCCGTTGCCGGCAACGACGGTGCAGGTGTGTGCGGTGCCGCCGGTGACGGTGAAGTTGCCGCAGCTGATGCCGTTCACCGGCGTGATCGTGAACGCGCGGTTGTTGGTCGAAACCGGGTCGGACACGCCCGACGTAACGTTCACCACTCTGAGGACGGCCGTCGGCGGCGTGTAGTTCGCCGGCACGAGGTAGGTGGACGTGAACACCTTCGACTGGCCGTTGGTAAGGCTGCCGAGGGCGCAGGGATACGTCGTGGTGCAGTCGCCCGTGTTGGAGACGAACGTCAGTCCCGGCGGAGTCGCGCCGGTGACGTTGACCGTCGTCGCCGTGTTCGGACCGAGGTTCTGGACCTGGACCTGGTAGACGACGTTGGAGCCTGGGTTGACGCCGGACTCCGGTGGAACCGCCGGACTCGTCACGGTCATCGTGATCGCAAGGTTGGCCTGGGCCTCGGCCTCGGCCGCGTGGCCCACGAGCAGCAGCGCTGCGAGGAAGCCCCCGAAATATTTCGCGTTCATGCGTGTCCCCTCTCTGGCGCGCTTGCCGAACCGACGTCCGGACCCCTCTGTGCGCGCGATGCGAGCCGCGCGGCCTGCCCCCAGGCGGCCGTGCCGGCCCGAGCATCCCTCGAAGCCCGGGCCATCGCCATCGCCTTTGTCACCCTTCGGCCGGAAATCCGGGCCCGGGCCCTTCGACCTGGCCGGATTCGGCGGCCGGCGCATCGGCCGGCCAGGCAGGGCGGCAATGGTGCGGCGCCGCCTCTTTCATAGCGGAGGCGGCGCCGGAATGCGCTACTGACTGTCGGCCTTGAACGCGATGCCGTTGTTCTTGTCGGCCATGCCGGGCGTGAATTCCGAGTTCCAGCAGCCGCCGGCGTCGTTTCGGAGCTGGACGGTCAGGGAGGGGTCGATCGCGAAGTACGCGTCCACGCTGACCGGGACCGGCAGGTTGAGGTTCACCCCGACGGCCTTGAGCTGGCCGTTGGACTTCTCGGCATCCTCGGAAGCCTTGACCTTGAGCTGCGTGACGCCGTCGGCGGTGCCCGGCTTGTCGCCGTACTTCACGGCGTCCTCCTTCTGCTCCCACTTGAGCCCGTCGGCGGGAACGACGTAGGACCCGACGAGCTCGGGTACGCCGCCGCTCTCGTCGAAGATGCACAGCGCATAGGACGTGCTCGTGAGCGGCGTACCGAGGTCGGCGGGGTCCACGACCTCGCCCTTCTTCCAGGCCCACTTCATGTTCACCTTCGCCGGATCGTCGTGCAGGCGCAGCTGGAACGTGGAGCGCAGTCCCTGGTAACAGCCGACCTCCTGAATGGCGCCGACGTTCTGGCAACCGTCCTCCGGGTCGCAGCTGTCGACGGTGCAGAGGACGCCGTCGTCGCAGGTGTCGGGCGGACCGCTCAGGCAGGCGCCCGCGCTGCAGGCGTCGCCCGTCGTGCAGACGCTGCCGTCGTCGCAGGGGCTCGCGTTGGGATCGGGCGCGAGACAGTTGTCGGCGTCTTCGTCGCACGACTCGGCGCAGTCGCCGTCGCCGTCGGGGCCGTTGCACGGGTCGCCCGTGTGAACGCTGCAGGCGCCGCTGCCGTTGCAGGTGTCAGCGCCGTTGCAGTAGGCCGCGTCGTCACAGGAGGTACTCGTGTCCGCGAAGGCATTCGCAGGACAGGAGTTCGCCGTTCCCGTGCAGTTTTCGTCGACGTCGCATGCGTCGACGGCGCCGCGGCACAGAGTGGTGCTGGCGAGGAACGAGTCGCCCGGGCAGTTCGCGTTCGCGCCCGTGCAGCTCTCCGCCTGGTCGCAAACGCCGTTTTCGGCCCGGCAGACCTGGCTGTTCGGCGCGAAGCCGTTGCCGGGGCAGTTGGCTGCGGCGCCCGTGCAGTTCTCGGGCACGTCGCAGATTCCGTTCTGCGGGCGGCAGAGCTGAGAGTCGGGCGCGAAGCCGTTGGCCGGGCAGGCCGCCGCTGTGCCGCTGCAACTCTCGACGACGTCGCACACGCCGTTCTGTGCCCGGCAGGCCTGCGTCGTCGGTGCGAAGCCGTTCATCGGGCAAGCCGCGTCGGTTCCCGTGCAGTTTTCGATCACGTCGCAAACGCCGCCCGAGCCGCGGCACGGCGTCGAATCCGGCGAGAACCCGTCCATCGGGCAGGCCGCCGACCCGCCGGTGCAGTTCTCGACGACGTCGCAGACACCGTTCGAGCCGCGGCAGGTGAAACTCGTCGAGCGCAGCGTGTCGCCCGGGCAGCTCGGCGTTCCGCCGGCACAGGTCTCCGCGACGTCGCAGATGCCGGCCGACGGGCGGCACAACGTGCCGCCGCTCGCGTAGGTGTCGCCCGGACAGTCGGCTGATCCGCCGGTGCAGTGTTCGATCGTGTCGCAGCCGCCGTTGACCGGGCGGCAGACCAGCGTGCTCGGTGCGAGCGTGTCGCCGGGACACGCGGCGGCGTTGCCGGTGCAGGATTCGCCGGTGTCGCAAACGCCGCCCGAGGGCCGGCAAAGCGTGGCGGCGGGTACGAACGTATCGGTCGGGCAGGCGGCGGCGGTCCCGGTGCAGCTCTCGCCGACGTCGCAGATGCCGGCCGACTCGCGGCACGGAGTCGAGACAGCCAGGAACGCATCGTTGGGGCACTGGGCGTCGGTTCCGCTGCAGGCTTCGGGTGTGTCACAGCTTCCTGCGTTGATGCGACACGGAATCGCGGCAGCCTTGAGTACGTCGGCAGGACAGGACTCGTCGGATCCCGTGCAGTTCTCGGCGACGTCGCACGAGCCGGCCTCGGTACGGCACACGTGGCTCGACGGCCGCAGCGGGCCGTTGGCCGGACAGACGTCCGTCGCTCCCGTGCAGAATTCCTCCGGGTCGCAGCTTCCGAGCGCAGCACGGCAGACGAACGTCGTCGGCCGCAACGGGCCCGGCGCGGGACAGGTTTCGGAGTTGAGGCCGTCGCAGATCTCCGGCGCGTCGCAGGAGCCCGTCGCCTCGCGGCAGACGTGGTTCTCGGTCAGGCGGTACGCGGTGCAGGTGACGGGGCTGCAGCAGACGTCGAAGTTCTCGATCGGCGAGCAGGCCGGGGATCCGAGCCCCTGGCAGGCTTCGCAGTTCTCTCGGCCTTCCTGCACTCCGTCGCCGCAGGTCGGGCAGAGGTCGGACCGGCCCGGCGCGATTCCCTGGTACGAGCCCGTGTCTCCCCAGCACAGGATCGAGCCGTCCGAGATCAGGCCGCACGCATGGTAAGCGCCCGAGTCCATGTTCGTGAATGCGTCGCTCGGCGCATCGCTGAGCTGGCCGCTCGAGTCGTCGCCCCAGCACTCGACGGTGCTGTCGCCCCTCAGTCCGCAGTTGTGCTCGTCGCCGGCACTGACGAACAGGAACGTTCCGCTCGGATCGGCGGTCTCGCCCGAAAAATCGGTGCCCCAGCATTCGACGGTCCCGTCTTCGTGACGGCCGCACGCGTGCTCGCCACCCGCAACGACCTGCACGAAGTCGTTGTCCACCGGCGCATCGGTCACGATCGAATCGGCGCCCGGCGACCCGTCGTCGCCCCAGCCCACGATCGTGCTCTCCGTCGTCAGGCCGCACGAATAGACGTTGTTCGCCGCCACCTGCACGAACAGTGTGTCGGCCGGAATGTCCATCTGGCCGAACGAGTTGTCGCCCCAGCAGACGGCCTCGTTGTCCTCGTTCACGGCGCACGCATGGTAGAAGCCGGAATCGACCTGGACGAAACCGGTGCCCGCCGGCGTCTGCGAGACGATGGGATCGATGCCGGGATTTCCGTCTTCCGCCCAGCAGTCGAGCGAGGTGTCGGTCGCCAGAGCGCACGTGAACGAAGCTCCCGCGCTCACCTGCGAGTACGAGCCTGCGGGAACCGGGTAGGTCTGGTCCACCGAGTTGTCGCCCCAGCACTCGATGATGTCGTCGTCGAGCGTCTCGGGAAACGGTTTGCCGTTGCCCGCGACGATGGCGCACGTGTGCGAGGTTCCGCCCGAGACGGAGAAGTTGCCGCAGTTCTGGCCGTTGATCGGCACGTACTTGAACGCGATGTCGTTGAGGGAGCTGTTTCCCGGGGAGGTCGTGTCGAGGTCGAACACGGCGACGCCGGCATTCGGCGGTGTGTCGGTCCCCGTGACCAGGAACGTGGACGTGATCGTGAGCTCGGCTCCGTTCACGAGGGAGCCGAGTGCACACGGGAAGCTGGTCGTACAGTCGCCGGCGTTCGACGAGAACGTGATCCTGTCCTGAAACGTTCGCTTGAGGACGACCGCGGTGGCCGTGTCCGGTCCGTTGTTCCTGACGGTGATCGTGTACACCACGCTCTCGCCGGGATTCGCACCCGCGCCCGCAACGTCCGGCGGGCTCGAGAGCACGACCGAGACGGCCACGTCGGCGGCGGCGAATGCCTCGACCGACAGGACGGGAATGAACAACGACAGTGCTGCGGCGACGCAGCCGATCTGCTTGCGAATCATCCGGCTTCTCTCCCTCGAAATGCGGTGCGTGGCCGGAATCACAACGCGGTCCCTGCGCTGCGTGCGCATCGTCCGTGCGCCACTGGCGATTCCGGCGGACAGCCCCTCCGCCCGCAAGTCTTCGCGACGGTTCGCGCTCGAACGGCGCGATGTCGCAGGGCGTTTATGGCCCATGTTCGGTGATCGGTGCAACCGCTGAAACCCGTTGGATTCCGCTTATTTTCATAGGATCGACGCGCGCGTTTTTTCTTTGGCGTTCCACAGGGAAAGGGCTCCGTCGCGAAGACGATTTCCCGCGTCGGCTTAACACGAACACTGTGACAGGCGGGCAACGACGGCGCGCGTCGGCGACGCTCGCGCGGAGTGCGCCCGCGGTGCGCATCGCGAGAGGCGGCGCAGGGCCTCGCGCACTCGTGGTCCCGACGCGAGGGCGCCGCGGAGACCCTCCCGATCGGGTGGGTGGCGGGAAGCTATTTCGGAGCGGGAATCAGACCGCGATCGATCATGCTGTTGGCCATGTCGACGATGGTTTCGCGCACGGGGCGCGGCCTCCAGCCGAGCAGCCGGGTCGCCTTGTCGTGCGAAACGGTCTCCTTCTTGCCGACGTACTGGAGGACGAGGCGCACGCTCTTGTCGAACCGCGCCACCAGCCACATCAGCGCGTACGGAAGCTTGCCGGTCGGCGGCCGGTAGCCCTTCGGACCGAACTCCTGCGCCAGCATGCGGCCGATGTCCTGCATCCAGATGTGCTCGCCGGCAGCGATGAAGCGGTGGCCGGCCGCTGCCGGCACCTCGGTGGCGAGCCGGTGGGCCAGCGCCACGTCGCGCACGTCGACGGTCGCGAAGCCGATCTCCGGACAGGCCGGAAGCTCGCGGCGCATGAGCCTGCCGACGACCTCGCCGGACGTGCCGATCTCGGGACCCGAGAGCGGGCCCGCAACGAAGCCCGGGTTGATGACGGCCAGCTCGAGGCCGCGCCCGGCCGGCTGCTTCGCAATGAAGTCCCAGGCCGCGCGCTCGGCCAGCGTCTTGCTCTTCTGGTAGGCCTCGCATTTTTCGGGCACCGACCAGTCTTCCTCGGTAAGCGTGCGGCCGCCCGTGTCCCCGTGTCCGTACGCGACGGCTGCAACCGAAGACGTGACGACGACGCGCTTCACGGTGCTCGACTTCGCGGCGGCGCGCAGCACGCGCAGCGTGCCTTCGACCGCCGGGCGGACGAGGTCGTTCTCGTCGGCCGGAGCGACCGACGGAAAGGGCGACGCAACGTGCTCGACGTAAGTGCATCCCTCCACGGCGGCGTCCCATCCGTCGTCCCGTTCGAGGTCGGCTTCGACGATCTCGAGGCCCGGCAACCCGCCGACGAGAGCGAAGCGCTTCCCGAGCTCGTGGAGGTGCTCGTACTTCTTCCTGTTCGAGAGATCGCGCACCGTCCCGCGCACGCGGTAGCCGTTCTCGAGAAACTCACGAACGACGTGTCCGCCGATGTAACCCGTCGCCCCCGTCACGAGCACCAGCTTGTCGGAATTCCCTTCGCTCATCGTCCTGCTCCTCAGCCGCACGATCCGCCCGCCCGGCCCTCGAGGACCCGCCGACCGGAACGCAGCTGCATGCGCCGAGCTTCTATGCCCGCCCCCACCGCGGTTCCAGTTCCACGAAAGAGGTTTCCACTACGAACGATCGATCGGGCGACAGGAGCGCCGTTTGGCGAGCGGGGCGCGCAGCCTGGGTCAGATGCCAGGCAGACGTCCGAGAAACGATCGGGAGACGGGAGCGTCGTTTGGCGAGCCGGGCGGGCAGAGTGGGTCAGATGCAAGGCGGACGTCCGAGGAGCGAGCGAAGGCGTAGCGGAGCTACGTCGTAGCGAGCG
>CAYYVZ010000068.1:0-3723 GCA_964475235.1 uncultured Myxococcales bacterium | reverse complement strand
CTTTTGGCGCGCGGGGCGGCCCGGGTGGTTCTGATCCACGGCGGCGGCCCGGGGCGCGCGCCCCGGCGTTGGGGGGCTCGGCGGTCGCCCGCGACCGGACGTCCAACGCCGCAGATGGCCCGCTATGCACGTCCGGCCTCAGTCGTCCATTTGGCGCCCAGCGGAGGTGAGCTCGCGTACGGCCTCGTAGGACGAGCGATGGATCGCGCTCACGCCAAGTCTCTTCAGCGCCGCGTGATGCTCCGGCGTTCCGTATCCCTTGTGACGCGAGAATCCGTAGCCGGGGTGCACGCGGTCGAGATCGTTCATCAGTGCGTCACGGTGGGTTTTGGCGACGATCGCCGCGGCCGCGATCGAAAGGCTGCGCGAGTCGCCGCGCACGTAGGCGCTCTGCTCGATGCCGATGTCGGGAATGCGGCGCGCATCGACGATGATGTGGTCGGGGCGCCTGGCGAGGCCCTCGACGGCGCGGCGCATGGCGAGCAGACCGGCATGGTAGACGTTGATGCGGTCGATTTCGGCGACGGTCGCGACGCCGATCGAAACGCCGAGCGCCCGCACGCGGATCTCCCTGGCGAGCGCGTCGCGACCGGTGGCGTCGAGCTTCCTGGAATCCTCGATGCCCTGGATGGAGACCGCGTCCCCGAGGATGACGGCCGCGGCAACGATGGGACCGGCCAGAGGTCCGACGCCGACCTCGTCCACACCCGCAATGAGAAAGCGTCCGCTGGCCTGCAACTCGCGCTCGATCGCGAGCATCTCGTCGTGGCGCTGGCGCTCGGCCTGGATTCTGTGAGCGCGGCGCTCGGCTTCCTCGAGCAGGGTCGCAACCTGGACCCGCGGGTCACGGCGAAGCCCCGCAATCATGTCCGCGCTGAGAAGCGGGCTCGCGAGCATGCGGCGGATTTCGGAGAGAGGAAGTGGCTGCGGCGCGGCCAGAGTGCTGTTCCCCATCGGCCAGACTCTTGCCGCTCGCAATACCTCCCGCAAGAGGGTCGCCTGCAATTCTCTCCGGGATGCGACTGGGCTACGAGGCTTCGGTGCTCGCACGTCCGGCACGCGGCCACGCTGCGCTGATCGTTCTCCTGATCGCCTCGACGCAGCCTGCTTTCGCGCAGGCGCCGAAGGCCGCGGCCCAGGCAGCGAAGCCCGAGGCGACGGAAGTCGCGCAACCTGCCGTCGAATCAGTGGGACTGGGCCTCGACCTCAGCATCGCGGCGATTCAGGCGCGCGTGAGGAAACTCGAGGCCGTCGAGTCTGCGGACGACGGGACGGCCGCGGCACTGCGCGAGTATGGAACCGCTCTTGACCACCTCCAGCAGGCTGCGGACTGGACCCAGCGCGTCGAGGCTCTGACCCGCCTTCAACACGAAGGCGAGACCCTGCTGCAAAGAACCCGCACCGAGATCGAGGCATGGTCGAAGCCGGCGCCCGCGTCCGTCTCGCCTCACGCCGCCCGGAGCGAGGTCGAGGTGCAGCTCGCCGAGGCCGAGGCCAAGCTTGCCGCGCTGCGCAAGGGCCTGGTGGACGTCGATGCCGAGCTCGCGCGCCTCGCCGAGCGCCGGCTCACGCTGCCCGCCGAGCTCGCCGCCGCGAGCGCGAAGAGGGAAGGCCTGCTCGGCGAGTTCGCGCTTCCGCCGCTGCCGGCCGGCTCGGCCGAAGGCGCTCTTGCGCGCCGCGCTTCGTACCTCGCGGAGCAGAAGGCTTCGCTCGAGCAGACGACCGCGCTCGAGCTCGAGATCGCGACGCAGGAGATCCGCCGCGAGCTGCTCGCGGTGAGGCGCGACCTCTTCCGCCGCAAGATCGACGTCTACGCAGGTCGCGTCGGCGAGTTGCAGGCCGATCTCGCGGCGCGGCGCGTGCGCGAAGCCGGGCAGGCCGCCGCCGACGCGCGCGCCGCCGAGGCGGCGCTCGCCAGCGTCCACCCGGTGCTCGGCGCGCTTGCCGAGGAGAACGCGAAGCTCGCCGAGGAGCGCACCGGTACCGACGGTCTCGGCGCCAGGATCGACGCGACCGCGCGCGAGCTGTCGGCGACCGCGGACCGTCTTCAGAAGCTCGAGGAGCGCTCGAAGGGCGTGCGGCTGAAAGTCGTCGCGGCGGGTCTGAGCGATGCGATCGGGCTTCTGCTTCGCAAGGAAAGGGCCGACCTTCCCGAGGCCGAGCGATCGCGCGCCAATATCCGGGCGCGGCGCGAGCAGATCTCGGCCGCGCAGTTCCAGGCTCTCAGCCTCGAAGACGAGCTCCGGGCGCTGCCCGCCCTCGAAAACGAGGTCGAGGGCATCCTCGCGGCCCAGGCCGACGCGGGCGATTCCGCCGCGCGAAAGCGCGTCGAGGAGTCGGCGCGCAACGTCCTGCGGACGCGGCGCGCTTACCTCGACGCGCTGATCCGCGACTACAACTCGTGGTTCGGTGCGCTCGTCGACCTCGACGCGAAGGAAAACCAGTTCGTGCTGCTCGTGGAGGACTACGGCGCCTTCCTCGACCAGAACGTGCTGTGGATCCCGAACGCTTCACTGCCCACGTTCTCCAAGGCGAACGACGTGCGGATGGCGGCGCAGTGGCTCGTCGATCCGGACAACTACGTGGCGGTCGCCACCCGCATGGTGGCCACGGCCCGCACCTCGCCGGCCACGACCGGCCTCGGGTGGCTGCTGGTCGTCGCGATCGTCCTCTACCGCCCGCGTCTCAAGAAGCTGCACGCCCGTCTTTGCGAGACGAGGAGCGTCGAAGGACTTTCCCAGCTTCCTGCACCCGTCGCGGCGTCGCTGCTGGTCGCGCTGATCGCGCTGCCGGGGCCGTTCGCGATGTGGCTCGCCGGCTGGATGATCGGAGTCGCGCCGCTGCCGCTCGACGACTTCTCGCGCGCCGCCGCGAGCGTCTGCACGCTGGTTTCCGAGCCGCTCTTCATCGCGGAGTTCCTGCGCCGTGCGGTCCGCCCGCAGGGCATCGCGCAGGCCTTTCTCGAGCTGCCGCGCAGCACTCTCGCGACGATCCGCGCGCAGGTCGTTCTCTACGAAACCGTCGCCCTGCCGGCCTTCGCGTTGTCGCTGCTGTTCGATGCGCAGTCCGATGCGGACTGGAGCGAGACGCTCGGACGTCTCGGATTCTGCGTGGGCGTCGCGGCGGCAGGTCTCGGCATTCACCGCCTGTTGTCGCCTCGCTCCAACGTTGCGCAGCAGATCCTTCGCCGCACCGATCTCGAAAAGCTCGGACCGCTCGTCTCGCGGCTGGCCTGGGTGCCCATGGCGGGCGCGGTGCTGATGATCCTCGTCGCGCTCGGCGGCTACTACTTCACGGCAACCGTGCTCGTCGAGAGGATCTGGTGGAGCTCGCTCGTGCTGCTCGCCTTCTTCGTCGCCAACGCGGCGACGCTGCGCTGGCTGGCCACGAGGGACCAGGCGCTCGCCGAAGTGGCCGCGGGCGAGGACGCCGACATCGAGGACGCGGTCGGCGACGGCGACGGCCGCGAAGCCGCCGACCTCATCTCCCACGTCTCCGCGCAAACCCGCAGCCTGATGCGCGTCGTCTTCGGGCTAGGCCTCGTCGCGCTGCTGTTCTCGGTGTGGGTCGACGTGTTTCCGGCGCTTCGCTACTTCGAGAGCATCGAGCTCTGGAACGCGACCGCGATGGTCGAGAAGACCGTCGGGACGGCCGAGGCCGCCCGCGTCGAAGCGACCGCGACCCAGGTGCCCGTCACCGTCGCGAACGTGCTGATCGCACTGC
>CAYYVZ010000067.1:0-17017 GCA_964475235.1 uncultured Myxococcales bacterium | reverse complement strand
ACGTGCACCTGCTCTTCAAGCTGAGCCGCCTTCCGTGCTACGGCCCTCCCTTCGAGCACCTGAACGCCGACCCGCGCACCCGCTTCAACACCACGCTCGTGCCCGACCCCGAGCTTCAGCAGCTGAGCTACGAGGCGTGCCGCCGCGGCGAAGTTCCTCCGCATCCTCCCGTCGGCATGCAGATCCCCACCGTGATGGATCCGGGCCTTGCGCCCGAAGGGTTCCACATCGCGACGACGTACGGCTTCTTCTTTCCGTGCGAAGCCGCGCGCGACCAGCGCGGCAACCTGCGCGACCGGATGGCCGAGCGCATTCTCGACCGCCTGAGCGAGTTCCTGCCCGACCTGCGCGACTGCATCGTCGAGCGCGCGGTGTTCTCGTCGGATCATTTCGCGGCCATGCAGGGGGCCACCAACGGCGACTTCACGCACGGGCTCATCCATCCGGAACAGATGCTCGGCGGAAGGCTGCTGGTTCCCGGCTCGGCGCACGCAACGCCGATTGCCGATCTCTATCTTTGCGGCGCGTCGTGCCATCCGGGTCCGGGCGTCACGTTCCTGCCGGGATATGGGGCGGCTTGCGAAGTGGCCGAGGCGCTCGCTCGCTCCGCGGCCCCGCCTTCCGTGAGGGCCGCAGCCTAGAGGCCTCGCCGCAACGGAGCGCAGGACGCCCTGCGTGCCCGGGCTCGCGGTCTCGCACGTCTCGCCGTCGAGGTTCGACTGGTCGCAATGCGTCTGCGCCTGCAACTGAGCGCGCACCGCTGAGCCGCTGCGACCGGCATCCCCGCAGAAAAGCCGGGATGCCGGTCGCAACCGGCTACTTTTTCGCCGTCAGCGTATCGTAGCTCGTCATGAGGTTGCGGTAGTCCGGGATGTGCGCCGAGAACAGCGCGGCGAGCCCGGCGACGTCGTTGCGCCAGTCGCGGTGCAGCTCGCACGCCACCGCGAACCACGTCATCAGCTGGGCGCCGGCCTGCGACATGCGGTCCCACGCCGAGTCGCGCGTGAGCTCGTTGAACGTTCCCGACGCGTCGGTCACGACGAACACGTCGAACCCCTCCTCGATCGCCGACAGGGCCGGGAACGCCACGCAGACCTCCGTGACGACGCCCGCGAGGAGGAGCTGCTTCTTCCCCGTCGCGCGCACCGCCTTTACGAAGTCTTCGTTGTCCCACGCGTTGATGTTGCCCGGACGCGCGATGTAGGGCGCATCCGGAAACATCTCCTTCAGCTCCGGCATCAGCGGGCCGTTCGGGCCGTTCTCGAAGCTCGTCGTCAGGATCGTCGGCAACCCGAAATACTTCGCGAGATCGGCAAGCGCGAGCACGTTGTTCTTGAATCGGTCGGGATCGATGTCGCGAACCAGCGACAGCAGGCCGGCCTGGTGATCGACGAGCAGCACGGCAGCATCGTTCTTGTCGAGACGGACATAGGGTTTCGGCATGGCGCCCTCCATTCGGTTTTGTGCCCGGGACTCGAATGCGCGCAGGGCCGGCCGGGCCGCCCGCCCCGCGCGCGAATCATGCGGCGCTCATGCGGCCAGTTGGCCGAAACGTCCGCTGTTGAAGTCGTCGATCGCCTCGACGATCTGGCTCTTCGTGTTCATCACGAAAGGGCCGTAACCGACGATGGGCTCGTCGAGCGGTTTGCCGGCGAGCAGCAGCACGGTCGCGTCCGTTCGCACATCGATCGCCACTTCCGTGCCCTTGCGGTCGAGCAGGACCCACTGCGACTGGCCGGCAGCCTGTCCCGCCAGCTCGACGGAGCCGCGCAGCACCACGAGGATCGCCGTCCAGCCGTCGGGCACCTTGAGCCTGGCCTGCTTTCCTTCCTCGAGACGCAGGTCCCAGACGCTCATCGGACTGTGGGTCGCGGCCGGACCGGACGCACCGCCGCAGTCTCCAGCGATCACGCGAACGCGTCCCGCGCCGGCCGGCAACTCCACCTCCGGAATGTCGCGCTCGAGAATGGTCTGGTATCGCGGTGCCGTCATCTTCTCGCCGGCCGGCAGGTTCACCCACAGCTGCGCCATCTCGAGCGTGCCGCCGCTCTCGGCAAAACGCCGCGAGTGAAACTCCTCGTGAAGGATTCCCGCTCCCGCCGTCATCCACTGCACGTCGCCGGCGCCGATCCGTCCGCCGCCGCCGCTCGAATCGCGGTGCTCGAGCTCGCCCTGGTAGACGATCGTGACGGTCTCGAAGCCGCGGTGCGGATGCTCGCCGACGCCGCGCCGCGTGTCGGTCGGCTCGAACGCCGCCGGACCGGCATGGTCCAGCAGGAGGAACGGGCTCAGCCGGTTTCCGTACTCGGAATAGGAGAACAGGGAGCGGACGGGGAAACCGTCGCCGACCCAGTGCCTGGCGGGCTGGCTGTGAACTCCGATGACCTTTTTCATCTTCATGCTCCTTGTCGCGCTTCTCTTCGTACTTTCCGGGGCGCGACACGCAGCCGCGCCCGAAAGCACCGTAAGCCCGAACGCCGCGTCCGGCCAGAGCGTCGTCGTGGACACAGAGTTCCAAAAACGGAACGATGACCGCCGGTGGAAGACCTCAACGATCTCTACTACTTCACCCAGGTGGTCGATCACGGAGGCTTCGCGGCCGCGAGCCGCGCGGTCGGCCTTCCCAAGTCCACGCTGAGCCGGCGCATCTCCGCCCTCGAGGAGAGACTCGGAGCACGGCTGCTCCAGCGCTCGACGCGCACGTTCGCCGTCACCGACGTCGGCCGCACGTTCTACACGCACTGCAAGGCCATGCTCGTCGAGGCCGAAGCCGCCGAGGCCTCGGTGGCGCTTTCGCGCAGCGAGCCACGAGGGATCGTGCGCGTCTCCTGCCCGGTCGCTCTTCTGCACGGCAACGTCGGCCCGATGATCGCCGACTTCCTGGCCGCCCATCCCCTCGTCGAGATTCAGCTCGCAGCGCTCAACCGGCCGGTCGACGTCATCTCGGAGGGCTTCGACATGGCGATTCGCGTGCGGCGGCCGCCGCTCGAAGACAGCGACCTCGTGCTGCGCGTGTTCTCCGAGCGGCGCCAGTGCCTCGTCGCGAGCCCCGCGCTCGTCGAAACGCTGGGCGCACCGGCGTTGCCGGCCGACCTCGCCCGCTTTCCGAGCGTGTCGCTCGGGCCGGCCGAGAAGGGCCATCTCTGGCAGCTTCACGGACCGGCCGGAGCGCATGCGTCGATCCCTCATCGCCCGCGGCTCGTGACCGACGACATGGTGGCACTGCGCACGGCGGCGGTCGCAGGCATCGGCGTGGTCCATCTTCCTCTCATGCTGGTCCAAGGCGAGATCGCCCGACGCGAGCTCGTGCCGGTGCTGCCCGACTGGACGCCGCGACCGGAAGTCGTGCATGCGGTGCTGCCGTCGCGCCGTTGCGTGCTGCCCGCGGTGCGTGCGCTCGTCGATTTCCTCACGCTTCGCTTTCGCCGGCTCGACGAGGAGTGAGCACGCTTCCCCATGGAAAAGATGAACGGACTGCGCCTCGTCCGGCGCCTGCGCGCCCGTCTCTACGACAGGGCCATCGTGCCGATGACGGCCCGCTGGTACGCGGCTGTGCTCCAGCGTCTTCCCGATCGCTGCCGCCTGCTCGACGTCGGTATCGGCACCGGCGCCGCCTTGCTCGCGAACGGGCCGCTCGTCGCTTCGAAAGACCTTCGCGTCACCGGCATCGACATCGACGCAGCCTACGTCGAACGCTGCCGCGCGATGGTGACGGAGAGCGGGCTTGCCGGCCGCATCGACGCGAAGCTGGAGTCGGTGTACGACCACGCCGGCGGTCCGTACGATGCGGTCTATTTCAGCGGCAGCTTCATGCTGCTTCCCGACCCGGTCGCCGCGCTCGGGCACGTCGCCTCCCTGGTCGCGCCCGGCGGCGCGGTCTACTTTACGCAGACTTTCGAGCACTCCCGCTCGCGCGTGATGGAGCGTCTCAAGCCTGCCCTGCGATTCGTCACGACGATCGATTTCGGCGGCGTGACGTACGAGCGCGACTTCCTGGGCGCGGTGTCGGCGGCGGGACTCGTCGTCGAGGAGCAAACGGTCCTGGAAGCCGGGCGCGCCCGGTCTTCCGTCCTGGTTTGCGCTCGCAGGAGAGCCGAACCGTGACGGACGACGACAATCCCGAGGAAGCCTTTGTCGTCCCGATCGAGGACTCCTTCGACCTCCACACCTTCCGGCCGCGGGACATTCCGATCGCCGTCGAGGCTTATCTCGAGGCTGCTATCGACAAGGGATTCCGTGAGGTAAGGCTCATCCACGGACGCGGCACGGGCTTCCAGCGAAGCCGCGTGCAGGAGATTCTCGCCGTCCATCCGGACGTGGAGTCGTTCGCCGACGCGACTCCCGACCGCGGCGGCTGGGGTGCGACCATCGTGATCCTGAAATCGAAAGCCTGAGCACCGCCCGTCTATCCAGCCGGCGACCCGCGGTGTAGATTCCGCTACGGCGCTCCGGTCGTCCCCGATGAACATCGAGAAGAAACTCGCCCAGTGGCGCGAAGCCGGACTTCTCGACGAAGCCGCCGCCGCGCGCATCGCCGCCTTCGAGCAGCAGAGCCATCGCCCCGTCGTTCTCTACGCACTGGGCGGGCTCGGCGCGCTGACCATCGGTATCGGCGTGATCTCGATCGTCGCCGCCAACTGGTACTCGATCTCGCCGCGCACGAAGCTGGGCCTGGACCTCGCCGTGGGTACAGCGCTCGCCGTCGCACTCTACGGCGCAGCGTCGCGCGGCGAGAAGTGGCTCACCGACGTTCTCGCCGGCGTTTACTATGCCTTCGTGCTGGCTTCGATCGCACTGATCGGACAGGTCTACCAGCTCGGCTCCCCGCAGTATCAGGGCCTCGCTATCTGGTCGCTCGCGACGCTGCCCTTCATGCTGCTCGTGCGCGGCCCCCTTCTCGGCGCGGTCTGGCTGCTCGGCCTTCTCGGGACGCACGGACTCGCGTACGTCGAGCTGTTCGATGCCCTCGCGAACGTCTGGAGCGAAGGCGCAGTCCTCAACCTCGCGGTCACCCTGATGTTCACGACGCTGCTGGCGTACATCGTCGTCGCGCGGCTGCCGGGCTTCGCGCGCGAGCGGCCGCTCGTGAGCGCCGCGTGGAGCCGCCTCCTCTGGACCGCGCTCGTCGTCTCGGCGCTGACGATCGGCCTCGCGTTCTACTCCGACATCGAAGACGACAAGCTCGGCTGGGCGGTCGGGACCTGCGGCGCTGCCTCGGCAGCCCTGTTCGCGCTGCTCCCGCGGCTCTACTCCGACGTCTCGCCGCGGGCACGAAGCGGCATGGGCCTGCTGCTCGCGGCGACGTGGCTCCTGCTCGCCACGGCCACCACGACCGACCGCTACGCGATGCCGGCCATCGGGGCTCTTTCGCAGGTCGGCGTTCTCGCGATCGCCGCGTGGACCGTGCTCGCGCTCGGCAGCGTGCGCAGCTTCAACACGCTGACCGCGCTCATCGCGCTGCGCGTGCTCGTCATGTACTTCGAAGTCTTCGGCTCCATGCTCGACACCGGCCTCGGCATGATCACGGGCGGCCTGTTCACGCTGCTGCTCGCGTGGATCTGGAAGCGGAAGTCGCCCGAGCTGGCCGAGCGCCTCGGCGCGGGAGGAAGCCCCGGCCATGCGTCGTAGCTTCCTCGCCGTCGCGGTCGCGCTGCCGCTCGTCGTGCTGGGCCTCGGCATCGTGCGCTCGGAGCGCCACCTCGCCGAAGGCCGTCGGTGGACGTTCGAGGTAACGGGCTACGACCCGCGCGACCTGCTGCGCGGCCATTACATCCAGTACAGGCTGGTGCTCGAGGACGCGGACCTGCCGGTCGTCGGCGCAGCCGACGGCGCGCCCTGCGACGACGTGTCGGGCGATTCCTGCTGCCTGTGCCTGCTCGCCGACGTCGAGCAACAGCGGACCCTGGTCGAACGAACGGCCTGCGAGCTCGCGCGCACCGAGTGCCAGGGGGCGCTGCAGCTGCGCTACCTCGGCGAGCTCGAGCGCTACTACATTCCCGAAGCACGGGCGGAAGAGCTCACGCGGATTTTCCAGGATGCAGCGAGTGAGAACCTGGCCCGGCTGGTTGTCGCGATCGACGCCGCCGGAAAACCGCAGATCGATACGCTGCTGGTGGACGGCGTGGCGGTCGAGCAGGCGCGTCCGGCACCTCGTCCTGCGACGCATCCTGCAGCGGACGCGGGCGAAGGCGCAGCGGAAAGCGAGGGCTCGCCAGCTCCTTCGCCGTGATCGAGGTTGGTCGCCGCGGCGCGATCGAGCCGCGGCGACCGCGTCAGCCGAGGGCGAGCCAGAATGTGCCCGCACCGAGCAGGAAACTCACCGGCGAGAACAGCCGCGTGTCCCATTCCGCGAACTCTGTGTCGCGAACGCGCTTGAAGAAGCCTACGTAGCGGAAGTCGCCGACCGCACGGGCCAGCAGCACGACGGCAACGGCGAACGTTCCGGCATGGGTCCAGGCCTCCGGCATCGGCGAGCGAAGCAGGTCGCCGCGCGCCGCGACGATCACGCAGGCAAGCACGAGCGTTGCGGCGACGTCGAGGCATTCGGTGTTGGTCGGAGCGTAGACCGGTCGGCCTTCGTGTTCGGGAACGAGCACCGCTTCGCCTTCGATACGAAGCAGGCCCCAGTAGAAATGCACCAATGCGATGACAAACAGGGACAGAGCGATGGTAGCGGCCACTGCGACGAACCCCCTTGCCGGAAACTCCGGCGTGCAGTGTCACGACGAACTGCGAACTCTGGAACGATGCGCGCGGGCCCCAGCCTCGCGCGCGAAACGGATACTGCGACAGTTCCTTCCGCAGTTCGAGCGTTTCGCAGGTCAGCGCGCGGAAATTCGCGCTAAGGAATGCCTAAGACATCGTCCGGCTTGATCGATTGCGACAGCGGAGCCGGAACGACGGCCTGGTGGCAGCGGGCCGGAGCGTGAGGTCACAGCTGGCAGCGTTCGGAAGCAGCCCCAGGCCGCAACGTCAGGGTGCGAATGCGCGAGCGACGGCCAGGGCCATGCCCACGAGGCCGCCGACCACCGCGCCGTTCAGGCGAATGAACTGGAGATCGCCGCCGACGCGGTCCTCGATCTGCCGCACGAGCTCGCCCGTCTCCAGAGCCTCGAGGCTCTCGCGCACGGTGATTCCGATCTGGTGATGGTGACGGCGCAGCAGCTCTTCTGCTGTCCGTCGCACCCACGCGTCGAACGCCGCGCACCGCTCCGGATCGGAGAGTACGTCGAGCACGCCGTCGCGAAGCTTGCGATCGACGAGCTGCGACAGGGTCCCGGACGGATCGGCGAGCTCGCTCTCGAGCTGGGTTCGCAGCCTCCCCAGCATCTCGCGTACGAGGGGCCCGGCCTCGAGGCTCTCGACGAGGGCAGTACGCACGCCTTCGATGCGGCCGAGCGACTCCGGATCGCCGCTCGCCACACGCTCGGCAAAACTGCCGAACGCCTCGAGCGCGTAGCGGCGCAGAGGATGACGGCCGTCCTGGGAGGCTGCGCGCAGCTCGGCGCTCGAGTACTCGCAGGCCGCTTCCACGATCTTCTGGCGCACGGCCTTGCGCTTGAGCATGAACGGTACCACGCGCCGGCCGCGGTCGTGCAGCGCATCGGCCGAGCGCTCGAGCCACCAGTGGAGCTGCTCGGCCGTGCGCGGCCGCGACGCGAGATTGGCCAGCGACGTCGCGAACGCGGTGAAGCCCGCGTCGGCCGTGGGGCTGTTGGCCAGCTGCAGGAGCCACTTTCCCCCTGCCCGGTCGATGCGCAGCTCACGAAGCTGGCGACGCACGGTCCGGTCGGCGAACTCCACCACTTCCGGCTCGGTGAGCGTGCGCGAGACGCCGCGCAGCAGGTCGCGCAGAGGGCCGCCGAGCCGCGCCGCATGCTCGTCGTCGCGCAACCAGTCGATCACGGCTTCGCTCGGCGAAAGGCGCAAGAGCCGCTGCCCGATCACTTCGGGCGACAGCCAGTCCCTCTCGACCATGTTCACGATCGACTCGATCATCTTCGCGCGCCGTGCCGGGATGATCGCGGTATGCGGGATGGGAATTCCGAGCGGATGCCGGAACAGGGCGGTCACGGCGAACCAGTCTGCAAGGCCTCCGATCACGGCAGCCTCGAAACCCGCGCCGATCACGCGAAGCCACAGCGCGCCTTCGAGCTCGGGCCGTCCGAGCGCCACGTGCGAAGCGACCGCACCGACAACGGCTACCACGAGCGAGATGCTCCCGACCCTGTTCTTCTGCGCGCCGGACATCCCGCGACACCGTCAACGAGGAGGTATGGGAAGACAACTCGGCTCGGGCCGCCCCGGCGCAGCCGGGGAAGGGCCGACTCCGCAACGGCGCATGGCCCGCCAAAGGATTAGAGGCTTCCGTCGTGGCTTTTTGACGAAATTGCCGGCGACGGTCGCGAGTCGCCGTCAGCGCGCCCGCGCCGACTGCGCCGTCCGGTGGCGTCCGTAAAGTCCTGTCTCGGACTCGCGTCGCACGGCCTCGATGAGGCCTTTGTAGTCCGCCTCGACGATGTGCCGATCGTCGCGTCTCGGCAGCGGCAGGCCGTGTCGCACGAGCCGGTCGCTCGCCACTACGTCGATCTCGGCAACGTCGTCGAGGTCGATTCCGGCGAAGCGATCGGCGACTTTGAGAGCAACGGGCTTGTCCGTCGGACGGCACGCGGCAGAAGCGCGAGCGGACTTCGGCGCGTCGGTTCGCACGGTCCACGGCGTGACGACCGGTCCGCGATCGAACTTGCGGCGCATGGTGATGCGCCAGTCGGGAATCGAACGCGCCGAGTCCCACCACAGGCCGTCGAGCGACGACATCAGCCCGCGAGCCGATTCAACCGGAACGACTCCGAGTGCCTCCATGGCCCTGAACAGCCACGTATCCATGGCGAGATCCCAGGCGCGCAGGCTCGGAATCTCCGTGCTTCGCAGAATTCCCTCGGCGAGCTTCGTGCCGAGCAGGTTCGAGTAGAGGTCCTCGGGAGAGAACGACGAGAGCTTCTCCGGCCACGGCGGCACGGACTCGTATCCGTACCAGGTGGCGATCTCGCGCCATACCGACAGGTCGAATGCCAGTCGCCCCGCCACGGCGATGGCAAGCGCCGTGCGGCCCGCACGGCGGAGCTTGTCGCGCGGCACGGGGCGAATCGAGACGCGGCGTGTCCCGCCGTAATCCACGAGGTCGATGACGCCGCCGGTCTCGAGCCGGTCGTCGATGCGGGACGCGAGGAACCAGGTGAGGTCGGCGAAGTCGCGAACGTGGGCGGTGTCGAGGAAGCCGCCGCGGCAGGTGTAGACGATTCCGTTGTGCTCGCGCTTCGGATCGTCCTCGCCGGCGGAACCGCTGGTGCTCGGCAGGATCTGCAGAAGGCCCGGATCGTATTCGTGGGGTCCGATGTCGGAAGGTCCGCGCACCGGCCGGTGGCGGTACCCGGGAACGGGGACGCCGAGCAGCTCCACCTTCATTTCGCCTCCGAAAGCGCAGCACGGACGAAGCCTGTCCGGTTCGGACGGAGCGTAAAGCATCGGCGCTTTCGCAGCGGTGCGCGAGGACGACGACGTGCCGTCGAGAGCGGAGAGAACGGTCTTCTTCGAGACCGCTTCGTGTGCGCGAACCGGCGGCGGGTCCGACACGAGCCACACCGCCGCGACGAGCAGTGCACACGGTAGCGGCGAGCGGCGCGCGCAACCCTCGATCGGGCGCAGGTTCCCGGTGAACGTCCTCGCGCGGATGAACAGGTGCACTGGCGGTATCCCTGATTTCTTCACGCGAGAACGAGAACTTGTTCGATGCCTTTGGCTTCGACGAGGCGATCCGTGTGGCCGCGCGCGTCTCGCAGGTAGATCGCCGAGCCGGTCGAATAGACGACGCTGCCGTCGGCGGCCAGATCGAAGGAAACGACGCTGCGCGCGATGCTCGCCAGCGCTCCGTCGGCGCGCCGCGCGACGAGCTCCCAGGTTTTCGGCACGATCGGCGGCGGCTCGTTCGGATGGTCGCGTGCGTCGCGCGCCGCCTCTTCGGCGTTGATGAGATTGCCCCACACCATCATCTGGCGCAGGTCCGCCGCTTCGCGCCTGGGGCCGCCGGCCGTGGTGAGCGGCTTGCCCGTGTAGCGCGTCGCGAAGAAGTTGAGGTACTGGAACAGCGCCCACGCGACGCGAAAAGGGATCAGCAGGATGTCGAGCAGGACGCGCAGGCCCGACGGCTTCTGCACCTGGGCTGCAGCCGGCCGCCGGATCGCGTAGACGGTTCCGTCGGAGCCCTGCCTCGGCCCGAGAAAATCGTGCGTGCCGGACTCCATCACGGTCTCGACCTCGCCGCGTGAGATGTCGAGTCGCTGGACCGAAAACGGCGAGAGCGCGACGGGAAACCCCGACGGGTCGCGGCCGATTCCCGCGGCCTGATAGACGAGCCGGCTGCGACTACCCGCCACCCAGCTCGGCGCGAGATCCACGGACTCGCCCTCGGTCACCTCGGCAAGGTCCGTCGCGTCAGCCTTCATGACGGCGATGCTCGACGAGCCGTCGGGATGCGCGACCGAGCATGCGAGCCGCGAGCCGTCGTCGGACATCGAAAGGAAGCGCACCTTGCGCTCGCTTCCGTGCATGAGCCGCTTCTCGGTCAGATCGTCGAGCGAAACCGAACAGACGGCATCGAGTCCGTCGGCGTCGAGGGAGTAAAGCAGCTCGCCGCTTCCGCGCGTGGCCGCGATGCTCGTCACCGCGATGCGCAGCTGTTCGGGATCGCGGACGCCCGTGCCCCAGAGAAGCTCGCTCGAGCCGAAGCTTCCCATGCGGCCTTCGCCTCCGGTCTTCCAGGCGTTGCGACGGTGAATCGACTGGTGGCGGCTGCGCACGCTCTGCGCGAACACACTCTCCACGTCGCGGACCGAGCCGTCCTCGCCTCGCACGTGAAGCCCCGATGCCGTGAGCCAGGCGATCTGCACGGTTCCGTTCTAGCACGCCGATGGCCATAGAACAGGCCATCGTCTCCGATCGGGACGTGGCCAGCGCTGGCCGGCGGCCGACACGGGACTGCCGATCTCGCGAACTCAGTTGCGGTACTCGAACGACGCGAGAGCCGGCCCGGGCCTGCGCGAGACGGTCCTCAACTCCTGCTCCCGACCGCCTTCGACGCGACCTCCTTCGCCTTGTGCAGCCAGGTCCTGGCCCACACGAACTCGGTCGCGAGAACCGACAGCCCGACGGGAATCACGACGAAAGCCGGACCGGGCAGCACGAGCAGCGCCACACCGAGGAGCGTGATCGTGCCGCCGACGACGGCCACCACGATGCGGCGCGCCGTGCGGAGGTTCGTCGTCATGGAAGCCTGATGCCGGTCGCCTCGCCCGACTGCAACCGATCGTGTACACCACGTGCTGGCCGCATGCGCGCGACGATCGCGCCGCGCCAGCGAGGCACCCGATTCCACATGACGACGCGCATCGACGAACGCACGGACGAGGGTTTCGAAACCGTCGTGCTCACGTCGTCCGACGGACGCCTCGCTGCGACATTCGTCCCGTCGCTCAACATGATCTGCAGCGCGCTCGTGCATGACGGCGAGGACCTTCTCTACCGGCGTGCGGGCCTCGCCGCCTACGCCGACAAGGCGAGAACCTGCGGGATCCCCTTTCTTCATCCATGGGCGAACCGGCTCGGCGCGGATCGATACGAGATCGCGGGACGCCGCGTCGAGATTGCGGCCGGCGCGTCGCACGTGAGCCGCGATGCGAACGGTCTTGCCAATCACGGCCTGCTCGGTGGCCGCACGGCGTGGGAGATCGTCGAGCGCAGGGCGGGTGCCGATGCCGCCCTGCTTCGCGCGCGTTTCCGCTTCGCGGATCCCGGGCTGCTCGCAAGCTTTCCGTTTCCCCACACGGTGGAGATCGCCGCGACGCTCACCAGCGAGGCGCTCCATCTCACGACCACAATGACACCGGCGGAAGAGAGGACGGTGCCTGTTTCGTTCGGATGGCACCCGTACTTCCGGCTTCCATCGCCGCGCGAGACGTGGCTGCTCACGCTGCCGGTGCGAAGGCGCGTGGTGCTCGACGCGCGCTCGTTGCCCTCGGGCCCATTCGAGGAAGTCGAAATCGCGACGGCCCCGCTCGCGGCGCGCACCTACGACGATCTGTTCACGGACATCGAGCGGTCACGGGCGTTCGCGATCGAGGATTCGACGCGCAGGATCGAGATCGAGATGGACGATGCCTACCCGTTCGTCCAGGTCTGGGCGCCGGAAGCGTCGCCGTTCGTGTGCATCGAGCCGATGACGGCCGCCGTCAACGCCCTCGCCGACGCGCGTTTCGCCGCACCGCTGGTGTCCGCTCCCGCGAGACTCGAGGCGACGTTCCGGATCCGCGTCGCGTCCTGACGGGACGTTTCGAAGCGTCGAGCCGGGAGGAACTGTCAGGACGCGAAGCTGCGCGCGAAAAGGTCGTCGATCGCCTTTCGTCCGGCGTCGTTGAGAAAGCGCGTGCCCGTGCCCGTGAACTCGTGGTGGGCGATGCGCGGCTCGCCGGCGGGGTTCCACTCGGCGCCGGTCCACTCGAACCAGCCCGGCCGTTCCTGGTCGAACACGAAAAGGGGCTTGTTGCAGAGCTTGGCGAACTCCGCCCCCCACCCGGTCCCGCCCTTGACCGTGCCGTCGTCGAGGATCCTGCCGACGACGTAGATCTCCTGGCCGCTGTTGACCTGGTGCCAGAGCGTCTGCAGCACCTTCTTGAAGAGCTGGGTGTCGTGGTACTGGCGGTGCATGAGGCGGCTCACGTAGCCGAGGCTCACGTCGCCGCGCCTCAGCTCGGCGTGCGTGAGCACGCGGATGCCGCGAGTGCGCGCGTCGCTATGTCCCTCGAAGGTGAAGTTCACCTCGTCGATTCCGTGACGCTCGGCCGCCGCGCCGAACGCCGCCTCGGCGCCCTGGGCGGCGCCGCTGTAGAGAGTGCACTCCTCGCGATCGAGCGTTGCGGTCATGGGTGAGCCTCCTGCGTCCGCCTGCGCGTTCATGCCTTCGCAGCGGCGATGATGAGCGACGTCACCTGCTCCGGTGTCAGCAGCTCGGTGTTGAAGACGAGGTCGTATTGCGTCGGCAGCTCCTGGCGAATCCCGTAGAACGTCTGCAGGTAGTTCTCCCGTCCCGCATCGGATTCGGCGATCTCCCGGACCGCCTCGGCTGCGGTGAGCAGCTTCGCTTCGGCCAGACGCTCGGCGCGGAGCTCCTCGGGCGCGGTCACGAGCACGCGCAGCACGCCCGCTTTCGCTCCGAGAGCGTGGGACGCGGCGTGCGCCCCGATCACGGCGTTGCCGTTGCGAGCCACCTCGATCACCGCCGCCCGGATCAGGAGGCGCAGGTCCTCGCTGAGCCCCGCCGCGCTGCCGGTCCACGTCGTGGCCTCGGCGACCATGCCGCTCGCGATGGCCACGCTGCCGCCCATGGACGTCGCGGCGGCGAGCGCCTCGAATACCCGCGTGAGGAAGGGCTGCTTGCGCTCGGCCGCAGCCACGACGGTGGGGTCGACCTGCGCGATGCGTGCCGCCCGCAGGATGATCTCCTCGTCCACGAAGCGGTAGCCGAGACCCTGCGCGACGGCGCGCGCGATGTCGCCGCCTCCGGCCTCCTGCGTGTGAGAGATGCAGATGACGCTCGAAGCCATGCCGGGTTCCTCCGACTGGTCAGTTAGGACGGCCGCACGCTAGAGACAAACCCGAACGAACCGATTCCGGAGAACCGGCAAGGGATCAGGCGCAGGCAGCGGCGGTACCGCAGCGTTCGAGCGTTTCGTTCGCGAGGCGCACCGCCGCAAGCCGGGCGCCGCCGGCGATCGATCCGGCAACGGGAGCGAGGATCGCGACGCCCTCCTGCGCGCGGCCGGCTTCGCAGAGCAGGTCGGCGAGATCGGTAGCTGCACGCAGCGCGTGCCAGCGAATGCCGCGAAGCTGGGCGACCTCGAGCGCGCGGCGCAGGGCCTGTTCGACCTCGGACGTGTCCGCTCCGGTTTCGCGCTGGAGGCGCGCCTCCAGCCGCACGATCTCGGTTTCCGCGAAAAGCTCGCCGGAAGTCGCGACGAAGTCCGCGGCCTCCTTCAGCAGGTCGGCGGCCCCCGGTCGTCCGGCATCCATCAGCGCTTCAGCGAACAGGCAGCACATCGCGCTGTGGTCCACGAGCTGTCCGTCGCCGCGACGTCCTTCGAGTCCCGCCCGCACCCTGGAAATTCCGGCGTCGATCCGGCCTTCGAGAATGTCCGCCATTCCGAGCACGAACAGCGGCCGGGTCGTCCACGTGCGGAAGTTGTCGGCTTCGGCAATCTCGAAGCAGCGCGCTGCGATCGGAGTCGCAGCCTCGTAGTCGCCGACCAGCGCGAGCGCCCACGAGACGAGGGTTCCCGTCACGCACTCGCTGTAGTGGCTGTGCACCGACGCGAGCTCCATCGACTGCGCGGCAAGCTGCCGCACTTCGTCGGGACGTCCGACGAGCGCGACGGCGGGCGCGTACTGGGACAGGAGCAGCGCCGTCATGTCGGCGCCGGGGATCGGGTCGGTGTCGTGGTGCGTCGCGAGCGCGGCGTCGAACATCGCACACGAGTCCGCCATCATGGCGAGCCGGTAACGCGTGCAGCCGGCTGCAAAGAAGAACGTCTTCCTCGCACCTCCTTCCTCGACGAGATCGAGACGCGGCAGGGAAGCGCGAATGAGCTCCTCGGCCTCCGCATAGCGTCCCGACACGCACGCGACGACGATGCGACCGGAGTCGGCAACGAGGCGCTCCTTCGCGTCGTCGTTGGCTTCGGCGAGCTTGCTGGTCTGAGACCACAGCTCGGCCACCTGCGAGTCGATGAACCCATACGCGAGCTGGCGGGCGTGCGTGAGGTAGATCATGACGAGCACGCGCACGTTGTCGCTGTCCGGCCGTCCCGGATTCGCATCGAGCAGGTCGAGGGCGCTCTCGAGCGTGGGGATCGCATCGCGCGGTGCGTCGCGCAACATCGCCTGGCGGCCGGCCTCGCGAAGGTAGAACGCTGCGCGGACCGGCTCGCCGGCGACTTCGTGGTGAACCGCGAGTACCGACGCCACACCGGACGCGACGACGGAGGCGGAGCCTGCCGCCGTGGCGGCGGCGCGGCCGGCGTACTGGCGCTCGAGCTGTTCGGCGGCCGCGCGGTGCAGGCGGCGGCGACGCGTCGAAGGAAGGCCCGCCGATACGACGGCCTGCACCGAAGCGTGGAGAAACACGTACTGCTCGGCGAGGCGCCCGTCGGCGCCAAGGACCTCGCCGCTGGCACGAAGAAGCTGGCCGCGCCGCGCGATGCTTTCGAGCAGCGCGTCGGCATCGTCCGCGTCCATCGAGACAGCGGCGGCGATCTGCGCAGCGTGGAAGGCGCCGATCCGGACGCTCGCGGCCTCGAGCACCGAACGCTCGTCCTCGGCGAGGCGCGCGAGCTGGCGTTCGAGCAGCGCACGGAGACTGTCGGGTACCGTCTGCCGCATCTCGTCGGCTTCGCCGACCGGCGACCATGCACCGTCCGCACCGGCCTCGACCATGCCGCGCGAGATCCATTCGTCGAGCACGAGCCGCACGAAGAGCGGGTTGCCGGCCGTCTGTTGCTGCAGCCACACGGCGATCTCGCCGTGCGCCTCGAGCCCGCGGCAGCGCGCGACGAGGTAGGCGCGAAGGTCGTCGCTTCCGAACGGCGCGAGCGCGATCTCTTCGGCGAGGCCGCGCGAGACGAGGTCGCGCTGCACGCCGACGACGGCGTGTCCCGTGGCAAGCGCGTCGGCCTTGCGCTCGGTCACCACGAGCAGGAGGTGCGCGGGATCGCGACGCTTGACGAGCGCACCGAGGGCATCGACGGTCGCGAGGTCGGCCCAGTGCGCGTCTTCGAGCGCGATCACCAGCGTGCGGTCGCGCGAAAGCTCGTCGACGACCGCGATGAGCTCCCGCAGCATGCTGCCCGGCGCCGTCGCCGCGGACGGATCGCGCCTGGGATCGAGCGACGGCATCTGCGCCACCCATGCAGGCGCGTATCGCTTCAGCGCGGAGGCCACCGTTTCCGAAGTCTCGCCGTCGCGTACGAGCCGCTCGAAGCCGTCGAGAAGCGGGAGATACGGCTCGTGCAGGCCCGAGGTCTCCAGGCACTGGCCGTGCAGCACGAGCACGCCCGAGCCGAAACTGCCCGCGCGAGCGAGGAAATGGTCGACGACCGTCGTCTTGCCCGCGCCGGCCTCGCCGGAAAGGAACACCGCCTGGCGGCTGCCGGCGCGCGCGCGGGCCAGAGCGGCGTCGAGGCTCGCGAGGTCATTTTCGCGCGCAACGATCGCCGGAGTCTCGGGATCGCTGCGCGCAGGCAGCGGAGCCGGCTGGACGGGAGCCGCGGCGCCGCCTGACCCGCCGCGCGGAACGATGCGGGCGCGGCCGATCCAGCGATAGCCGCGGCGCGGCACGGTCTCGATGCACCGCGGCTCGCCGCGGCTGTCGTCGAGCGCCGCCCTAAGCTCGCCGATCGACTTGTTGAGGATGCCCTCGCTGACGGCCGTGTCCGGCCAGACACGGTCGAGAAGCTCGGTCTTGGTGACGAGCTCGCCGGAGCGCTCGGCGAGCACGCAGAGGACCTCCCAGGTCTTGGGCCGGAGCTCGACGGCCCTTCCCTCGACCCAGAGCCGCCCGGCGGCGAGGTCGAGGACAAAACCGGCGTTGTCGGTCGGGGGGGTGGGCACGAAGGGCGGAATAAGCCCTCCCCCTCTTGGCCAGTCAAGAAGCAGGCTTGTCGGCGAGACGGATGCGCGGCCGAAGGGTGAGCGGGGGCACACGGGCGCAGCCGCACGGAGCCCGGTCTCCCGGGCTCCGTGCGGTGATTCCCCCCGGAATTGCAGCGCTATTCGTCGTCGTGCGCGTTCGAAGCGGCGCGACCGAGCACGCGGCGGATGATCGAGACCAGCATCTCGACCGACGTGAAATTGCCGCCGTCCAGGGTCGCCAGATGCTGGACCCGCCCGCGGAAATCCTCCGGAGCCGGGCCCG